>CAZZDO010000018.1:12759-26021 GCA_964653205.1 uncultured Armatimonadia bacterium | reverse complement strand
GTCGAGGCGGTGGCCCGGGGGGTGGGGAAGCCCGGCAGTAAGCTCGCGGCCGCAGTCGAGCCCCTCACGGTCTCGCGGCTGCAGTTCGCCCAGGGCCGCGGCCTGGACCGCCTGGCGCAGGCTGAGGTGGTCGAGGCCTATCTGCCGCTGCGCCACGATCTGCAGCGGCTGGCCTATGGGAGTCTCCTGCTGGAGTTGACGGACCTCACGACCGAGCCCGGCGAGGCCGTGCCGGGGCTGCTGGAGGACCTCACGGCGGCCCTGGACGCCATCGTGGCGGGCGACGACCCCGAGTTGCTCACGCAGGCCTTCACGCTGCGGCTGTTCGCCAAGCAGGGCATGGCCCCGGAGTTGCAGGAGTGCCTGTCCTGTGGCGCGGCGCTGGAGGGCGAGGGGGGGTACATCCCGGCCCAGGGCGGGTTCGTGTGCCGCCGGTGCACGCCCGCCACGCAGGGCCGCCTGACGGTGTCCGGGCAGGCCCTGGGGGCGTTGCGCACGCTGCTGACGATGCCCCTGAGCCACCTGCGGCGCCTGAGCCTCAGCCCCGCCGTGCGGCGCGAGATGGGCCGCGTGCTACAGGCCCACACCGACTACCACGTCGGCGAGCAACTCAAGAGCCGCAAGTTCCTGGACAAGCTGAGCCGAGGGTGACGGCGCCTGCCATCACAGGGAACGCGCGCGCCCCCGGCGAAGTCATACCCCCACTAACACTCGTGGACGGCCCCCATGCCCCTGTTACTGACATTGCTGCTCATCGTCGCCGCCCCAGCGCTCGCCGCGGACAAGAAGGCGGAGCCGCTGGACCTGAGGAATCCGGGGTTCGAGGACGAGTTAAAGGGCTGGGAGCACGCGGACGCGCCCGAGACGGCCGGCGCGTTCTCGCTGGACACTGACATCAAGCGCGTGGGCAAGGCGGCGCTACGGGTCAAGCCGCAGAGCCCCGAGCAGTGGCCGTGGATCAGCCAGCCGGTGGGGAAGGTCGAGGCCGGAGCGACGTACCTGCTCAGCGTGTGGCATCAGGGCGGCATGGGGCCCACCGGATCGGCCGGCGGAGCGCCGGGCGGCACACCAGGTGGCACGCCGGGCGCAGGCCCCGGCGCGATGCCCCCCATGGGGCCGGGCATGGCCCCGGGCATGGCCCCGGGCATGGCAGCCGCCGCGGCGCACGTCGGCAACACCTGCGCGGCCCTGAGGCTCGAATTCCTTGACGCCGCCAGCCGTCCGGTGGCCTCGCGGGTGGCGCGCCAGCAGGTGCGCCTGCAGCAGTGGCAGTTCCTGGCGCTGGCGGGGCGCGCGCCGGCGGAGGCTGTCTCCGCTGTGATCTACCTGCGTGTCATGGGGCGGGACGAGGTCTGGTTCGACGATGTGGAGTTGGTCCGCAGCCAACCGCCGCCCGTGCTGATCCTGACGCCGGAGCGCATGGTCGTGGCCCCCGACGAGACCCCCACCGTGCACCTGCAGGCCACTGCCGCGGAGGACGTGCCGGAGAAGGCCAAGGTGACCGTGCAGTTGACCGGGCCCAACGGCAAGGCGGTGAAGGGGGTGACGGGAGCCCTGGAACGGAAGGACGCCCGGACCGTCGCCGGGGACATGGCCGTGCCCAAGCTCCCGCCGGGGCGCTACGCCTGGGACGTCAAGGTGGGGTCGGAGATGGCCGAGGCCGACCTGTTCGTGGCCCTGGACAAGCGCCAGCCCAAGAACCTGAACGCACGCGGTGTGCTGCTGCAGACGGACGGCCAGCCGATCTTCCCGATTGGTATCTACCATGCCGCCGTGGGCGACTACAAGGCGATCGCCGCGCAGGGCTTCAACATGGTGCAGGGGCTGGGCACCCACAACGCCACGCAACAGCGCACGGCGGTCGAAGAGGCGGGGACTCAGAAGCTCCACGTGCAGATCCCGCTCCACACGGGGGGGCTCGTGGGGGCGAACCTGAAGTCCTCCGCCGAGAAGATGGCCTACTTCCGCAAGCACGCGACGGTCCTGGACTGGAAGATCGCCGATGAGCCCGAGGCCCATCCCGAGACGCTGCGGGAAGTGCCCGACGTCTACGCGGCGCTCAAGCAGAAGGGGGATCTGCACCCGCTGCTGCTGACCGTGCGGGACCCGGAGCAGTATGCCTTCTGGGCGCACTTCTGCGACAGCCTGCAGGTGGTGGCGTTCCCGCAGCCGGATGAGCCGCTGACGCTCGTGGCCGACCGGGTCCGGGCGGCCCGGCAGGCCCTGGCGCCCTGGCAGCACCTGTCGGTCGTGCTCCCGGCCGGCTACCGGGCGGGGGCCGTCGTGCAGCCGACCCTCGACCAGGCGCGCCTGATGGTCTATCTGGCCGTGATTGCCGGCGCGAAGGGCGTCTGGTGGTACGCGTTCAAGTCGCCGGGGTACCACCTCGCCGAGAGCGAGCTGTGGAAGCAGTTCGGCAAGCTGAATGTGGAGACGGCGGCGCTGGGGGCGGCCGTGATGGGGGGCGCGGAGACGCCGCTGCAGAGCGACAACCCGAAGCTGCAGGCGGGCGCGTGGCGGTCGGGCGACAAGATCAGCATCGCGGTCGCGAACCCCACTACGGAGGCCGAGACGGCTGTGCTGAAGCTGGAGGCGCAGATCGCGAGGGCTGAAGTGAGCCGGGGCGCGGGACAGGTGGCTGTTCGGGACGGCGCGGTAGCGGTGACGCTCAAGCCGGGGGAGGCCGGGCTGATCACGTGCGCCGTCGGGCAGTGAAGTCGCCAGCGCAGCCGTCCAACGCTTTGACAACGCTGGGGCTTCTCGCTATAATACGGGTCCATTGGGCGGATAGCTCAGCTGGGAGAGCGCGTCCCTCGCACGGACGAGGCCGAGGGTTCGAATCCCTTTCCGTCCACCAGATGATTGCCCGCAACGCCCCTCTCTGCAGGGGCGTTCGGCGATTCAGGGCCTGGGCGTCCCGATGCTCGCGCCGCGCGCTTTGACTTCCGCTTCGGGGTGTTGCTATAATCTCCCCGGCGCGTTTCGCCGTTGATCTCTAGGTCGGCTGAAGAGGAGGGCACCAGCGTGCCTCTGGACATCAAGGACATTCTGAAGATTCTGCCCCACCGCTACCCGTTCCTGATGATTGACCGCATCATTGAGTTGGTGCCCGGCCAGAAGGCCGTGGGCCTCAAGAACGTCACGGCCAATGAGCCGCAGTTCACCGGCCACTGGCCGGAGAACCCGGTCATGCCCGGGGTGCTGATGCTCGAGGCGATGGCGCAAGTCGGTGGCATCTTCCTGCTCAGCGAGGCGGACGCCACCGGGAAGACGGCCTTCTTTGCCGGGATGGACAGCGTGCGGTTCCGGCGGCAGGTGTCGCCCGGCGACCAGCTCGTGATCACGGCCGAGTTGATTCGGCGCAAGGGCGGCATGGGGAAGGTGGCGGCGGTCGCTCGCGTGGGGGACGCGGTGGCGGTCGAAGGTGAGTTCATGTTCGCCCTGGTGGACTCGGCGCCGGCGGCGGAGGAGACCACCTAGATGGCCATTCACCCCACCGCCATTGTTGACCCGGGCGCGGAACTGGGCAGCGACGTCGAGGTCCTGCCCTACACCATCATCGAGGCTGAGACGCAGATCGGGGACGGCTGCATCATTGGGCCCCATGCGGTGGTGCGGCGCTGGACGCACCTGGGGGCCAACTGTCGGGTCAGTTCCGGCGCGGTGCTGGGGGAGCCCCCTCAGGACCGCAAGTACGCGGGGGAGCGGTCGTACCTGAAGATCGGCAGCGGCAACGAACTGCGGGAGTACGTCACGCTGCACCGCGCCACCGGCGAGGACGCCGCGACGACCATGGGCGACGACAACATGTTCATGGCCTACTGTCACGCGGGCCACAACGTGCGCATCGGCAGCAACTGCTCCTTTGCCAACTGCGTGCAGATGTCGGGGCACACTGTCGTCGAGGACTACGTGACGGTGGGCGGCATGACCGGGTTCCACCAGTTCGTGACCGTCGGCAAGATGGCGATGATCGGCGGCATGTCGCGCGCGAACCAGGATGTCCCGCCCTTCGCCATCGTCGAGGGCAACCCCGCGGCGGTGCGGGGGCTCAACGTGATCGGGCTGGAGCGGCGCGGCGTCAGCGCCGAGGACCGGGCTGCCTTGCGGAAGGCTTTCCGCCTGCTCTTCCGTTCCGAGTATAACCTGACCGACGCCCTGGCCGCGGTGAAGGAGCAGGTGCCCGAGGGGGCGGAACTGAGCTATCTGTGCGATTTCCTGCGCCGCATCGGCCAGGGGTCCATGGGCCGCCAGATGAGCCACCGTTAGGCGCGTTGCCCGATGCCCGCCCCCGAGATATTCTTCCTGACCGCTGAGCCCTCGGCCGACCTGCATGTCTCGATGCTGGCGGCTGAACTCCTGCGGCGGCGCGCGTACCGCCTGACGGGGTCGGGGGGCGCGCTGATGCGACGGGCGGGCGTGGCGACGGACTTTGACAGCACGAGTTGGGCGACCATGGGGCCCGTCCAGGCCGTCAAGCGCATCCCGGAAGCGTTGGCCATGCGGCGGCGGCTACTGCGCCTGCTGGCGCAGCGCCGACCGGATCTCCTCGTCCTGGTGGACTTCGGCGGCTTCAACATGCACCTGGGGCGCCGCATTCGGCGCTTCCCATGGCACCTGCCGATTCTCTATTACTTCCCGCCCAAGTCATGGGACCAGAGCGAATGGGACCGTTCGGACCTCGGCCGTGTGGCGGACGTTGTGGCCACCCCTTTCAGTTGGTCCGAGGCGCTACTGCGCAAGCATGACATCGAGGCCCACTGGGTCGGGCATCCCGTCGTGGACCGGGTCCAGCCCGTCGCCGATCAGGCGGCGTTGCGACAGGAACTGGGGCTGCCAACGGCGGAGCGGTACGTGGGGCTGCTGCCCGGCAGTCGCCGCTGCGAGCGCGCCCTGATGGGACCCCAGATGATCGGGGCGGCCCTGCATCTGCTGGCCGATGGCGGGTACCACTTCCTCTGGTCGCCGGGACCGCCCGGGACGACCGACCGGTTGGCCATCCCGGCGGCACTGCGCGCCCATCTGACGGTCGTAGACGACAGCGTGCGCCTGCTGCAGGCCGCGGACCTGACGTTGACGTCCTTCGGGACCACCACGCTGGAGGCCACGGCGGCGGAAGCGCCGATCATCGGGATGTACCGCGGCACTGCGGTCGAGACCCTGACGTTCATGATGATGCGCCTGCCGACCAAGCTGTATGCCATGCCCAACATCATCCTGGGGCGGGAGGCCATCCCGGAACTGGTGCTGCGTCAGAGCGACGCGTGGCGCCTGGCCCAACGCGCACGGGGGCTCTTCGACGATCCCGCCGCCCTGCCCCGGATGAAGCAGGACCTGCACGAGGCGTGCGCGGCGCTGGGCCCGCCGGGAGCGATTGTGCGCACGGCTGACCTGATCGAGGCCACGCTGGCGCGAGGGGGGGCGACACCCTAATGCGCTCTCTGCTCAAGCTTAGGCGCTTTGCGCGCGACCTCATCCCCGTCATCCTCATCGCCCTCCCCCTGATGGCCGGTGCGGCCTGGCTGAACGTGCGAGCCCTGGGCGCCACCAAGCCCGTCCTGGACGAGATCTTCCCTTCGCTCGCTTCTCTGCCCCATGCCCCGGGGGCGGGCGGGGGCGCTACGGCGGCCGGGAGCGCTGAGCAGCGAGCCGAGGCCATGGGCCGGGTGCTCCACTACGCGATCGTCTTCGTGCTGCTCAGCGTGGCTGCGGCCCTGGCCAATGCACTCTCGCTGTACCTGGGCGACTACATCGGGCAGCGGGTGCTTCGGCGGCTGCGCAACACTGTCTTCGGGCACCTGCACACCCTCTCCATGTCGTTCTACGACCGCCGCCGCTCCGGGGAACTGATCTCGCGGGTGAACAACGATACCGCGGTGCTGCAGCGCGCGCTGGGTACCGATCTGTTCAAGCTACTGGTCGGGCCGCTGGTCGTCGTTTTCATGCTCTTGCGCATGGTGGCGCTGTCACCGTTGCTGACCATCGTCCTGGGCATTGCCGTCCCCATCACCGCCGGCATGATGGCGGTGACGGCGCGCTACGGGCGGCGCTATGGGCGACGGATTCAGGCGAAGGTCGCCGACCTCACCGCCGTGACGCAAGAGAGCTTTGTGGCGATGCGGGTGATCAAGACCTTCGGGCTGGAGCAGCAGGCCATCGAGCGGTTTGACGGCGAGACTCTCGAGGTCGTGAAGGCGGAGATGAAGCTTGCCCTGGCCAAGGCGATCGGCCTGCCCCCGGTCTACACCATGGTTGCCGTCGTGACTGCCATTGCCCTGCTTCTGGGAGGGCAACAGATCCTGGCCAACGAGGTCACCCCGCCGACGCTCGTGATGTTCATGCTGTATTTGCAGTTGGCGTCCGTCGAGCTGGTCGCGACAATTCGGCTCTACGTCGGGCTGCAGACCGCCGAGGCGGCAGCCGAGCGCACGCTCGCGGTGCTCAATGAGCAACCCGAGGTGGAGGATCTGCCGGAGGCCATCGAGCTGCAAGAAGCTTCGGGACGCATCACCCTCGACCACGTGGACTTCTCGTACGATGGCGCGCACCCGGTCTTGAGCGATTTCTGCCTGGAGATCGCCCCGGGGGAGGTCGTGGCCCTGGCCGGGCCCAGCGGCGCCGGCAAGAGCACCGTCGCCAACCTGGTCCCGCGGCTCTATGACCCCCAGGGCGGGCGCGTGCTGATTGACGGCACGGACGTGCGGCAAGTGACCCAGCGCTCGCTGAAGCAGTTCATGGGCTCTGTACCCCAGGAGACGATCCTGTTCGGCACGAGTGTGCGCGAGAACATCGCCTGCGGCCGCGAGGGAGCCACCGAGGAGGAGATCATCGCGGCCGCCCGGGCGGCCTATGCCCATGACTTCGTCATGGCTCTGCCCGACGGCTATGACACGCAGGTCGGGGAACGAGGCACGCGCCTGTCGGGGGGGCAGCGGCAGCGTATCGCCATCGCCCGCGCCTTCCTGCGCGACCCGCGCGTCCTGATCCTGGACGAAGCGACCTCGGCGCTGGATACCGAGAGCGAAGCCGCGGTGCACGCGGCCCTCGACACTCTGCTCGAGGGCCGCACGGCGCTGATCATCGCCCACCGCCTCTCGACGATTCGCAACGCCGACCGCATCGTGGTCATGGCCGAGGGACGGATCGTGGAGCAGGGGACGCACGACGAACTGATGCAGCAGGGCGGGCTGTACCGGCGGCTCTATGAAACGAAGGAGCTGCTGGAGGAGGACGGCGACGCCGAGGACGAGTCCGCAGCGCCCTTGGCCGGGATGGCGCCCGACGACGAACTGCTGGGCGATGATGATACCTGGGAGTCCGCCGACAGTTGGGAGCACCATGTCTGACCGCACCCCCGCGCGCGGCCCACGCTCTTGGGATTGGGCCGGCGTCCTGTACAACCTGATGATGACTCTCGCGGCCCCCGCGCTGTTGGCATGGGCCGTCGCACGGCTGGTGCGCAGCAAGGCTCGGGGCGGGGGCGGGGGCGTTCCGCCTCCCCTCGGCTGGCTGCCGCCGGCCGTCGGTGAGCCGCACCACGCCAGCGACCCCGTGATCTGGGTGCACGCCGCGTCGGTGGGCGAGGTCACGGCGGCCTCGGCGGTCCTGCGCGAACTGCGGTTGCGCCTGCCCTTGGCGCACATCGTCCTGTCCACCTCGACCCCCACCGGTCAGAGTTCGGCGCGGCAGCGCGACCTGGGCGTGGACGCGATCTTCCAGTTCCCGGTGGATGCGCCCCTGATCATGGAGCGACTGCTGGAGTGCATCAAGCCCTCGGTGCTGGTGCTCGTCGAGACGGAGATCTGGCCCAACCTGCTGTGGCTGGCGCGCCGGCGCGGGACGCGAACCGCAATCATCAATGGGCGCATCTCCGACCGGGCCTTCCCGCGCAACCGCACCTTCCGGTTCGTGTTCCGCTGGGCGTTGCGCAACGTGGACTGGATCGGGGCGCAATCCCCGCTGGACGCCGAGCGGTTCGTGCTGCTGGGCGCGGACCCCGCGGCGGTTACGGTCGGCGGCAACTCCAAGTTCGACGAGGTGCCGGTCCGGCTGCTCCCGGCCGAGGCGGCCCGCTGGCGCCAGGAGTTCGGCTTCGCCGAGGGAGACGAGATCCTGCTGGCGGGGAGCACGCACCCGGGCGAAGAAGAAGCCATCCTCACCATCTTTGACCACCTGCGCTTCTCCCATAAGCACCTGCAGCTCATCATCGCGCCGCGCCACCCCGACCGCGGCGACCGCGTGCACCAACTCGTGCGCGAACACGGCTACGACGTGTACCGCCGTAGCCATGTGCTGCAGATGCGCGAGGACGGCGGCGAGATGGGCGTCCCGGGCGCCGCCGCAGTGCGTGTCGTGATCATTGATACCATCGGCGAGTTGGGCTCGATCTACGGCTGCGCCGACCTGGTGATCGTCGCCGGGAGCCTGCTGCACGGTCTGGCGGGGCACAACTTGCTCGAGCCGATCGCGCAGGGCAAGATGGTCCTGTTTGGCCGCTACTGTGCCGATTTCCGGGACATCAGCGCCGTCGCCGTGCGCGAAGGCTGTGGCGTGCAGGTGCAGAGCGTCGAGGAACTGCAGGAGCAGTGCGACCGGCTGCTGACCGCCCCCGAGGAGCGCGCCCTGGCCGCTGAACGGGGCACCCGCATGCTGGCTAAGCACGCCGGGGCCTCGGCCCGTTACGCGCAGGTGATCGCGGAGATGGCCGAGCCGCCCGCCGGGGCGGACGTGGCTCCGTCCGATGCTGGCCCTGGGCCCGCCGAGGCTTTCGCACCGGCCGGGGAGGTCCCGTGACCCTGGCGCACTGGTGGCGCGGCGTCGTTTCCGGAGAACGGCGCGGAGCGGGCGCCGCCGTGACACGCGCCCTGCTGACCGGCGTCGCGGCCCTCTACTGGGTGGGCCTGAAGGCGAACCTTGCCATCTACCGCTGGGGGCTGCGGCGCCCGACGCGGCCGGTGCTGCCGGTGATCAGCGTCGGCAACCTCACGGTGGGCGGCAGCGGCAAGAGCCCGGCCGTTCGGTATCTGGCCCGGGAACTGCAGCAGCGAGGCGTGCGCCCCGGCATTGTGTTGCGCGGGCACGGCCGCGCGGACGGCCGCGCCACGGTGCTGGCCAGCGACGGGCGCGGCCACCATGCGGGCCTCGACGTGAGCGGTGACGAGGCGGCCGAGGTGGCGCGGGCGCTGCCCGACGTGCCGGTGGCGGTGGGGAAGGGGCGGGAGGCAGCGATCGCGCTGTTGGCTGAAGCCGGGGTGCAGGTCGCCCTGCTGGACGACGGCTACCAGTACTTCCGCATGGCCCGAGACCTCAACATCGTCCTCATCAGCGCGCGGGTGGGCAGGGAGCCGCCGCGGCTCTTCCCCCGGGGCATCTGGCGCGAGCCCTGGTCGCACCTGGATCGCGCCGACCAGGTGTGGATCACGCATGCGAACGAGGTGCCCGGCGAGCAGGTCGCCGGCGTGCGGGCCAAGGTCGCTCAGTACGCACCCGGAACTCCGGTCGTGGAGGCCGGACACGAGCCGCGCGACCTGATCTCCCTCGACGGAGAGCACGCGCCCCTGAACACGCTGGCCGGACAGGCCGTCCTGGCCCTGTCGGGACTTGGTTGCCCCGAGAGTTTCGAGTATACTCTGCGCAAGCTTGGGGCTGCGGTTGTGCCGCTGCGCTTTGGGGACCACCATCGCTACAGCCCCGACGACTGGGCGACGGTTGCTGCACAGGCTGAAGTGGCGGGTGCGAGTTGGGTCGTGACCACCGAAAAGGACGCCGTCAAGCTACCGCCAGGCCCGGCCCTCACGGTGCGGGTGCTGCGCAGCGAGATGCGCCTGGGGGACGGCCGCGGCGCCGTCGCCGAGAGTCTGGACCGAGTAGCGCAGTTGCGCGCATGATCACCGCATGAAGCATCCCGTACGGCGGCGTTGTGAGCAGAGCCTGGTCGCGGTTACGGCGCGCCTGGCCCGCGTGCTTGTCCGGCTGCCACTCAAATGGCTGCGGGGCATTGCGGATGTGGCCGCGTGGCTGGTCATCGCGCTCGCGCCCCGGCGCCAACGGATGGCGGACGCGAATATCGCGGTGGCCTTCCCGGACCTCAGCCCGCGTGAGCGCCGAGGCATCGCCCGCCGCTCGGTCCACGGTATCTGTCGCACCATGATTGAGCTGCTGGCCCTGCCGCGGATCTCCCGGGAGGACTTGGAGCGGCTCATCGCGACACCCGACCTGAGCCCCGTGCGTGAGGCCGCGCAGTCCGGGTCCGGCGTGCTCTTCATCACGGCGCACTTCGGCAACTGGGAGTGGCTGGGGGCGCATCTGGCGCACCAGGTGGCGCCGCTGGCGGTCGTTGCGCTGGATCACAAGCACGGTGGCGTGGCGGACATCATCAATGCGGCGCGCGCCAGCCATGGCGTGCGGATGTTGGGTCGCGATGACACCCGCGAGATGCTGCGGATCCTGGGCTCGGGAGGGATGCTCGGGATGCTGCCCGACCAGCATGCACCCCAAGGCGGCATCCGGCCGGACTTCCTCGGGCAACCGGCCTGGACGTTCACGGGGCCGGCGGTGCTGGCCGCGCGCACCGGGGCGCGGGTCTTCATGGTGTTCTGCCTCCGCGAGCCGTCCGGTTCGCTGCGGATGGAGCTGCTCCCGGAACTGCAACTCAGGGACACGGGGGACCGCAAGGAAGATGTCGAAGCCAACACGCGTCTGATCAATGACGCTCTTGAGCAGGCCATTCGCGAGCATCCTGACAACTGGCTGTGGCTGCACGATCGCTGGAAGGAGCAGCGGGCTCCGGGAGATGAGCGCTAGGCCTTGGTCCCGGTAGCGCAGGCGGCCGCGTGATCGCCACATGAAGCACCCTTTTCAGCGCCGTCTTGAGCAGGGCACCGTCGCACTCGCGGCGCAGATTGTCCGTTCGCTCTCCTGGTTGCCTCTGGGGTGGCTACGGCGGCTGGCGGATTTCGGCGCCTGGGTCACGATCGCCGTGACGCCGCGGCGGCAGCGACTGGCGGACGCCAACGTCGCGGCCGTCTTCCCGCAGATGAGCCCGCGCGAACGCCGGGGCATCGTTCGGCGCTCGGTGCGCAGTGCCTGGCGCACGATGGTGGAACTCTTCGCCCTGCCACGGTTGTCCAAGGAGGACCTGGACCGACTCATCGTGACCCCTGACGCAAGCCGCGTCCGGGAGGCGGCGGAGTCCGGCTCTGGTGTGCTGCTGATCACGGGGCATTTCGGCAACTGGGAGTGGCTGGGGGCGCAGGTCGCGCATCACGTCGCGCCGGTGACGGTCGTGGCCCGGGACCACCGGCACGGGGGCCTGGCGGCCATGATCAACGAAGCGCGGCGCAGCCACGGGGTGCGGGTGCTAGAGCGGGAGGGCATCCGGGAGATGCTGCGGGTTCTCAACTCCGGAGGGGTGCTGGCGATGCTGCCGGACCAGCACGCGAGCCGGGGCGGCGTGCTGGTGGATTTCCTGGGGCGGCCGGCGTGGACGCTGACCGGCCCGGCGGTGCTGGCCGCGCGCACCGGCGCCCGGGTCTTCGTGGGGTTCTGCATTCGCGATCCGGCCGGCCCCCTGCGAGTGGTGGCGCTGCCGGAACTGCAGCTCGTGCGCACCGACGACCCCGGCGCCGATGTGGTCACCAACACCCAACTGATCAACGACGCCATCGGGCAGGGCATTCGCGAGTATCCGGACAACTGGCTGTGGCTGCATAACCGTTGGAAGGAGCGGCGCACCCCGGTAGGGGATGCGTAGGCGCCGCCCCGGCCGCGGCGGGGCCGGCACAGACTGCCTGGAGGCGAGTGATACAAGCGTGAGGGTAACCGTCCGTGAACGCGCCGTGCGCATGGGGCTGCGCGTAGTGGCCTATGTATCGCACGCGGCAGCGCGGGCGGTGCCGTTGCGTTGCCTCTGCCTGATTGGCGACGGCTTGGCGACGGCCTTCGAGGTGCTCCTGCCCCGGCGGCGATCGCGGGCCGAGCAGAGCATCGCCGCCAGCTTCCCGGAGATGAGCCAGGCGGAGTGCCGGGCCGTGGCGCGGCGTTCCTTTCGCAACACGGCATACACCATCCTGGAGTTGTGCAGACTGCCCGGGATGCGGCCCGAGGATGCGGTAGCGCTGGTGGATGGCTTCGATCCTGAGCCCCTGCGCCTGGCCGCTGCCCAGGGGCAGGGCGTCTTGGTGGTCTCAGCGCACTTCGGTAACTGGGAACTGGCCGGCCTGTGCCTCAACCGAACCATCGGGCCGCTCGCGGTCGTGGCGCACAGCGACTCGCGGAACGCGGCTGCCTCGGTGATGAACGCGGCCCGCGCACGGCTGGGCATCACCGTCCTGGCGGCCAGTGACACGCGAGCCATGGTGCGCGTGTTGGAGGGTGGCGGTCTGTTGGCGATACTCGCCGATCAGCGTCCGCGGGAGGGCGGCGTACTGATGGACTTCCTGGGGCGTCCGGCGCTGACCTACACCGGGCCGGCCACCCTGGCCTCGCTCGGGAACGCCCGTGTGTTCGCCTGTTTCTGCCGGCGCCTGCCCAACGGTCGCTTCCAGATGCAGGTCCAGGAGGTACCGATGATCGCAAGCGGCAACCGCGAGGCCGACGTCCTGGAGAACACCCGGCGCATCAATGGCGCAGTCGAGCAGGCGATCCGCGAAGCGCCGGACAACTGGATGTGGGTTCACAACCGCTGGAAGAAACCGAAAGCGCAGGTCCCCACGTAGCGCCATGCCGCACCAGAACCCCCTGCCCCTCATCTTGAGCGTAGCCGCCGGGCTGTGGCTGTCGGCCGCCCTGGCTGGCGCCGCCGCCCTCGGCGCGTATGAGCCGGAGAAGGGCTGCTACATCGGCGCCTACGTCGAGCTGGACAACAACGTGTCCGGCGAGATCGGCCACTTCGAGCAGCTCACCGGCAAGAAGCACGCCACCTACTTCAAGTACGTCGGCTACGGCCAGCCCTTCCCGTACAAGTGGGTCAAGGACCTCCACGCCAAGCAAGCCGTGCCGCACATCGCCTGGGAGCCCAACGAGGGGCTGGGCCCGGTCAAGGACGATGAGTACCTCCATGGGTGGGCGCAGGCGGCGGCCCATGCCGGCGGCCCGGTCTTCCTCCGCTACGCCTCCGAGATGAACGGCAACTGGATGGCCTATTCGGGCGATCCGGACCTGTACATCGCGAAGTGGCGGCTCGTGTACCGCATCATGCACGCCGAGGCGCCCAACGTCGTGATGATCTGGTGCCCCTACGCGACCCCCCGGGCGACCATCCC
>CAZZDO010000018.1:4969-12659 GCA_964653205.1 uncultured Armatimonadia bacterium | reverse complement strand
TACTCGGGGCTGATCGCCGGGGAGTTCTTCCTGTCGCGCGTGCCGGAGAAGCTGTTGGTGGTGGCGCAGTCGCCGGTGGCCGCGCCGCCGCCTGTGCCGGTCGGCCCGGGTGAGCCGGTGACGCCGGTCGGGCCCGGGACGCGCCCGCCGACCGTGGCCGGCCCGGTGCAGACCAGTGTGCCGCTGGCCGGGACGAAACTGGGTGCGGTGACCCCCGGGGGGATCGCGCTCGTCGTGCAGGGCTCCTCGCCGGCCGCGCTCCACGGTGAGGTGGAAGTCGTCGCCGAGACGGGGGCGCAACTGGCCGCCGACAATGTCATGTTCTACATTGATGACGCCTTCGTGGCGATGACCAACGTCGTCCCCTTCCGCTTCAATCTCAACGCCGACAACCTGGAGCCGGGCGAGCACCGCATCAAGGTCGTCGTGGCCAACTCGGGCGACCGCACCGTCGGCACCGTCGAGGCCGCAGTCATCGTCGCCCGTTAGCCGCCCGCCGCAGGACAGCGCCTCACCCGTGCCGAACCTCCGTGGCAGCACTGCCGCCCCGGAGGTATGTCATGCCCGCCCGGAGTCTCCCCGCCCTGCTGGCCCTGCTCCTGATGCTACCCGTTGCTGCGCAAGCCCAACCGAACCTGTTCGCCAACGCCGGCTTTGAGGAGCTCGGCCCTGACGGCAAGGCCGCCTCGTGGACGCCGTACGGGGGCTGCGCGCTGGTGCAGGACGCGAAGCTGGCCCACGGCGGCGCGCGCTACGTGCGCGTGCGCTTTGAGGACTCGGCGAGCCAGACCGTCGCCGTCGAGCCCAACAGCTACTACTTCGTCGAGGGCTTCGTGCGCGGCGAGAACCCCGCCACCGATGAAGTCCCGCGCATCAAGGTGTACTACCAGGACGCGAACGACAAGACGACCCTCGTCAGCGGCGGCTTCATCACCAAGGCGTCCTACCGCGACTGGCAGCCCTTCCGCGTGACGTTGCGCTCGCCGCAGGATGGGGTCAAGGTCGCCGTGCGCCTCATCGGGGAGTTCAACGGTAGCGACTGGTTCCACTTCGACGATGTCGCGATGCGGCTGGTGCCGCTCCGCGAGTGGCCCGACCCGAAGGTTCTGCCCAGTCTGAACGGTCAGACCGTCGTCGTGCCCGACCTCGCGGACGTCTGGTCATTCGCGCTCTACCGCGTCGCTCCGGCGGCGCAATCGCCGATTGACGGGCAGCTGAGCACGAGCGCCTGGACGGCCCGCGCCCAGGAGATCGTCGCGCGCCCGCCCACGTGCGACTTCGACGTGCGGTTCGAGCCGCCGGTGAACGCCTCATGGGTGCTCGTCCATGCCGTCAGCCCCGACGAGCGCCTCGGGCAGGCGGCCCTGTTCACGCTCCCGCCCGACCGGCATGACGAGGGCCAGAAGCTCCTCGATCTTCCCGCGAGCGACGACGTGATTCACTCCCTGCAGTTCAAGGCGCAGACCCTCGGCGGGATGCGGCTACGGCTGTTCGGCACCGACAAGCGGGCCGCGAGCGTACAGGAGATCCAGGCCTTCGGCCTCCGCCCGGGGCTGGTGCGGAAGGGGCAGGAGATGGGGCTTGCCCCCGGCGACCTGCGCCCGGACGAGCAGGCGGCCCTCGGGGCCGTCTATGCCGACGACAGCGACCGGCAGGCGCTTGCGAGTGGTGGCACGGGAACGCAGCCCACGACCGTCAAGGCCGGCAAGGCCCTCAATCTGTTCGTTGAGGCAGGTGGGGGCCAGGCGACCGGCGTGAAGTCGGTGACGCTTTCCCTGAAGCCCGAGGGCCTCAAGCCCAACGCCGTCCTGGAGGTCTGCCTGAAGCAGCCGAAGGAGTTGGACCTGAACCTCGCCTACGCCGAGTGGTCGGACCGCAAGCTGGATCAGGCGAAGACGGCTCCGCACCGCAACTACGCCGCCCTATGCCGAGTGCTGACACCCGTGGGCCCGGAGGGGCTGACGCTGACGCTCGATGTGCCCGACCTGCTGCTGCCCGCCGGGGAGCGCCTGTGGCTGACGGTAAGGGCCGAGAGTGACTTCCAGGTTCCCGCACAGGGGGCCAGGCTAGCGGTCGAGACCTGCGCGGAGGCCGAGGCCGTAGCGGCGTACGCCCCGCGCTTTGAGCGCATCATGCGGCGGCTCTACTCGAACGAGACGGAGGCCCACGCCTACGACGGCCTGCCGTACGGCGACATGGTCCTGTACGGCCTCACGCAGCGCATGTTAGTCATAGACCCCACCAATGAGCCGGCGAAGCTCATTCAGCGGCGCATGGCGCGGCGTTGGTGGCCGGTGTCAGCGAAGGCCGAAGGCCCGTCGGGAGCCCCTGAATGGGCCCTGTGGGGGCGGCACTGCGCCCGCGAATGGAAGCGCGTGGCCGACTGGTGGCTCGAGCACCGCTGGGTCGAGAACGGGGAACTCGGGGCGAACCTCAACGACGACTGCGAATACACGTGTCACTGGCCGCTGGCGTATCTCATCACGGGCGATGGCCGCTACCGGCTGGCGCAGGGGGCGCTGGCCGACGCTGTGTGGGAGCAGAGCGGGGGTAACGGCTACGCGATCCGCGCCACCGACGTCGAGCACGCCGCCGAGGACTCCAGTTGCTCGCTCCCGCAGATGCTGCTGTGCGAATATGGCAGCCCCGTGCACGTCGAGCGTATGATGAAGATGAGCGAGCACATTCCCTTCTGGACGGGCCTCAATGACCAGGGGCGCCGCCACTTCCGCTCGTACATCTTCAGCACGAAGATGGTCAAAGACCAGCCGAAAGACGACATTGACCACCTCTACTGTTCGCTGGCGATGTGCGGGGCGACGCACCTGGCCTGGTACTGCCGCAACCCCCAGCCCCTCGGGTGGGTGCACGAGTACCAACAGGCCTGGTGCGCGGTGGCGATGAGCACCGACAAGGGCAAGCCGCTCGGGGCGCTGCCCTGTGATGTGCACTTCAAGACCGGGAAGATCGCGCCGTACACGGACAAATGGAACCAGAGCGTGTACTACTCGTTCGGGGACTACGTTACCAAGTACTTCCTGCAGGGGGCGCAGGAGTTGACGCGCGACCCGGCGCTGCAGCCGGCCGTGGACCTCCAGTGGGCCCCGATCGAGGCGGCCATCAAGAGCGCCGATGCGAATCTGGCGCGCTACGCCAATCCGCCGCAGGGCGACCCGAACAAGCCCGAGAGCTTCGACAAGACGTGGCGGGGCGCGGGGGATGAACTCACGATGTGGCGCGCCGCGATGGCCACCGGCAAGCGGGAGTATCTCGTCGGGTGCCTGAGGGAGCTGGCGGCGGAGTTCGAGCGCACCCGCTGGCTCATCACGGCCGCCGAGCCCATCACCGACCGCGTGCCGGTGCCGGGGACGACGCTCCTGCGGTACATGTTCCTGGGCGGGGATTGCGCCGGCAAGACGCACGTGCCGCGGCTCGGCGTGTCGTGGGAAGGCGGCGGCACCGACCTCGCGGCCTTCGTGCTGCGCAACGACCATGACGGCCTCAAGGTGTTGCTCTACAACTTCCGCGACAAGCCGATGCCTCTGGGCATGCGGGTGTGGAAGCTCGACCACGGGACGTATGACGTAACCGTCGGCACGGACGCCAATGGCGACGATAGCGCCGACAAGCCGGCAAGCCGCCAGTTGGAGTTGTTCCGCTACGCCCTCGTGGCGCTAACGCTGCCGCCGGGGGAGACGACCGTCATCGAGGCGCGGCAGGCGACGAAGCTCGAGCCGCTGGAGGGCCGCGCCGACCTGGCGCTGTCCGAGCGCGACCTCGAGGTGGGGAAGGGGCAGGTGCGCGTGACCGTCCACAACATCGGCGCGGCGCCGGCGGAGAACATCGTGGTGGTGCTCAAGGACAGGGCCGGGAAGGTGGCGGACCGGCAGGTCATCGCCAAGCTGGAGCCCCCGGCGGACCTCAAGCCCAAGACGGCGACGGTCACGCTGAAATGCGCCACACCGGGCAGCGTCGTCGTGGACCCGGAGGGCAAGATCCCGGAGATCTACGAGGGCAACAACAGCGTGGTCGTGGGCCCGCCGCGGGGGCGGTTCGTGTACCTCCGTTAGCGCTACCAGCGATACACGTGCACGGCCAGGGGCGCGAACTCGTCCTCGAGTTGCCCGTCCTTGGCCGTTAGCGTCCGCCGCTCGAAGAGCACCTCTGCCTTGTCCTTCAGCCCCGGCAGCTTCAGCCGCACCTGCAGCGCGGCCTCAGCGGAATTCGCCGCCAGCAACACCCACTGGTTGCCGCTGTGCATGAGCCGCAGGTTGAGGCTGGGGTAGTCGAGGTCGCCTTTCTCCGGGCCGGTGACGATCTCCGCTTGCGGCTGCTCTTTGGCGGCGCGCGCGGTCAGGATGTCGCTCAACGAGGACAGCTCCGTCGCGATGGCCTTGAGGCAGGCCCACTTCTGCGGGTCCCACGGCGCCCCGTGCTTGTCATCGCGGTAGGCGTACGTGTACCACGTCATGCCCTGCGCGCCGTGGATGAGCGCGAGGTACACCATGCAGCGCTCCTCGGCGTCGGTCGGGAAGCGCTGCCAGCCCCAGCCTTCGAAGTCCTGGATAATCGCCCACACGGGCGTGACGCGCCCGGCGGCCTCCCAGGCCGCCCGCACGTTCGCCATGCTGCGGATGACATCGGCGACGTGGTTGCCTTCCTTCTGGCGGATGGGGTAGATCTCCGGCAGGAAGCCCGTGGTCGAGTTGAGGTACTTGATGTAGCGGTCGTCGTTGACGCCGCCGATGCCGTCGGCTTGCACCGTCATGTGATACGGGTCCACCTCCATGATGGCCTGGTGCACCCCGCGCAGTTCGTCGGGGCCGATGTGGCCGGAGGTGTCGTCGGCGAGGTACCAGGCCAGCAGCGCCGGTTCGAGGCATTCGCGCGCGACGGTCAGCACGGCGCCGGCGGCGTCGGGACTGTTGTTGCCGGTCTCGGGGGAGACCCATAGCTTCATCCCGTGCCGCGCCGCCGCCGCGTAGAACTCCGCGAAGTCGGCGTTGCGGGCGGAGGCATACGTGTGCGCGAGATTGAAGCCCGCGCCGCGCAGCTCCTTGAAGGCATCGTCATAGCTGTTGTTGTTCGCCGGGCGCTTGGACACCGAGTAGATGCCGATGGGGAAGAAGGGCTGCCCATCAAGGAGCGTCACGCCGTCGTCGCGCACGGTCACGACGCCCTGCGTCAGCGGCGCCTTGACCAGCAGAAACCACGTGCGGTCCAGGCGGTTGCCGGCGTCGTCCTCGGCCACGACCCGCACCTGGTGCAGGTTCGGGCCGGGGTTCGCCGCCGGGCGCGGGCCGTCGAGCATCGGATCGGCGAACTCGACGAACTGCCCGTTGGCCAGGTTGGGGTTGTCCCAGCCGAGGGTGATGACAGCCGCGGTCGCACCAGCCGGCGCCTTGAGGGGCAGCCGCACTTCGCGCCAGTCCGCGCTCGCGGGGCCGTAGGGGATGGGGAGGGCGTCGCCGATGGGGTTGCCTTCCGCGTCAAGCCAGCGTACGCCGCCGTTGTAGCCGCTGACGTGCGTGAGGTCGAGATCGCTGCGGTACCAGAAGCTGAGCGTGTAGTCCGCGCCGGGCACAACCCCGACCGGAGGCGAGGCGAGCGCGAAGGCGGTGTCGGTGGGGCCGGCGGGGCGGGTGAGGTGGAGGGCCGGGCCGCCGTCCGGACGCCCCTCCACGCGCGTGATGACAAGGGCATTGGCGTGATTCCCCGTGCGCCAGCCCGTGAAGCCCGGGCCCAGCGACGGCGGAGCGAGGGGCTGGGGCGGAGCATGGCTGTAGCTGCCGTCCGCCTGCGCCGCGCAGGCCACGGAGACGCCGTCGAGCCACATGCGGACGCTGGGCGGGGCCACGCCGAGGCCCTCGTCCTGAAGGCGGAAGTGCAGGGCCGGGGGCGGTTCGGCTACGCGCGTCGGCCCGTAGTCGGCCAGCACCGGCGCGGCATCGTCCACGCCCTGGAAGGAGTCCTGGCGCACGACCTGCTTGCCGGCCGTCAGCGTCAGGCTGCGGAAGGTGGGGGAGAGGGCGGCGGCCGCGGTGCTCAGGCCCACGACTGTGCGGACGCGCCTCACGTCGGCGGGCACGGCGATCTTCTGGCCGCTCTGGGCAAGCGTGACGCCCAGGGCGCGCCATGCGTCCGTCTCGTTGGCCTGCCCCTCGACGCGCACGCGCACGGATGTCTGCGCCGGGGCGGTGGCCTGCCAGTCCACGGTCACATTCGTCGGCCCGGCGATGGCGAGCGGGCCGGAGACCCACTCGCCCTCACGCTCGAAGGCGGGCTGCTTGCCCTGGGTGAGAAGCCGCAGGTCGTCAATGGCGACATACTGGCCGGCCGAGATGTCCGGGCCGTCCCAGCCCATCCGCAGGACGGCGACCGTCGCGCCCTGCGGGACCGGACCCGTCGTGACCACCTCATGCCAGTCCTCGTTGAGCTTGCCCCAACTGATCGGCAGGCGGCCCACGACCGTGCCGTCGTCCTGGCGGAACTCCACGCAGGAGAAGTAGCTGTCCTTGTGCGGGTGGGTGTTGGTGAGGCCCCGGTTGTTGCGCAGCCAGAAGCGCAAGGAGGCGGTCGTCGCATCGCCGAGCGGCACGGGTGGGGCGATCAGCTCCCACGCGGTGTCACGCTCCCTGGCATATGTGAGCCACAGCGCCCCGGCGCCGCTGTGGGAGCGGTCACCGACCCCGATCTGCAGGTTGTTCTCGTAGTTCTTGAGTTCCCAGGCCTGGGGCATGGTATTGAAGTCCTGCTGCAGGAGCACGGTCCAGGCCCGCGCGAGGCGCACTTGTCCGTCAGGGCACTCGATGTTCCGCGCCGAGACGAAGTACGTGGCCGCGCACAACGGCGCGGCCAGCAGCAACGCACACACAGCGAGTGACCGTGTCATGTCAGGCCTCCTGTTGTTCGTCAGCCAGGTCCTGCGCGTAGACGAGATAGCCCGTGAAGTGCATTCCCCGGGCCTCGTAGAAGCGCCACGCCAGGTCATTGTCTTCCTGGACCTGCAGTTCCACGCGGCAGTACCCGCGCTTGCGGGCCTCCTGTACGAGCAGGGCCAGCAACTCCGTGCCGACGCCCTTGCCGCGTGCGTCCGGTTGGACAAAGAAGTCCTCAATGGTGCCGTAGGGCGACGCCTGCCACGTGCTGTAGGCCTCGTGCAGCGAGGCCGTGCCGATGACCTCATCGTCGTTCTGCGCCACGGCGAAGCGCACCTGCTGCGGGTGGCCGAGTGCGTACTCCAGCGCGGAGGTCAGGCGCCGCTCGTCGGTCTCGACACCGTGCTGCGCCGCCAGGGCGCCCACCATCTCCACGAGCGCCTTGCGGTCCCAGCGCGTAGCCCAACGCACGAGTAGAGCCATGGTCGTCTCCTTCGGGTGGCTTCAGCGGCTCATCTGCCGCAGCGTCTTCTCCAGTTGCGCCGCCGGCTTGCGGCTGGCGACATACACAACGGTCAAGCCCAGCGGCGCGCCATCGGCAATGGGATTGCCGAAGAGGTCGCTGAGCTGTAGGTCCTTCGAGCCGCGGAGCGTCAGCGGCGCGTGGCCGGCGGGGTTGGGGATGAGCACCGCAACGGACCGGCCCTCGCCCTCGAACAGGTGGGCGGTGACGCCCTCCGCCAGGGCGAGGGTATTGACGGCGCGGAGGTCCTCAAGCTGCCAGGCCGTTGCCGATAGAGCCGCTGCGGCGA
>CAZZDO010000018.1:0-4869 GCA_964653205.1 uncultured Armatimonadia bacterium | reverse complement strand
AGCAGCGGCGAGCCCTCGGTCATCCACAACTCCTCGGGCGCGTGGCCGTCGTGCGCGACAAAGGGCGCGGTGACGACGCCCACGCCGGAGTCAATGTTGTCGCCCGGAAAGCCCAGCGGCGCGGTGCCCTCGTAGTGGTGGAAGCTGACGCCGTCACACCACTTCTGCCCCGCGGCGGCTACGAACCCCTCGGTCCACTCGGTGCCCGAGAACGGCGCGCCGGCGCGATCGGGCGTGATGTTCGTGCACAGGCCGAGGACGTTAGCCGCCGGGTTCGCCGCCTTGGCCGCTTCATACGTGGTCCGAAGTAAGCGGACGTAGTTCGTCTGCGCCGGGGGGCCGTGACCCTCGCCCTCGCCGGGCGGGTAGTTGCACTGGTCCCAGACCTTCAGCCAGTAGGGCTCATTCCAGAACTCCCAGTCGCGGATGACGCCACGGTAGCGCCCCACGAGGGTGCGCACGTAGTTGGCGAACTCCCGCGGGTCGCGCGGGGGTGCGGACTTGCTGCCCCACACGGGATCCTGGTCACTGCCTTGCGCGCGCGCCCAGGGGGGAGTGGTCTGCAGGTTCCCCAGGATCATCAGTCTGTGCGCGCGATAGCGGAACACATCGTCGTCGCCGAAGTGCCACTCCCCGGGCTCCGGCTCCAACGCGTGCCAGTCCGTGGACTTCGACCCCGGGTCGTGCAGCCGCACCCAGTTGGCCCCCAGCGCCTTGGCCAGTTGCAGGCGGTCGGGCATGGCGTTGACGTGGACGCCGAAGGGCGACTGCGGAGCGTCTTCGCCCCAGTGGTGCGGGCGGCGGAGGCGGTGGACGACGATCTCATTGGTCGGGCTGAGGCGCCGGCCCGACGCGTTCTCAACCCACGCCTCCAGGCGGACGACACCGTAGGGGCGCTGCTTGACTGCGCCGTCATACGCGGCGACGCCGTGCTGCACGGACTTCCCGGTCAGCTTCACGGCCGGCAGCAGAAAAGTCGCGCCGTAGAGGTCTATGATCTGCAGCTTGAGCATCGCGCCTGCCGGCGCGCCCGTCGCGCACCAGCGCAGGCGTGCCGGCTCGTCGCCGAACTGCACCCGCGCCATCGAAGTGGGGCTATGAGGCAGGGCCAGGGCAACTTCGCAGGTCATCTGCGGAGCATAGGGCGTGGCCTTGTCGCTGCGCTCGACCTGCAGCGCGTCCAGCCAGTACTCGCCGGGGTCCAGGTGCATGCGCAGGCTCCCGGTAGGGACGAAGGGCAGGGGCTCGAAGGGCGCCTCGACGCGCTGCCACTTGTCCGGTGCGGCTAACTCGAACTTCGCGATGCCGCGGACGCGGTAGTCCTTGTCCGGGCTGGCATAGGTAAGCACGTGCAATTGCCCCTGCCCCGTGCCGCGAACGTAGAAGCTGGCGACGTACTTATCCGGCGCGAAGGTCGGGGCGTACGGCTCCGAGCAGAAGGCGATGCCCTTCTTCAGAACGATGTGGAGGGCGGGGGCGCCGCTGGGCCCGACGACGTTGGCGTCGGGCGCGATCTGCACGTCGCCCTCGTCGCACACGGCCCCTGCCACGCGCCAGTTCCAGCCGTTCTGGATGCCCAGCGGCAGGCGGCTGTTGCGCATGAGGTTGCCGGTGGGGGCATCCGGGTAGTGGGTCTTGAGGTCCGCGAAGGCCTCCTCGCGGGTAAGGCGTTCGAGGCGCAGCGCGCACAGGTCGGTCTGGCCCAGACCGTCGAGGTAGATCCAGAAGCCGATGGGGACGGCATTCTTTACCGAGCGGAAGGTGTACGTGCGCTCGTCCCAACTGTCGGGCGAGGGATAGCACGTCTCACTCCACAGGGCGGTGTACGGCGGCGGGGCCAGGCGGAGCGCGAAGGTGGCGGACATGTGGCTGGGGCTGCGCAGGCGCACCGACAGGCGGTAGTAGCCCTCGGCGGCCATGTCCGGGAGGGGATTGAAGCACAGACAGGTGCGGCCCTGCTCGGCCCGGGTGACGTTCACCCGCAGGAACTTCTCACCGGTCTCTTCCTGTGGGGTGTAGTTGGCCCAGACGCGGGCCCAACCGGAGTTGTCGGCCCAGCCCTGCGGCAGCGCGCCGGAGACGCGGCGTTCGGCCCCGCGCGAGTCGAACTGGTCGAGGGGGCGGGTGTCCACGCCAAAGCGGGTGTCAATCAGGACGTCGGCGGCGGCCAGGCCCAGGGCGGCCAGTCCCGCGATGAGACAGGCCGGCAAGCAGAGGCGGCGGTACATGGGGTGCTCCTTCCGGCGGGGTGGCGCGCGGCCAGGTTAGTGCCGTGTCAGGCCTGAACCCATGGCTAGGGTGCCGTCGTAGGGCGGGGGCTTGTACCCCGCCTGCCGTTTGGGTATTGCCATGAGGGGCGGGGTACAAGCCCCCGCCCTACAACGGCGCTCCCCAAGCGTTGCGTCTGACAAGGCACTAGGTCGCGCGGAAGCAGTACAGGTTCCCGTCGTTGGCGCCCACGAAGAGCTTGCTGCCCGAAATGGCCGGCGAGGTCGCGACCTCCTGGCCGACCGGGTATTCCCACATCAGCACGCCCATCTCGGCCTCGATGGCATAGAGCTTGCCATCGTGGGAGCCGAAATAGACGGTGCGGCCGCTGACCGCCGGCGACGAGTCCACCCAGTCTCCGGCGGTGAAGTGCCAGCGGCGAGCGCCGGTCTCGGCGGCCACGGCGTAGAGGTTGCGGTCGCGCGACCCCACATAAATGAGGTCCTGCGAGGCGGCCGGTGAGCCGTTGATGGGCCCGGCGGTGGCGAACTCCCAGACGGCGCGGCCGCCCTCGTAGTCCAGGCAGTACAGGCGCTGGTCGGAAGAGGCCACGTATACCCGGCCGCGATGGAACAGGGGCGTGGAGTTGATCTCGCCGGCGCTCATGAACTCCCAGGCCAGCCGCCCGTTGGTCTGCTCGACGGCGTGGAGGCGGTGGTCGCCGGCCCCGAAGAGAATGCGCCCTTCCCAGATGAGCGGGGAGGAGTAGATGCCCATCTCAGCCTGGAAGGTCCACATCCGCTGGCCGCTTTGCGCGTGCAGGGCGTAGAAGGTCCCGTCTTCGGTGCCGAAGTAGACGCCGTTCTGCCACGCGGCGGGACTGCACGTGATCGGGGTGCCGGCCACGAAGTCCCACAGGGGCCGCCCGTTGCGGGGGTCCAGCGCCGCGAGCCAGTTGTGGCTGGCGACAATCAGCGTGTTGCCGCCCATGATCGCCGGGGTCAGCAGCACGTCATGGGGCGTGTCGTGCTCCCACAGCACCTCGCCCCGTTCGGCGCCCAGCGCCACGAGGTGTCCCTGTTGGCCGGGGCGGTTCTGATGCCCGGCCGTGTAGACGATGCCGTTGGCCACCACCGGCGAGGCCAGGATCCACTCCCCGACGCGGTACTGCCAGCGGCGCTGCAGGGGCGGCACGAGGACTTCGGGCGTGTAACCCGTGCGGGTGATGTTGCCGCGGAACATGGGCCAGTTGTAGCTGCGCCCGGGGGCGCGGGGCTTGCGCCGGGCCAGCTCGACGACGGCCTCGTCGAAGGCGTGGCGAGCGGCCACATGCCCGGGCGCCAGCGCCAGGGCCTGGCGGAGCACGTTGACCGCGCGCTGCAGGTCGCCCTTCTCGGTCCAGGATTGGGCGGTTTGGAGCAGGAGGGCGACCGCTTCCTCTTCCGGCGAGGCTTCAGGCGCCGGCGCGGCGACCTCCGGCGCATCGGTGGGGGCCGGCTCCGCGGTCGCCGCCGGCGGTGGGAAGCCGGTACGCGCGAAGGCATTCGCGCAGATGGGACAGGTGCGGTGGCTGTGGGTCGTCAGATAGGCGCAGGCGCGGCAGCGCCAGACATCGTCGCGGCCCGAGTGCGCGGCGGCGACGAGTTCCTCGACCGTCCGCAGCACCGCCTGGATCTCGTCAAAGCTCTGGAAGCGGTCCGCGCGCTGCTTGGCCAGGCAGCGCATGATGAGTTCATCCAGGTCGGGCGGGATGCCGGGGGCGAGCTGGCTGGGGCGCGCCGGCTCCTGGTTCATGATGTTGCGCACGAGCTGCCCGACGTTCGGGCCCTGGATGGGCGCGCGGCCGGTCAGGGCCATGTAGAACGCGGCGCCGTAGGAGTAGACATCGGAGGTGCGGTCGGCCGAGGAGGCGTCGAGCAGTTGCTCGGGCGGCATGTACAGGTACGTGCCCAGCCCCACCCCGACATCACTGTGCTCGCCGGGCATCCCCTGGGCCTTGGCCAGGCCGAAGTCCGTGAGCTTGATGACGGCCCCGCGCGTGAGCATGAGGTTGGCGGGCTTGAGGTCCCGGTGGACAACGCCCTCGTGGCCGGGGCCGACGCGCGCGCGGTGGACATACGCCATGCCCGCGCACGTCTGCTGCATGAAGGCAACAACCTGCGGGGGGAAGAGCTGGCGCTCGGACTCAATCAGGGACTGCAGGTTCGTCCCCTCGACGTACTCCAGGAAGAGGAACGGCTGGCCCTCGATCTCGCGGTAGATGATGGCCTCAACGATGTTGTCGTGGCGGCCGAGGTTCATCCACGTGCGCGCCTCGGCGGCGAAGCGGGCCACCGCCGTGCGGTCCTCCAGCAGCGCCTCCTTGAGCGTCTTGACCGCAAAGCGCCGCTGCGAGAACTCGTCGAGCACAATGTAGACGATGCTCATGCCCCCGAGGTGCTTCTCGGTGACACGGTACTGGCTATCAATCTTGTCGCGCAGCTCGAACTCCACGACACCCTCCAGCGACAGGAACAGGCAATCCGGGGCTCGCGGCAGGCGCCCGAGGCGCCACGGCCCGAGACCGAAGTTAAGGACGCATTATACAGCATCATCGCGTTTCTGTGCAGACGGCGGAAGGACAGACGGCGGAAGGACAAGGGGAGTTCCCACGGGCTCCCA
>CAZZDO010000017.1:1953-26114 GCA_964653205.1 uncultured Armatimonadia bacterium | reverse complement strand
AGCGCTGACAAGAGAGACGACCGATTCTGCCGGCCTCTTCGGCCCGCGGCAGGCCCCGCCGGGCGGGATTGAGGCACAGGAGGAACATCTCCATGGCTACCGATGTGCGCCCCCCGGTTGTGGCCGGGCAGTTCTACGAGGCGACGGGTCCGGCGCTCCGGGCCGAGATCGAGGAGTGCTATCTGGACCGACGCGGCCCGGGCCGTCTGCCGCAGGTCAACCCGGCCGGCCCCCGCCGGATGCTGGGGCTTGTCTCCCCGCACGCCGGCTACGTCTACTCCGGGCCGATGGCCGCCCACGGCTTCGCCGCCCTGGCTGCCGACGGTCGCCCCGACGCGTTCGTCATCATCGGCCCCAACCACGGCCGCGGGCCCTGGACCTCCGCTCTGCAGACCGCCGGGGCCTGGCTTACACCGCTGGGTGAAGCGCAGGTAGATGCCGAACTGGCGGAGGCTCTGGCCGAGGAACTGCCGGACTTCGCCACCGGCTCCGCGGCCTTCCGCGGCGAACATAGCCTCGAGGTGCAGTTGCCCTTTCTCCAGCATCTCTACGGCGCCGAGGTCAAGTTCGTGCCGCTGATGATGCTCGATCAGGATCGGGACGCCGCCGTGGCGGTCGGGCAGGCTCTGGGCAAGGTCCTCGCCGGGCGCGACGTGGTGATGATCGCGAGCACCGACATGACGCACCAGGAGCCCCGGCAGGTCGCCACCGCCCGGGACGAGCTGCTCATCGAGCGCATTGTGGCGCTGGACGCCGAGGGGCTGCTGGCCGAACGAGCGCGGCACGACATCACCATGTGCGGCTACGGCCCGACCGCGGCGGTGCTCATCGCCGCCAGACAACGGGGCGCTACCCGTGCGGAGGTCTTCCGTTACGGCGACTCCGGCGAAGCCCATCCCATGGGCGCCGTCGTGGGCTACCTGTCGCTGGGCGTGTACCGGTAGGCAGCAGGGCACATCTCAGGTAACGCGAACAGGCCCGGCAACTGTGCCGGGCCTGTTTCATTCATTCACCCCACCGCATCTCCCTATCCCGCAGGGGCTGTCCCGGTGGCGCCCTTGAGCTTGCCGAGCAGACTGTTGAGCTTCGCGGCCCAAACACCGGCGAGCAGTTCGGGGGTCGTCCGGTTGGCAGCCGCGTCCTCGGCCGTCGCCGTCACGATCTGCACGCCGCCGAAGCTGACGATCCACTTGCCGGCCACGCTCTCGGCCTTCGCCAGTGTCGGCTTGACCTTGCCATCGGACAGCATCTTGACGATGTGTTCCTCCACCGCCTGGCCTCGGGTCGAGAGGGAGGCGAAGCCGTCCGCGCCGCGCAGCCGGAACAGCAGCGTCCCGCCCACGGCGACTTCGTACGTGCCCGGCACGACGCCCGGCGGCACGATGGCCCTGGGGCCCGTGACCCTCGTCAGCCCGGGCAGCACCGCGGCCAGGTTATTGCGCCAGGCCGACGCCAGGGCTTCCTGCGTCGTGCCGGCGGCGGCGGCGTCACTGGCGTAGACAGACACGAAGCGCACGCGCCCGACGTAGATGGTGGGGGCGCTGCGCACCTTGCCCACGCAGATCATCGCCGGCGTCACCGGCCCGATGGACAGGGCCTCCGTCAGGCGGTTGTAGACCGCCACTTCCCGCTCGGCCAGCGAGTAGCCGGCCGCGGGCGCACGCAATTCCAGCAGCTTGTACGACCCGATGCCGATTTCGGCCTTCTCCGGCGTGTAGCCGTCGGCGGTCTTGGGCCTGGACTCCAGCCCGCCCCACAGCTTCTTCTCCGCGCCCTGCGGGCATGCTTCCTGGGCGCAACACACACTCGCGACAAGGGCCAGTACTGCGATCGCGACGACGAGGCTGCGGCTGTTCATGGGGCCTCCACCCTCCGTGCTGGGCCGGCGTGGGAACGGCGTGCGGTGTTGCTACTATGATACCACCTTAGCCCGACGGCTACTACACATTCTTCGCGGAGTTGCCACCGGCCTGCTTGCGCCGGCGAAGTTCGCTTACAGCCCGCTGTCGAGCACCATGCCGAAGCGCCGGTCCCGCTGGTTGAAGGCGCGGAGGGCGTCGAGCAGGTGATCGGCGGTGAAGTCCGGCCACAGCACGTCCATGACGACGATCTCGGCGTAGGCGATCTGCCAGAGCAGGAAGTTGCTCACGCGCATCTCGCGGCCGGGGCGCAGGAACAGCTCGACATCGGGGAGTTCAGGGGCGTACAGGGCCTGCTGGAAGGCCGCCTCGTCAAGATCCGGCGGGTCGAGGCTCCCGTCGCGGGCCGCCTGCGCCAGGCGCCGGGCGGCGTCCACGATCTCCGCGCGCCCCCCGTAGTTCACGCACAGGTTCAGCGTCAGGCCGGTGTTGCCCGCGGTCTGTTCCCGGGCGTCGGCGAAGAGCCGCTGCAGTGTCTCAGGCAGCCCCGCCAGCCGCCCGGAAGCCATGAACCGCACGTTCGTCTCGTGCAGTTCCCGTAGTTCCTCCGCCAACGCGCCCTCAATGAGATGCATGAGGCCCTCGACCTCATCGCCGGGGCGGTTCCAGTTCTCGGTGGAGAAGGCATAAAGGCTCAGGGCGGAGACGCCCAGATCGCTACAGGCCACGACGGCAGACTTGGTGGCCTGGCGGCCGGCGACGTGGCCGGCAATGCGGGGCAGGCCGCGTTGGGTGGCCCAGCGCCCGTTGCCGTCCATCACGATGGCAATGTGGGTGGGGATGGTCAAGCCCTCGGCGGCGGCGACTTCAGCCAGATCGGGCACCGGTGCTCTCCTGGGGCATGTGCAGCTCGAGGACCGGGAAGGCCGCCACCACGAGCGCGCAGCTTCCCCCGGTCCGGCTCACTCTGACCACTCTTTCATTCCCCCCGGGAGTACCCCCCCGTGGCGGGGTGGTTGCGACGACACCCACCTCTCGCACCCCCGCCGTCTCCAACCGCCGCCTGGCCTCCGCGATCTCCAGCCCCAGCATGTCCGGGACGTCGCCGTTCCCATTCGCCATCCGCCAATCCCTGCCGTTCACACTTCCATGATCTCCTCGACCTTGTGGGCCGTGATCTCATCCACCCTGGCGATGAACTCGTCGGTCAGCTTTTGGACTTCCTTCTTGCCGCGCTCGGCGTCGTCCTCCGAGATCTCCTTGGCCTTCTCGCGCTTGTCGAGGTGGTCGTTGGCATCGCGGCGGACGTTGCGGATCGCGACCTTGCCCTCCTCCGCCTTGTGGTGCACCATCTTGGTAAGTTCCTTGCGTCGCTCTTCGGTCAGCGTCGGGATCTCCAGACGGATGGTGCTGCCGTCACTGTTGGGCGTGAGGGCCAGGTCCGAGGCGTAGATCGCCTTGGAGATGGCGGGGAGGACCGACTTGTCCCACGGCGAGATCAGCAACTGGCGCGGCTCGGGCACCGAGATGGTCGCGACCTGGTTGACCGGCATCTCGCTGCCGTAGTACTCGACCTTCACGCGGTCGAGCAGGGCGGGGGTGGCGCGTCCGGTGCGGACGCTATGGAAGTCACGCTCCGTGGCCTCCACCGAGTGCTGCATCCGTTCCTTCGCGTTCTTGACGATGTCCTGCATGCGAACCCCTCCTCAACGGCAGTTCGGTACGCCCGACACTCCTGTCGGGCAGACCCGCTGCCCGACAGGAGTGTCGGGCGTACCGTTCGTTCATCACTGCTCTTCTGAGACGAGCGTCCCCACGACTTCTCCGCAGGCCGCCCGGACGATGTTCCCCGGGGTGTGGATGTTGAAGACGACGATCGGGAGGTTGTTGTCCATGGACAGCGAGATGGCGGTGGCGTCCATGACCTGCAGCCGCTGTTCGAGCGCCTGCAAGTAGGTCACGCGCGGCAGGTACACCGCATCCGGACACTCGTGCGGGTTCTTGTCATAGACGCCGTCCACGTTCGTGGCCTTCAGGATGGCCTCGGCCCCGATCTCGATGGCGCGCAACACGGCGGCGGTGTCGGTGGTGAAGAACGGGTTGCCGGTGCCGGCCCCGAAGATCACGATGCGCCCCTTCTCCAGGTGGCGGATGGCGCGGCGCCGGATGAACGGCTCGGCCACCTCGCGCATCTCGATGGCCGTTTGCACGCGCGTGTCCAGCCCCAGGGACTCCAGGGCGTCCTGCAGGCACAGGGCGTTGAGGACGGTGGCGACCATGCCGGCGTAGTCGGCGGTGGCGCGGTCCATGCCCTGCTGGGCGGCGCGCTTGCCGCGCCAGATGTTCCCCCCTCCCACCACGATCCCCAGTTCGACGCCCCGCTCGGTCGCTTCCTGCGCGTCACGCGCGATCTGCTCGACGCTGGGCCAATCAATCACGCCACCGCTGCCGCCGAAGGCTTCACCGCTGAGCTTGAGCAACACGCGCCGCCACCGGGGGGCGCCGAACGGCTTCGGGGGTTCGCTCACGCGAGTTCCTCTCCGACCTGGTAGCGGACGAAGCGGCGGACGACGACCAACTCGCCGCACTTGCCCGTCAGGTCCAGTAGCAGGTCGTTGATGGTCATGCTGTCATCACGGATGTACTTCTGGTCGAGCAGGCAGTACTCCTCGTAGAACTTGCGCATGCGGCCCTCGACCATCTTCTCGGCGATGTTCTGGGGCTTGCCCTCGGTCTTGGCCTGCTCGATGAGAACCGCGCGCTCGCGCTCGACCGCTTCGGGCGGGACGTCGTCGCGGCTGACCCACTTCGGGCGCATGGCCGCGATCTGCATCGCCACGTTGTGGGCGAACGCGCGGAACTGCTCGGTGCGGGCGGCGAAGTCCGTCTGGCAGTTGACCTCCACCATCACGCCGACCTGGTCGCCAGCATGGACGTAGCTGGTGATGAGGCCCTGCGAGGTGGCCTTGTCGGCCTTCTTGGTGGCCACCGCAATGCCCTTCTTGCGCAGGGCATCCACAGCCTCGTCAAAGTTGCCGTTGGCCTGCTCAAGGGCGGCCTTGCAGTCCATGAAGCCGGCGCCCGTCTTCTCCCGTAGCTTCTTCACTTCCTCGGCGGTAATCGCCATGGGTATCCCTCTCTCTTCCCTCGCGTAGGTGCGCCGGTCCTGCGGCGCACATCCCGTGACCGCCCGCCGGAGGACCGGCGGGCCTACGCGGCTTGCTTTCATTCACTCCCCCCGCCCTACAGCGGCCGGCGCGCCACGGGCTGGCTAGTTGTTGTCCTCGAAGACCTCGATGAACGCCTCTTCGGGCGACAGCGTCTCGCTGGCCACGGCCTCCCGGGCGATGGCGGCGCGCTCGGCGGCCACGGCCGCCGCGGCTTCCTCTTCGCTGGCGGCCTGTTCGAGCTGGACCTGCTGGTGGATGCCGCGGCCTTCGAGCACCGCGTCGGCCATCTTGCCGGAGATCAGGCGGATGGCGCGGATCGCGTCATCGTTGCCGGGGATGACATAGTCCACCACGTCGGGATCGCAGTTGGTGTCCACGATGGCGACGACCGGGATCTTGAGCTTGTTGGCTTCGGCGGCGGCGATGTGCTCGCGCTTGAGGTCCACGACGAAGATGGCCTGGGGCAGCTCGCGCATGTGGCGGATGCCGCCGAGATAGCCGTTGAGCTTCTCACGCTCGCGGTCGAGCGTGAGCCCTTCCTTCTTGGTCAGACGGGTCCATTCGCCGCCCTGGGCGCCCATGTCCAGCTCATCCAGATACTTGATCCGGTTCTGGATGGTGTTGAAGTTGGTCATCATGCCGCCGAGCCAGCGCTTGTTGACATACGGCATGCCGCAGCGCTGGGCCGCCGCCTCGATGGCCTCGGCCGCCTGGCGCTTGGTGCCCACGAACAGCAGGCTGCCGCCCTGGGACGCCATGTCGCGCACGAACTCGTAACACTGCTCGATCAGCTTGAGGGTCTGGTGCAGATCAATGATGTAGATGCCGTTGCGCTCGTGATAGATGTACCGCTTCATCTTCGGGTTCCAGCGGCGCGTCTGGTGCCCGAAGTGAACTCCTGCCTCCAGGAGTTCCTTCATGGTGATAAGGGCCACGGGGGCCACCTCCGAGGGCTGATTGCCAGCCCCTGCGGACACTTTCGGTCCGCTCACGGCACCGGGGGACGAGGGCGGGGCTACCGGTCCGCACGCGCAGCCGGCGGCCGATCAATCGGCCCGCACGCGCCCGCGCTCCAGCCGTGCTGAAGCGTGAGCGCTCGGCTTGCAGCGTTCAACGTCCTGTCGCCTGACACGGCGGCAGGAGGGATGGCTTCCGCGTGAGCTTCCCCAAAGGAAAGCGCCGGCGCCCACCCACGTTGCCCTCGTCCGGGTGGCGCACTGGCCGCCATGGCAACACCGTTGCCCGGCGACTGGCGGAAGCGACACGACGCCGGCGACATGCGGCTCGCCGGCCCCCACACCATACCACAGCCCCGGCCCGCGCGTCAATCCGCGCCCGGTCGCACAAATGTGGCCAGGGCGTGGCAATTGAGAAATTGTGTTCTTATTTGCACCAAACACGCGATTCCTGTACCTGCGTATATAGAGGTTCGAGTCAATCGGCCCCTGCGGGAGCCGGGGAACTCGGACATTCATTCACCCCCCACGACACCCCCTGCTTGGGGGCGGTGGGGAGGCAAGACCGAGGTGGAGATAGTGGACATGGCAGCAGCGACGACGAGCATCTATGACGAGATCAGGGAGGTGGTGCGGCGCGACCCGGTGGGGACGTTCGCCCGGGTGTTCGGCCCGCCGGACAAGACGACCCGAGCCGAGGGGCGATGGCACTGCAAGTTCCACGGCCCCGACCGGCGGCCGAGCCTGACGGTTCGCCACGACGCCCGCCACGGCGGGCGTTTTGCTTGCTGGAGTTGCGGGGCCAAGGGGGACTTCGTGGACGCGTGCGGGCGGCTGGCGGGCCTGGCCGAGAGCGACCGGGCGGGGGCCTTGCAGGCGGCGTGCCGGCAGCTCGGCCTGCCCGAGCCGGCGGCGCAGCGCGCACGGGTGTGCCCCGGCAGCGACGTGCCGGCCCCGGCGAGCGCGCCGGAGCCGTCGGCCGAACAGCGCTGGCAGATCCGCGACCTGGAGTTGAAGACGGTCGCGGTACACATCCGTCGCGTGGGCGCGGACGGACGCAAGACCTACGCCTGGGAGCGCGACGGGGCCTGCGGGTTGCGCGGCCTGCCGCTGGCGAAGCTCCCGCTCTACAACACCGAGCTGCTGGTGGGCGTGCCCAAAGAGCACCAGCCGACCTTCCTGGTCGAGGGCGAGAAGGCCGCCGACGCCATCACCGGCGCGGGGGAGTTCGCCCTGGCGACGGTGTGCGGGGCGGCGAGCATACCCGACGATGGGGTTCTGGGCACGCTCGCCGGCCGCGAGGTCATCCTGTGGCCCGACAACGACGAGCCGGGACTGCTGCACATGAAGCGCCTGGCCAAGCGGCTGCATGGCTTGGGGGTGCAGGTGCGGATGGTGGATGTGGACGAGTTGGACCTGCCCGACCACGGCGACGCCGTCGAGGCCCTGGCGGCCGGCCTGAGCTGCGAGCAGATCATTCATTCATCCCACCCCTACACCCCCGAACTGTACGGGCTCGTGCAGACGGTGGAGTACCTGGACGAGCAGTTCCCGGAGACGACGTGGCTGTGGTCGGGCTGGATCCCGCGCGGCTATGTCACGCTGCTGACCGGCACGCCGGGGGTGGGCAAAAGTGGGCTGGCCCTGGCGCTGGCGCGGGCGTACCTGACCGGCGGGCAGTGGCCGGACGGGACCGCCGTGGAAGGCGGCGACCCGGCGCGGCGGCGCGTGCTGTGGCTGGAGACCGAGGACAGCCACGGGATCCTGCGCGACCGTTGCCGGGCGTGGCAGGTGCCCAAGAAGCAGGTCCTGCTGTGGGGCTCGAACGCGTTGGCCCGGCCCGACCTGGACCGCAGGGACACCGCCGAAACGCTGCGCGAGGTTGTGGCCGACAACGGCGTCGGCCTGGTTATCCTCGACACGCTCGCCGGGGCGCACTACCAGGACGAGAACAGCGCCAACATCAAGCGGACGCTGCACACGCTCACGAGCCTGGCGCAGTCGCGCGATGTCGCCGTCGTGGCGCTGCACCACCTGCGCAAGCGGCAGCAGGCCGAGGCGGACGGCATCACGCTGGACCGGGTGCGGGGCAGCAGCGCCATCGCGGCGGCGGCGCGGGTGGTGATGGCGGCATGGCGGCCCGGCGACCGCGGCAGCGACGTGTGCTTCGAGATCATCAAGTCGAACCTGGGCGCGGCGCCCCCGCCGGTCATCAGCAGCCTGGACGACAGCGGGCCGACGTTCCGCCCGGCCGGGGGAGAACACGAGGCGCCCACGTCGCCCCCCAAGCCCACTGACCAGGACGTGACGCGGCTGGTGGCGCTGCTCAAGCCAGGGCAGTGGACCAACAGCACGGGGCTGCGCGCCCGTTTCTGCGACGCCGGCGGTACGCACAACCGGTACTACCCGGCGGTGGAGAAGGCGGGCCTGGAACGCGAGCAGCGGGGGCGGTCGGTCTTCGTGCGGCTGCCCGGAATCGCCTCGGAAGGGGGTGGGGCCGGGGAGTGAATGAATAAAGAACAGTTGGACTAGGTCTCCGCGCGTACGCGGGAGAGCAGGCAGACGGACATTCATTCACCCCCCGGGCAAGGGGGTGTCTGACACTTCCCTGCGGGCTGACGGGGTCGGCGCCGCAGGATCAAAGGAGCAGGACCAGAAGCATGAGCATGAACGCACAGGTACAGGAGAGCCTCTGTTCCCCCCGCCGGCTGATGGCTGAAGCCCTGGCGGAGTTGCACGGGACCATCGCGGCGATGCGCGATCAGCTTCAGACGTGGGAAGAGCGGGACGCGACGTTCCGGCCGGGGGCCGACGAGTGCTCAGTCATCCTGGCGGCCACGGCCCGGCTGCGCGGGCACTTGTACGACTTCGAGGCCGACCGGATCGTCAACGGCGGCGTCTTCCCGCCGGCCGACGAGGCCAAGCTGGTCGCCTTCGAGGACACGATGCACGAAGTCAGGGCCGCGTGGGACCAGACGGTCGAGGCGATCAACAGCGGGAGGTTGACCACCCCTCGCCAGGTGCTCAACGAGCTGCAGCGCACGATCCCCCGCGGAATCGTGGAGTGCCAACGGACAGCGCGGGTGTTCCGTGCGACCGACCGGCCGGTGGAGACGCCCCGGCCCGAGCATGGGAGGTTCATGAGGGGGTGAGGCGGGGGGCGGGTGAATGAATGTCTCGGGCAGGGCGGCGGACGCGCTCCGGGGAAACCTACGGCGGCGGCAGCGTCGCCACACCCTCCCCCAGGACACGCCCCATGAACTTCATTCTCTTCAACCCCGACGAGTGGCGCGGCGAGAGCGTCGGCTGCAACGGCCACCCCCTCGCCCCCACTCCCCATCTCGATGAACTGGCGGCGCAGGGCGTGCGCTTCGAGCAGTGCCACGTCCAGCACCCCGTGTGCACGCCCTCGCGCTGTAGCTTCATGACCGGCTGGTACCCGCACGTGCGCGGCCACCGGACCCTGTGGCATTGCCTGCGGCCCGACGAGCCCAACCTGCTGCGCTCGCTGAAGCAGAACGGCTACGAGGTCCGCTGGTTCGGCAAGAACGACCTGCTGTCGCCGGGGAGCTTCGCGTCCAGCGTGACGAGCGCCGAGAGCCGCGGGGGCGGGATGTTCGGCCCCAACCCGTACGCGCCCGGCGACCCCGCCTTCCACAGCTTCCTGTACGAGCCCTACGCGGGGCCGGTGGAGCGGCACGGCGACTACGCCAACGTGCAGGCGGCGGTGGACTTTCTGCAGTCCGGGCCGACGCGCCCGTTTTGCCTGTACCTGCCGCTGTCGTTCCCGCACTGCCCGTATTCGGCCCCGCCGCCGTGGCATGACCTCGTGGACCCGGCGGCGCTGCCGCCGCTGCGCCCGGTGGGCGCCGACAAGCCGGACTTCCACGACCTCATCCGTCGGACGCGCCGCCTGGACGAGCTGCCCGACGAGCACTTCCGCCGCCTCCAGGCCGTGTACCTGGGGATGATCGGCTTCACCGACATGTTGCTCGGGCGGCTGCTGGCGGCGCTGGAGGAGACGGGGCTGGACCGCGACACGGCGGTGCTCGTCTTTTCCGACCACGGCGACTGGGCCGGCGACTACGGCCTGGTCGAGAAGTGGCCCAGCGCGTTGGACGACTGCCTCACGCGCGTGCCGTTCGTCATCCGCGCGCCGGGCGGGGCAGCCGGGCACGTCGTGCGCGAGCCCGTCGAGCTGTTCGACATGATGGCCACGGTGCTGGAGCTGGCCGAAGTCCGCGCTCAACACACGCACTTCGCTCGCAGCCTCGTGCCGCAACTGCAGGGCGCCGCCGGCGACCCGACCCGCGCGGTCTTCGCCGAGGGTGGCTACGCCCGCCACGAGCCGCACTGCTTCGAGGGGCGCTCCGACGACAACGCCGCGCTGTGGGCCAACCCCGAGCACATCTACTACCCGAAGGGCAAGCTGCAGCAGGATCATCCCGAGAGCGTGTGCCGGGCCACGATGGTCCGCACACAGCGGCACAAGCTGGTCTACCGCACCGACGGAATGTGCGAGCTGTACGACCTGGAGCAGGACCCGCGCGAACTGCGTAACCGCCACGGCGACCCGGCGTACGCGGAAGTCCAGTCGGCGTTGGAGCGGCGGCTGCTGGCGTGGCTGACCGAGACGAGCGACGTGACGCCCTGGGAGCCGGACCCGCGCGGCCTGCCGCCGCGAGAGGGCGGTAGCGTGTAGGGGGTGCGTCGAGGGGGTGAATGGGTGTTGTCGAGGGCGTGCGACGCTACGTGGGTAGAGCGGGCGTCTCGCCCGCCGACGCTACGTGGGTAGAGCGGGCGTCTCGCCCGCCGACGCTACGTGGGTAGAGCGGGCGTCTCGCCCGCCGACGCTACGTGGGTAGAGCGGGCGTCTCGCCCGCCGACGGTCGCCGAAGCGGGCGAGACGCCCGCTCTACCCACCTGATAGCCGCTGGCACACAAACCCCCAACTGCGCTTCGCCCTACAGGACGGGGCCGCTCCCTTGACGCTGCCCCGTGCCCGGCCTACAATCCCGGCAGCACCCCAACGCCCTCCGGAGGCCCCGCCCATGCTCCCACGCCGCCTGCTTTGCTCCGCCGTGGCTCTCGTCCTGGCCGTGGCCGCCGCTGCCGCCGACCCGCCCGCCACCGGCGCGGACATCGCCCGCCTGGCCAGGGCCGGGGAGGCGACGGACCGCGACTTCGCCCGGGCCCAGGCCGCCGGGCTGACGCTCGCCCGGGTCAACCTCGCCGCCACGAACCTCCGCGGGGCCGACCTGCGCGGCGCGAGCCTCACCGCCGTGTCGCTGCAGAAGGCCGACTTGCGCCAGGCCAACTTGCGCGGCGCCGTGTTCGAGCGCGTGGACCTGCTGAACGCCGATCTGTCCGGGGCGGACCTCTCCGGCGCGGTGCTGTGCCTGGTCAATCTCGAGAACGCCAACCTCACCGGCGCGCTCCTTGACGGCGCGACCTTCGAGGGCGCGGGGTTCTCGCTGTCGGGAGCGCCCTATCTCGCCGCCCTGCACCTCGCGCTCCAGAACGCCACGAACGAGCAGTTGAGCCGGGCGTGGGTCGCCGGGCTGTCGGGCGATGCCTTCGCGTTCAGCTACGGCCCCGACCCGCAGGCGGCCACGCGCACGCCGGGCTTCTGGCCGGGCCTGCCGTTCAACGCCAACCCGCTGCTCGCCGCCGCCACCAACCTCGGCCTGACCGCCACGCTGACCAAGGACGCCGCCTCGGAGAGAGTGCTGCTGGACAAGCTGCAGGAAAAGACCATCTACCTGCTGCCGGTCAAGCTGCCGGGGGTGAATGAACGAGTCACGCAGGGCAAGCCGCTGTGGGCGGTCATCACGTCCCGCGACGTGCGCGACGAGGGCACCTTCTATGTGCTGCAAGCCCCTCCGTTCGGCAGCCACGAGCTGCGGCAGGGGGAGCTGTTCGGCGAGATCTGGGGCGGGCCGTGGGACACCACCGACCCGGTCGGGACGATGCTCCCGGCGCGGCGGCAACTGGTGGCGATCCGCTGCGGTGTCGCCCAGCCCACGTCGGACCAGGTCCTCGCCGCGTTACGCCAGGCCGTCACCATCATCGCCGAGAAGCGCACCTACGGCCCGCTGACGCCCGGCGCCGCCGGCCTCACGCGCCTGGCCGGCGAGCTGCGCGCCGCCGCCAAGAGCCTCGACAGTGAGGACGCCAAGCGCCTCGTCACGTGGCAACGCTTCCCGCGGCACTGCCTCATCGGCTCGCTGAACCTCGCGTGCGACTTCCTCGGTGAGGCCGCACTCGTCTTGCCCGCCGACACGCAGCAGTCGTGCACCGAGGCGAAGCTGGTGCTGCGCAGCGCGCTGACCGGCCTCGACACGAAGTGGCCGGCGCTGTCGGCGGCGGGCGATGCCCTGACCCCCGAGCAGTCCGCCGCCTTCGCCCAGGCCGCCGACCTCATCGCCGAAGTCGCCGCGGCCGAGCACAAGGCCGCCGCGCTGTTCGCCGCCATCGCGCCCTGACCGGCCGCCGTGCTGCAGGGCGGGGCTCGTACCCCGCCCATCCGCTCAGTGGTCGCCATGCGGGGCGGGGTACAAGCCCCCGCCCTACAGCCCCCCGTGCGGTGGGGCGAATGAATGTCACCAGTTGCCCGCCGCCCCTGGTTCCGCTATAGTAGACGGGTTTGCCGCCGGCCAATCAGCCCGGCGCGCCTCACTTGGAGAGAAGCCACATGCCTCAGTACGACAAGCTGCAGATCTACTTCAACGGCGAGTTCAAGCCGCTCAGCGACGCCCGCCTGTCCATCTTCGACCATGGCATCATGCTCGGCGACATGGTCTTCGAGATGACCCGCACCTTCGCCCACCAGCCCTTCATGCTCGATGCCCACCTCGACCGGCTCATGGCCTCGTGCCGCTTCACGGCCATTGACCCCGGCCTGTCGCGCGAGGAGATCAAGGCGATCTCGCTGGAGCTGCTGGCCAAGAACGAGCCCTTCGTCGAGCCCGAGTTCGACCTGTTCCTTCGCCACGACCTCTCGCGCGGCATTGTGTCGTTCTACGAGAGCTGCGCCATGATCGAGAAGCGGCCGACGGTCATCATCACGTGCATCCCGCTGATCGAGTATCTCGGCCGCACCGCGCCCTTCTACGAGACCGGCGTGCACGCGGTCGTCACGCCCCAGCTCGCCATCCCCGCGCGCTTCCTGGACCCCAAGTGCAAGACGCGTTCGCGGCTACACTACCAGATGGCGAACCTGCAGGCGGCGCAGATGGACCCCGGCGCCTGGGCGGTGCTGCTCGACGAGCACGGCCACATCGCCGAAGGCACCAGCTCGAACTTCCACATCGTCAAGGACGGGGCGATCATCACGTCCGAGGGGCGCAACATCCTGCGGGGCTGTTGCCGCAGCTACGTGGGGCAGCTCGCCGACCAGCTCGGCGTCCCGTTTCACGAGACGAACCTGGAGCCGTACGACGTGACCAACGCCGACGAGGCGTTCTTCACCGCCAGCTCCTACTGCCTGTGCCCGGTGACACGGTTCAACTTCCAGCCCGTCGGCGACGGCCAGGTCGGCCCCATCGCCAAGCGGCTGCTGCAGCAGTGGAGTGAGAACGTCGGGGTGGACATCGTCAGCCAGGCGCGGATGGTCGCGGAACGCTGCGGCTGACCCCCGGAGCCGGGGGGTGCGGGGGGGGGAATGAGTGGACGGGGATGCCAGTGGGTAGAGCGGGCGTCTCGCCCGCCCCGGCGACCGTCGGCGGGCGAGACGCGCGCTCTACCCATGTGCTCGCTCGGCGGCGTCAGTCCGTCAACACCTGCAGCAGGTCCCCCGGCCGCAGAGTCCCGGGCTGCTGCACGGCCATGAAGATGCCCTCCAGAGGCATCACGCACTCCCCCAGGGCCTGGCCGATGGCGCAGGGCGTGTGGCACTCCTTGCCGATCTGGCTCACCACTCCGAGCGCCCCGTCGCCCGCCAGTAGCGGCGTGCCCAGCGGCAGCGTGTGCAGCTCCAGGCCCCGGGTCGTGATGTTCTCACCGAAGTTCCCCGGCGCTACCTCCAGGCCCCGCGCCCGCGCCCGGTTGATGCTCTCCTCGGCCAGCAGGCTCACCTGCCGCACCCCCGGCCCGGCGTGCGCATCGCCCTTCACGCCCCGGTCCGTCTGAAGCTCGATCTGCTCAACGTTCTCTTTCGGGGTGCCCTTCTGGGTGCTCACCGACACGGCCACGACTTCCGCCACGCCCGGGCCCAGCCACAGCCCGCTGCGGCCCCCTGCCTTCATCAGCAGCCGCAAGCCCGTGATCTCGATCCCCAGGCCCAGCCCCTTGCACATGTCGTAGACCGTCAGCGCGGCGACACTCGCCGCCGTCAGCGCCTCCATCTCCACACCCGTCCGCGCGGTCGCCCGCGCCAGCGTCCGGATGCACACGCGCTCCAGCGCGGGGGCCGCCACGCACCGCACATCCACCTTTTCCAGCGCCAGCGGGTGGCACAGCGGCAGCAGCCGCGGCGTCTCCTTGGCCGCCATGATCCCCGCGATCTGCGCCGCGGTCAGCACGTCCCCCTTGGGCAGGTCGCCGCTGATGACCCGCGCCAAGGTCTCCACTGGCAGCCGCACCTCAACGGCCGCCACCGCCGTCCGCAACGTCGGCGTCTTCTCCGACACATCAATCATGCTGACGGTGTCAGCCAGGGGAACCACCTTCTCGCCCCGGCGCCGCGTCACCGGGATGGGCCGTGTGCCCGTGCAACAGCTCTACGGCATGCGCCAGCACCGGCGCGACCACGGGGTACTGCTCCCGCACCGCCCGCGGGCTGCCCGACAGGTTGATGACCAGCGTCGCGCCGATGACGCCCGCGACCCCGCGCGACAGCATCGCCCGCGGCGTGTGCTTGAGACCCTCGGCCCGGATCGCCTCGGCCAACCCGGGCGCCTCATAGCGGATCACGTCCCGCGTCGCCTCCGGCGTCACATCGCGGGGACCCAGGCCCGTGCCCCCACATGTGAACAGCACGTCAGCCGCCGGAGCCGTGGCCGTGAGCCACTGCGCGATCTTCTCGCGCTCGTCGGGCACGAGGTCGGCCGCGACGACGTCCACCCCAGCGGCCTGCAGCAGCGCCACGAGCGCCGGGCCGGTCTCGTCCGCGCGCTCGCCCCGATGGCACCGGTCGCTGACCGTCAGGATGGCTGCTCGCATCGGCCGACCCTCGTCGTACCTACCCCACCGGGGGGTGAATGAATGTCCGGGTCTCCGCCCATCGTCCCGGCTTCCTACCACGGGCCACAGGCTTCTTCGTGCGCCCGGCGCGCGATACCTCCGTGCCCGGCGCAGGGGGGGGTGAGCGGTGGGGCGAATGAATGTGGAGGAGACCACGGGAGCGACCCATGCGGATCGCAGGATTGATCCTGGCCGGCGGGCAAGGCCGGCGCCTGACGCGGGAGAAAGGCTGGTGCACGGTCGGCGACGTGCCCATCGTCCAGCGCGTGCGCGACGCCCTGGCACCCGTCGTTCAGGAGTTGCTGCTGGTCGGCGATGCGCAGCTGCCGCCCGACTGGCCCCTGCGCCGCGTCCCGGACGAGACACCCGGCGCCGGCCCGCTGGCCGCCATGCTCACCGGTATGAAGGCCGCCGTGGCAGATGTGTACCTCATCGTCGCCTGGGACATGCCCTTTGTGACGGCGGAACTGCTGCGCTATCTCGTGGCGGAGTGCCGGGATGCCGATGCCGTCGTGCCGCACATCGGGGGCCGCGACCAGCCCCTCTGCGCCGCCTATGCCGCCTCCTGCCGGCCTGTGACCGGGCAGTGCGTGGCGGACGGCCTCCGCCGCGCCGACGCCTTCCTTCCCCGGGTCACCGTCAAGCGCCCCACCGACACTGAGCTGTCCCAGTTCGGCGACCCCCACCGCCTCTTCCTGAACGTCAACACCCCCGAGGATCTGTCACTGGCGGAAGAACTCGCCCGCCGTTAGCCGTTCCCTGTTCCCTGTTCCCTGTTCCCTATCCCCACAGCCCCAGACCAATCAGCCCACACGCCACCACGACCAGCCCCGCTTCCACCTTCCGCGTCAGCAGGACGACCAGCGCCAGCACGACGAGGGCAACCTGCCGCGGCTCGGCCAGGCCGGTGGGGCCCAGAACCACGGCCGTGCCGAAGATCAGCCCCACCACGCACGCCTTCACGCCCCACAGGAAGCCCTGCAGCCGCCGGTTGTGCTGCAGGCGCTCCAGGCTCCGCGACGCCGCCATCGTCATCAGGAACGAGGGCAGGAAGATGGCGATGGTGCCCAGCAGCGCGCCGGCCAGACCACTGAGCTTGTAGCCAATGAAGGTCACGGTGACGATCAAGGGTCCCGGCGTCATCTGCCCCAGCGCCACGGCGTCGAGGAACTGCTGCTGCGTGAGCCAGTGGTACCGGTCCACCACATCCGGCTGCAGCAGGGGGATGATGACAAAGCCGCCGCCGAAGGCGAACGTGCCCACCCGCAGGCACACCAGCACGAGGTTGAGCGTGTCAACCCACATCCCGGTCCCCCCGGCGCACGCTCTGCGGGAGCATCCCGACAAGTCCGGCAGCGAGAATGAGAATGATCGGGTTCACGCCGTAGATGACCCCCGCCGCCGCCAACACGGCGATCACCCCCGCCGCGACGTTCATCTTCAGCTTGGTCACCATGTTATGGCCGGCCATGATGATGACCGCGATGATGGCCGGGCCCACGCCCTTGAAGAAGCCCGCAATCTGTGGCATCTGCCCGTATTGCAGATACAGCGGTGCCAGCACGAGCATGAGCAGGAAGGGCGGCAGGATCAGGGCGGCCGTGCTCACGCACGCCCCCAGCACCCCCCGCAAGCGGAAGCCGATGTGCGTGGCACAGTCCACCGCCACCGGACCGGGCAGCACCTGCCCCACCGCCACCCCGGTGGCGAAGTCGTCGGGCGACACCGCATGTTCCTTCTCCACCAGGCGGTCCTGCATCAGCCCGATCAGCGCCATCGGCCCCCCGAAGCCCATCGCGCCGATGCGCAGGAACTGCGCCGCCAGTCGCGTCAGCCTCATGGCGCTCCCGCCTCCAGGCCCAGTACCCGCCGCAGCACCGGCTCCAGCCCCCGCGCCATGCTCGTGAAGCCGATGTCATTGGGATGGCTCAAGTCCACCAGCCCGTCCCGGTCGTGGGGCCCCAGCAGGTCGAAGCCCTCGACCAACGTCAGGTGCGCGTCCCCCGCCGCTTGACGTTCCCCCACGACCTGGCGGATCACCTCACGCATCTGCCCGAAACGCTCGTTGTGCTGCACCAGCTCTGTCTGGGACCATATGGGTGTGATGCAGATGATGGGCGTCTCGGGGTGGCTACGGCGAAGGATTGACAGGAACGGGTCGTAGCGCGCCTCGAACTCCTCGAGGGTCGGGCAGTTCTGCGCCCAGTCCATCACGTAGCAGCAGGCCTCGATTTCGGCCACGGCGTCGGCGAGCGCCGGCTCCCCGCGGCCGGCCCCGCTGAACCCCAGGTTGACGAAGTCGAGGTTCAGCGCCCGGCTGACGATGGCCTGGTAGCTCATTCCCGCCCGCGTGGCGCACCCGCCCTGCGTGATGGACGAGCCGTAGTACACCACAGGCTTGTCGAGCGCGAAGGGCGCCGGCGGCTCCAGCGTGGCCTCGTCGTCCAGCCCCAGGGCGATGATCTCCACCGGGGCGTACAGCCCCAGGTACAGGCAGTACTCGCGCCGCTGCCGGGGCATGGCGCCGAAGAACGGTTCGCAGAAGTCTATGGCGTTGGTGGTCGGAAAGAGCGGGCGCCAGTACTCCCCGTCAATCCACAGGTCCAGGCCGACCTGCCCGGACCGCGGCATGTTGTTCATGTACCCCAGCCCATCGAACCGGGCGCGGAGGGCCAGGTCAGTGGTGTCGCTGGCAAAGCGCAGCCGTGCGCCGCTGGTGTGCTGCGCCAGACCCCACACGCCGGGAGGCACCGCCTCCTTCATGCGCAATGGAAGGCGGCGCAGGATGCCGTCTTCACGCCAGAAGGGGAGCCCGTTGACGGCGATCGGGTCGGACGGAAAGGGGAGCCATTTCATGGGGTTTCGCCTGCGCAATCAGTCGTGGTTCAGCGGGTGCGGGTACTGGTACGGCTGGTAGTCCGGCAGCGGCCGGGTGAAGTAGTCACGATCGAGTTGGATGTGGTTCGCTGAACGGGGGGGTATGAAGGGGTGAATGGATGTTCCGTTCAGCGTGTTGTCCCAGACCCACATGTTGCCGATCTGCTCGGGGATCGGGTACGGGCGCGTCCAGTCCAGCTTCGGGTCGGCATCCAGCGTGAGCCCAATGCCACCCACGTAGCCCCGGAGCGTGTTGTGGAAGACGACCCCTCCGCCGCCCCGCAGATACATCGCGATATACCCGCCCACCGGCTTCTCGATCAGATTCTCGTACACCTCGATCCACTGCGTGCCGTGCTTGCTGCCATAGCCCGGGCCGTGGCAGTCCACTGCCTGGCTGTTATCATTGCCATGCACATGGTTGTGGCGAAAGACATAGCGCGCGCCGCCGTTGGAGGCGATGGCGTGGCGCTGACCGACGAACTCGCAGTCCTCGACGAAGACGGAGTCGGCGGAGCCAGGCACGAGATCATCCCGCCACTCGCCCGTCCCCATCACGACGACACCGTAGCCGACGTTGTTGATGGTCTTCTTGAAGTTGTCCACGAAGAGGCAGTGGTCCACGACGCCGCGGGACTTGCCGCGCACCCCGATCCCCGAGGCGCCGAAGCGCTGGACGCGGCAGTGATGGATGCGGAAATCGGTGGCGTCGCCCAGCGAGAGGCCGTTGTCCCACCCGTTGGAGGCCGGGTCCAGGAAGCCGACGAGGTTGAGGCCGCTGATGACGATGGGCTTGCCGTTGGCGCCGTCGGCGCTGATGATGCTGCCGCCCTTCATCATGTCCGAGGCGGGCCCGCGGAACAGCTTCGTCTGCTCCCAGCCTGCCCCCGCCAGGCTGATGCCCCCGGTGAGTTTGATCGTGCCGATGGCCTCGGCCTCACCCGCCGGCACACGCACCGTGCCGCCCTCGGGCAGGCTGTCAATGGCCGCCTGGATGTCGGGCACCGAGCAGGACGCGGCCGTGGCTTCCGGGCCCTGGGCCCAGACGCAGCCAGCCAGCACTATTGCGGGGAGAATGAACGAGAGTGTGTGGTAAGGAGACAAGGTGTCCTCCGGGACGCTCGAGCGGTTGCCGACCAACTTCTCCGGCGTCCCGGCCGTCTCCTGCCCCCGGACGCCAGAACCGACAGGACCAGCCCGAAGGCTGGCCCCGTGTCATCTACTTGCGGCTACGCCCAAGTCAGTACCCCTCGCCCGCGGCCGCCTCTTCCTCTGTCACCTGTCCGGCGAACAACCGGTAAGCCCAGCCCTGGTAGATCAGCACCAGCGGCACGAAGATGGCCACGACCGTCAGCATGATGGTCAGGGTCAGCGGGCTGCTGGAGGCGTTGAACGCAGTGAGACTCGCCGAGGGGTCGGTCCGCGACATCAGCATGTTCGGGAACAGGCCGATGACGCCGAAGAACGTCACGGCCACGATCGTGACGGCCGAGGCGCCCCATGCCGGCCAGAGCTTCCCCTGGGCCAGGAAGACGCGCGTGGCGAGCAACGCCGCCACCGCCAGCAGCGGCACCAGGAAGAGCACCGGCTGGGCCAGGTAGTTGCGGTACAGCGGCGTGTCGAACCAGGTGGCCGCCAGGAAGATGACCGCCACGATGAGCAGCGCCACCCAGGTCTTGCCGGCGCAGGCGGCCGCCTCCCGTTGCAGATCGCCGCTGGTCTTGGCGGCCAGCCACAGGGCGCCGTGCAGCGTGGCCATCAACACAAACAGCACCCCGCCGGCCAGCCCATACGGGTTGAGCAGAGAGATGAGTGTCCCGTGGTAGCCGGACTGGTCCAGCAGCAGGCCGCGGAAGAGATTGGCGAAGGCCACGCCCAGCAGCAGAATGGGCAGGAGGCTGCCCACCAACAGCACGCGGTCCCACAAAGCGCGCCAGCCGGGGCTATCCACCTTGTCCCGGAACTCCACGGCGATGCCGCGCACGATCAGCGCGAACAGGATGAGCATCAGGGGCGCGTACAGGGCGCTGAACATGGCCGCATAGACCGCCGGGAAGGCCGCGAAGGTCACCCCGCCCGCCGTCAGCAGCCACACCTCGTTGCCGTTCCACAGCGGCCCCATGGCGTGGACCATGGTCCGGCGCCGGGTCTCGTCGCGGCCCAGGAAGGGCAGCAACATGCCGATCCCCAGGTCGAAGCCGTCGGTCATCAGGTAGACGGCCCAGAGCAGGCCCCACAGGAAGCACCATACCGTTTGCAGTGTCATGCCGGGCCTCCCTTCGCATCGGCCGATGAGGGTGCCGCACCGTCTCCAGACACCGCCGGCTCCGGCCCGGCCACGGCCGCACGGATGCCCAGCCAGAAGCCGGTCAGCCCCAGCAGGCCGTAGAGAATCACGAAGCCTACGAGCGTCATGGCCACCTGGGTCGCGTCAATGGCCGAGACGGCGTCGCTGGTGCGCATGAGGCCATAGACGATCCACGGTTGCCGGCCCACCTCGGCGACGGTCCACCCCAGCGCGTTGGCCAGATAGGGCAGCGGGATGGACCAGAGCATCACCTTCAGGAACAGCGGGTAGCGCGCCAGCCAGCCCCGCCAGACCAGCAGGTTCCCCAGCGCCGTGATGGCGATGAAGTACATGCCCAGCCCCACCATCAGGCGGAAGGCCCCGAAGGTGATGAGCACCGGGGGACGGTCGGTGGCCGGGAAGTCGCCCAGGCCCCTCACTTCCGCATCCGGTCGGCCGAATGACAGAATGCTCAGCAGGCTGGGCAACGGCAGCAACTCGACGGCGTTGCGGCCGGCGGCTTCATCAGGCCAGGCGAAGACGAAGATGGGCGCGTGGGTCCCCGTCCGCCAGTGCGACTCCAGGGCGGCCAGCTTGGTCGGCTGCGTCCGGGCCACTTCCATCGCGTGCATGTGCCCCTCGCCCAACTGCACGAAGGCGAAGATCAAGCCGATGGCCAGCGCCGCCCGGAAGGACTTGCCGAACAGGTCCTCGTGCTGCTTGCGCAGCAGGTGGTACGCACTGATGCCCGCCACGAGGAAGGCCATCTGCACGTAGGCGCCGCTGAGCGTGTGAGCGATCTTCAGCAAGGCAGTGGGGTTGGTGATGACCGGCAGGAAGTCGGCCAACTCGGCCCGACCGTTCCGGATGACGTAGCCGACCGGGTGCTGCATCCACCCGTTGGCTGTCAGGATCCACAGCGCGGACAGGTTGGTGCCGAGGGCCACCATCCAGGCCGCAAAGGCGTGCGCCTTCGGCGACAGCTTGCGCCAACCGAACGCCCACACCCCGATGAACGTGGACTCCAGGAAGAAGGCCGCCGTCGCCTCGATGGCGAGCAGCGACCCGAACACGTCGCCCACGTAGGCCGAGTAGCGCGCCCAGTTCGTCCCGAACTGGAACTCCAAGGTGATGCCCGTGACGACCCCCACGGCGAAGTTGATGAGGAACAGCTTCCCCCAGAAGCGGGCGGCGCGGCGGTACACCTCGTCGCCCCGCCGGACGTACAGGGTCTCCATCACGGCGATGAAGATGGATAGCCCCAACGTAACCGGCACAAACAGGAAATGGAAATATGTCGCAGCGGCAAACTGCAGTCGCGACAGCAGCAGTACGTCCACGAACTCACCTCCCGTTGGCGATCTGCGAACACTCCTACGGCACTTCTCCAGCAAGCCTCTCACCCACGGCCTCCCGCAGGCAGGCATCCTGCCGGACAAGATCCGCGAGCGTCACGGCCTGTAGGCTCTCGCGCATGCGTTGCGAGGCTCCATCGAGGGCGCGGTGAATGACACAGGTTGGGCTGCGGTGGCATGACGCGGGGCGCAGGACGCACTCATTGAGCGCCATCTCCCCCATGCCGACCTCGATCGCGTCGAGCAGCGTGATCTGCTCCGGAGGCACTGCCAGACGGTAGCCGCCGCGCGCTCCCTGGGTCGTCGCGATCAAGCCGGCGCGGCGCAGTTGCCCGGCCAAGCGCGGGAAGAGTCCGTCCGGCACGTCCGTCGCGGCCACGATGTCCTGGCGCCGTGCCAGGGCCTCCGTCCCGCAGGACGCGAGGTAGTAGAGAATGCGCAGCAGGTAGTCGGCAGAACGGGTCAGTTGCATGTGCGAGTGCGATAGATGACTAATTTGACTTGATATGTCATATTTCATATACGCCTTTTCAGTGGCGCGTGTCAAGCCCCAAGAAGAGGGCCTCCCGCATTGGACCCAGATGTCCACGGGAGGCCCTCCAGTTTGTGTCGGTGACAGGCGTCTTCAGCGCCTAATCAATGTTCGCCTTCATCCACGCCAGGCACTTGCGGTAGCCGACGCCGTCGCCTTCCTTGCCCTCGTACTCGGCGACCCACGGGCCGTTGTAGCCGGCCTTCTTGGCCTCGTCCACGGCCTTCTTCAGGTTGATCTCGCCCTCGCCCAGCGCCTGGCCCTTGTACTGCTCGCGCCAGCCGAAGCCGTCCTTCATGTGGGTGTGCAGCACGTACGGGGCGATCTCCTCGTAGTACTTGTCAATGTCCACGAGGTCGTTGCCGAACCAGCGCAGGTTCATCGTGTCCAGGTTGGTGCCGATGGTCTTGGGCAGGTTGACCGCGCGCAGGGCCGCCAGCATGGTGGGCATGTGGTTGCTGACGATGCCATGGTTGTCCACGGCCAGCTTGATGCCCATCGGCTCGGCCCACTCGGCGCAACGCTGCAGGCAGCCCGCCATGGCCTCGGCCCAGCGGTCCATCGGGACGCTGTCCTTGGGCTGGCCGCCCTCGGTGCGCAGCGTGTCGCAGCCGATGATCTGGATGACCTTGGCGAACCGCTTGGCGCGGGCCACCTGGTACTCGACATCCTCGGCCGCCAGCACCACGAAGTCATTGTGCAGCGACACGCCGGAGGCCTTCAGGTTGCGCTGTTCGAGCAGCTTGAGTACGCCTTCGGCGACCTTCTCGGGGTGCTCTTCACCCTTGGGCCACACGTCCGGGCACTGGAGCTCCGTGCAGTCGAAGCCGCTCTCCTCGACCCAGTCCAGGAAAGCCTCCAGCGTTGCGCCGGGCGCGTTGTAATGGATGACACCGTACTTCATCAGAAACCGTCCCCTTTCAAGGGTTGAATTGCCGGGCTGTTGTTCACGAGAACGCGGGGGCTATTCGCCGCCGAGTCTGTTCCTCCTCCCCCGGAAGGGAAAAGAACGCGCCGAGCGGAACAACCGCGCATGAAACCCTCCCTCTGGACCACGATGATCTGGCCGACCCAACCTGTCGAAGCCCTCGAAGTGCTCGCCTCGCACGGCTGGCGGGCCTTCGAGCTATCCTGCGAGCACCTCGGCGCCCTATCGCGCATGGGGGACGCCGCTGTCGCCGACTACGCTGCGGCCATCGCCCGGCTGGGCGTGGAAGTGCCCCAGTGCCATGCCACCATCACCGCCGACGTGGCCTCGCCCGACCCGACCCGCCGTGAGGCCGACCTGGCGGCGGTGCACCGGGACCTGGACATCTGCGCCGCGCTGGGCGTCAAGAACATCGTCATCCATCCCGGCGGCACGGACGCCTACCCGGACCGGGCCACGCTTCAGCAGGTCACGGCGCTGCGCCTGAAGTCCTTCGCGGAGCTGGCGGCCCACTGCGAGCGCGTCGGCACGCGCATGGCCATCGAGAACATGTGCGACGGCGGCGGGGGCGTGTGGGGCAAGCGGAACTTCGGCGCGATCGTCGAAGAGATCCTCGGGCTGATCGAGCAGATCGGCTCCCCGGCGCTGGGCGTGTGCCTGGACACCAGCCACGCCAACATCCAGGGGCTCAACCAGCCCGAGGCGATCCGCGCGTGCGGGGACAAGCTCATCGCCCTGCACATCTCGGACAACGACGGCAGCGGCGACCAGCACCGCACACCGGGCTATGGCACCGTGGACTTCCCGGGCATCGTGGCGGCGCTGAAGGAAGTCGGCTACGCCTCGAACTTCAACCTCGAAATCCCCGGCGAGAACCGCGCGACGCCGGAGGTGGTGGCCTTGAGGAGCCGGTACGCGCTCGGGGTGTGTGAGGTGTTGCTCGCGTAGGCGGGTTCGTCTCGAACCCGCACGGCGCGGGTAGGCGGGTTCGTCTCGAACCCGCACGGCGCGGGT
>CAZZDO010000017.1:0-1853 GCA_964653205.1 uncultured Armatimonadia bacterium | reverse complement strand
TCGAACCCGCACGGCGCGGGTAGGCGGGTTCGTCTCGAACCCGCACGGCGCGGGTAGGCGGGTTCGTCTCGAACCCGCACGGCGCGGGTGCGGGACGCACCCGCCTACTGCAACAGCAGCAGGCTCAGCGCCATGACCGCCATCCCGCCGAGCAGGCCCAGCAGGGAGTCGTGCCCCTTGCCAAAGGCCCGCGAGGTCGGCAGGAGCTGGTCGAGCGAGATGTAGACCATCACCCCCGCCACGGCGGCGAACAGGCCACCCATCACCGCCGGCGTCAGGATCGGCCGCAGCAACACATAGCCTACGATCGCCCCGACCGGCTCGGCCACTCCGGACAGGAAGCTGTAGGCGAAGGCCACGCGCCGCCGCCCGGTGGCATAGTAGATCGGCACTGATACGCTGATGCCCTCGGGGATGTTGTGCAGCGCGATGGCGACCGCGATGGCGATGCCCAGCGTCGGGTCCTGCAGCGCCGCCATGAAGGTGGCCATGCCCTCGGGGAAGTTGTGGATGCCGATGGCCAGGGCGGTGAACAGGCCCATGCGCAGCAGCCGGGCTTTGGCCAACGAACCCGAGTGCTCATGCAGGTCCTCGATCTCGTCGTGCGTGCGCGTCTCGTGGGGGTTGTCGGCGTGGGGGATGAGCAGGTCAATCAGCAGGATGCCGACAATGCCCCCGAAGAACCCCAGCGCGGTCAGCCAGTTGGCCCAGCGGCCGTCGTAGGTCTCCCCAATCCCCGCGGCGGCCTTCTGCAGGATCTCCGTGAAAGAGACGTAGAGCATGACCCCCGCGGAGAAGCCCGTCGCGACCGACAGGAAGCGGTAGTTGGTCTGCTCGACGAAGAACGCCAGGGCGCTGCCCACGCCGGTGGCGAGCCCGGCGAAGGCCGTCAGCGTGATAGCCATCCACACATGGGAAGACAAGGTGCCGTCCATCACACGGAAGCCATCCTCTCTTCGTCCGCCAGGCCGTCAGTTCCCTGAGGCAGAGGCCGTCAGGGGACGGTGATCGCGATCTCGGGGGACGCGCCGCCCGCAAAGGGTGTCCCTTCAGCGTACAGCCAACTCGACACGCTGCAGTACACCCCCCGGTCCGCCGGGGTCGTCACCCACGTCCCATCGGCGCGTTGCAGCGCCAATCCCAACCCACGGAACTTGTAGCAGTCGCCCCCGGCGTTGCCGAGGGTGAGCCGGTTCGTGCGCTGCAGCCACGGCAGTTGCTCAGCGGTCAAATCAACGAAGCACTCCTGCCACGACGCCAGCTCGCCCGTGTTGCCCGGCACCCGCGCCAGCCGCTGCCCATTCAGGGTGATCCACTTGTCGGCATACTGCGGTTCCCGGTTGGCGTCGAAGACCTCCAGGCGCAGCTTCGCCGCCTTGAGGTGCGCCAGCTCATCATCAGTGAGGTGTACCGGCGCGTTGCCCCCGGTGGCAATCGTCTTCTGCAGCAGGCGCTGGCTCTGCCGGCGATAGCCCTGGGCGACCGCGAAGAGGCCGCTGGTCGGGGGTGGGTCATCGCCGGCGACGGGTCGGTCGGCGATGAGCCAGGCCTCGATGGGGCATTGCGTGAGGGCGAAGGGCTTGTCCTCGGCGCGCGGCAGGCGGGCAGCGACGGCCACGGCCTTCCCGCTGCAGTCCCGCAGGTCGAAGGCCTGCATGCGCCATGCCGGCCCATTGGCCTTGCGCGGCTTGGCCACTTGTCCGTTGATCGTGACGGATGAGAAGTCGGTCGGTCCGGAACCGTGGACGGTGAGCAGCAGGTCGCACCGCGCCATCGCTTCATCCGGCAGGACGAACGACAGGTCCACACCGGGAGCCTCCACCGCGGGGCGCGTCGTGACCGAGGGCACGACG
>CAZZDO010000016.1:0-27416 GCA_964653205.1 uncultured Armatimonadia bacterium | reverse complement strand
ACGGGGACAGCCCCCTGCGTCCGGCTGCGCCGCACTCCGGGGACAGTCCCCTACTTCTCCTCCCCAAACACCTCCGCCTCGAAGCACTCGATCTTCGTGCCCGGGTCGCGCCAGGCGCTGCTGGGCAGACCCGCCTTCATGCACGTGTGCTGCAGGAACTCCTCGCGGTCCCAGTTGTACTCTGTCGCCACCTGTGGCAGGAGCAGCCCCTTCTGGTAGCCGCGGCTGATGATGAGCCCGTGGCGGCCGACCTCGATCTCCTCGACGTTGCGGACCTCCCGGATCGGCGACATCGCCGAAACCTCAATCTGCAGGCTCGGGACTTCGGCGCAGCGGACCTGCGGGAAGCGGGGGTCCTGTGTGGCCGCGGCGACCGCCATCTCGAACACGGTCTCGATCAGCGGCAGGTGGCCCTCGATGTGGCCGATGCAGCCGCGCAGGTCGCCGTCGGCGGTGTGCAGCGTCACGAAGGCGCCCTGGATGGCCGTCAGCGCCGGATCGTCGCTGCGCAGGTCCGGCTCGGCTTCGCCGCAGCACGCGGCCCGGACCGACTGGCGGGCGACTTGTAGGAGACGCTGGCGTTGCTGGTCGTTGAGCATGTGACTCACCCTAACGGGATCTGGATGTTGTAGGTCAGGGCCGTCTCGCCCTGGGGCTTGACGGCGCACGTCAGGACGCGCGGCCGGCCGTCTTCGAGATAGACTTGCGGGCGGTCGAGCAGCGCCACCGGCAGCACCTCCCCGTCCTCCCACACGATCTGCCGCGCCGATACGAAGGGATGCTTCGCCAGCGCCCAGTCCTTGCCCTCGCGCGACTCGAACAGCACCAGCCCCGGCCCGTGCTCGGTGAAGCAGCCCTGCATGTCCTTGCACACCACGTAGTAGCGGTCCTCGAGCCAGAAGATCGAGGGGTCTTCGGCGGGGAACTGGACGCCCTCGCAGGTGAAGATCGGGTCGGGGAGGCGCACGAACGGGCCGCGGGGATCGTCGGCGAAGGCTGCCGCGTGGTAGACGTTGCCGCCGAAGGGCAGCGGGCCCTGGCTGGTCGTCTTGTAGATCATCAGGAAGCGGCCGTCGGGCGTGGGCGTGACCGTGGGGTTCGAGCACATCATGTAGACCCACGACTGCTTGTCCACATCCACGAGCGGCCGGTCGAAGCGCTGCCACGGCCCGGCGGGATGGTCGGCCACGGCGACGCCAATGCGCTGGTTGTTGCGGTGCTCCCAAAACTCCCCGTTGCCCCGGTCGCCCATGTAGTACAGGTAGAACCTGCCGCCGAACGCCATCACGGCGGGGTTATGGGTGGCGTGGGCATCCCAGGCGTCGCCGCCGGCGCCGGGCAGGGCCATGCCGCCGAAGGTGAACGGCCCGAGGGGATCGTCGCTGACGGCCCAGCCGACCTCGGAGTGGGTCACCCAGCCGCGGAACTCACTCTCCTGCGGCCAGCGGGAGAAGAGGAGGAAGTAGCGGTCATCGGCGCGGCAGAGGGCACCGCACCAGACGTACCAGCCGTCCATGGCGAAGCGGGCGCGGCGCGGGACGGGCTGGAGCATGGCGGCGAGGTCGAGGTCAGGCATGGGGCCTCCGGTGGCGGGGACAGCCCCCTGCGGATCGCCTGCGGCGACCCTCCGGGGACAGTCCCCTCAGACCTTCTGATGGATGAGGATGTACTGGTGGTGCACGTTCGACACGAAGGCGTTCGGTACGCCGAAGGGGTACAGGTTCTTGCTGTCCTGCAGCAGGATCGTGATGCCCTTGAGCGGCAGGCCGACTTGCTCGATGCGGCGGGCGAGGTCGGCGTGGAAGAGCACGAAGTGCGGGCCGTGGCGGAAGTCCGAGACGATCACCGCCAGGTACTTCTTGGGCTTGAGCACCCGCCCGCAGGCCGCGAAGATGTCGGCGAGGCGGTCCAGGAACTCCTCGTAGTCCGCGATGTTGCCCAGGTCGCTCTCGTCTTCGCTGTACTTGGTCGGGAGGTCCTTGCTCTCGCGTTCGGCCTCGACCTTCATGCCCTTCTTGTCCAGGATGCTCCAGTACGGCGGGCTGGTGACGATGAAGTCGAAGGCGGCCTCGGGGAGGGTGGCGAGTTCGGTGAGGGCGTCGCCGTGGAGGATGGTGTGGTCGCCGGCATCCGTGCGGGGCCCCCGCCCGCTCCGCGGGCACCCCGCAACTGGCGCCTGCGGCCCGAGCCGCTCGCGCGCGATCTCTGCCCACTGCTCGATCAGTTCGATGCCCGTGCCCAGGCGGCCGCTGTCGCGGCAGGCGACGAGTGTGGACCCGCTGCCCAGGAACGGGTCAAGGACGCTCTCGCCCTCTTTGGTGAAGAAGCGGATGAGGCGCTCGACGTCCTTTTCCGAGAAGGTGGCCGGGTGCCGCAGCTTGCGCGCGTCGCGCGGCGGGGCGACGGACAGCATGGTGCTGGGGAGGGCCTGGGTGAGCATCTCCTGGGCGCGGTCTTCGCCGACGCGGTCGCACAGCCAGCCGGTGAGGGCCAGGAGGTCCTCTTCGGTCCAGGCCCCCGGCGGGTCCAGGATGTCCCCGCCCACGCGGGAGCGCCAGAAGCTCTTGGTCTCCATGAGCCATTCGCGGTTCGTCAGGTCGTTGAGCTTGTTCGTGTGCTTGCGCATGGCAGGCGGCGAGCGCTCCCGAGAGCGGTTTCGTGGGAACTTGACGCTGCGCCGATTGTAGCATAAGGTGAGTCGCGGTCACAACCGTCTGCCGCGGCGGACTGTCCGCTCAGGCGGACCCGGCGAGGTGTGCCATGACCCGTCGGCGAGGGCTCATTGTCGGTGTCGCCCTGCTGGCCGGCCTCGTTGCGCTAGGGGTAGCCTACATGCTCGGGCGGCCGACGCCGACCGACCAGCAGAAGATCTACGCCCTCGTCGCGCAGGGCCAGCGGGCCGTGGAGCAGCGCAATGCCACCGGGCTGACGCGGCTGATCTCGCGCGACTACTTCGACCGCACCGGCACGACCCGACAGCAACTGGTGGGGATGATCGTGCAGTGGATGCACGGCGGCGAGGAAGTGATGGTCGTGCCCGAGATCAGCGGGCTGGACCTCCGGGGCGACTTCGCGGACATGTCGCTGCGGGTGCGGCTGTGGCGCGGGAACGAGCCGTCGGGCCCCGGCGAGGAGTATGCGATGGCCGTGCGCTTGCGCAGAGAGGGCGGCGACTGGAAGGTCGTCAGCGCCGAGGGCTGGGCCGAGGCGCAGAGCGATCTGATGAGTGGGCCATGAGCGCGCGAGCTGTCTTTGGCAGCCAGGGCTCTTCGTGCTATAATGCGTTCGAGGGAACTGACGCCGTGTTCCTGACAGTCCTGACCTCCCCGGTCAGGACTGTTCTGTCTGAGCAATCCATCCCAGGAGTGATCTGCCATGTCCAAAGCCAAGTGCGTCCTCGCCTATTCCGGAGGGCTGGATACCTCCGTCGCCATTCGCTGGATTGCCGAGAAGTATGATGTAGATGTCATCGCCGTCGCGGTGGATGTTGGCGAGGAGAAGGACTACGAGGGCATTCGCGTCAAGGGCGAGCAGGTCGGCGCCGTCGAGTCGATCGTCATTGACGCGCGGGAGGAGTTCTTCTCCGACTACATCACCCGCGCGCTGCAGGCCAACCTGATGTACGAGCACAAGTACCCGGCGTTCACGGCGCTGGCGCGGCCGCTGCTGGCGCAGAAGCAAGTGCAGGTGGCGCTCGACCGCGGCGCGGAGTTCGTGTCCCACGGCTGCACCGGCAAGGGCAACGACCAGGTGCGGTTTGAGGTGACCTACGCCGCGCTGGCCCCGCATCTGCAGGTCATCGCCCCCGCGCGCGAGTGGAACATGACGCGCGAAGAGGAGATTGACTACGCGGACAAGCACGGCATTCCCGTGCCGGTGGGCAAGAAGTCGCCCTACTCGACGGACACGAACATGTGGGGGCGCTCGATCGAGTGCGGGATCATCGAGGACCCGTCGCAGGAGGCGCCGGAGGACGCGTGGGTCTGGACCGTCAGCCCCCAGGACGCGCCCGACCAGCCGACCTACGTGACCGTGGACTTCGAGTGCGGCGTGCCTGTGGCCCTCGACGGGCAGAAGCTGGGTGGGGTGGAACTGGTGAGCAAGCTCAACCAGGTCGCCGGCGCCAACGGCGTGGGGCGGGTCAACATGATGGAGAACCGGCTGGTGGGCATCAAGAGCCGCGAGCTTTACGAGACGCCCGCGGCGACGGTGCTGCTGGCCGCCCACCGAGACCTGGAGAGCCTGACGATGGACCGCGAGACCGCGCACTTCAAGCCCATGCTGGAGCTGCGCTGGTCCGAACTGGTGTACTACGGCCTGTGGTTCACGCCGCTGCGGGAGGCCATTGACGCCTTCATGGCCGAGACGCAGAAGCTGGTGAGCGGGCAGGTGACGGTGAAGCTGTATAAGGGCAACTGCGAGGCCGTGGCGCGGACGAGCGAGAATTCGCTGTACGACTTCGCCCTGGCCAGCTACGGCGAGGCGGACAAGTTCGATCAGAGCAAGTCGAAGGGGTTCATTGACATCTGGGCGCTGCCGGCGAAGGTGGCGGCGGCGGTGCGGCGGAGCAAGGGGTAGGAGAGGCGAGGGCGCTTGCGGCCGATGGTCGCGGTCGGTGACCGCTCGTACAGCGTTCCGCGTCAAGGATGGCCAGCCCCAATCCAGGCCTGGTGTAGGAGCGGTCACCGACCGCGACCGCGCCCGACCGCAAACGGTGGAATGATGCAGCCCTCCTGAGCGTCTCCTAGCATGGCCGGACTGAAGCCCGGCGGCCTCGCGCTAGCGAGAGACACAGGAGGACGAAATGATGAGCCGCAGCGTGTTGTGGGTGGCCGTATTGCTGTTGCTGGTCGTGGCCCTGCCGGCCTTCGCCCAGCCGGGCGCGGGTGGCGGGGACGGGGGCCGTGGCGGACGCACGGGCATGGGGATGAGCATGATGGCGCAGCCGCCGGCGATGACGGTCGCCGACGGCAATCTGTACGTCATCTACATGGGCCAGCTCTCGATGTTCAACGCCAAGACGCTCGAGTTGATCAAGACAGTGCCGCTGCCGCTGCCGCCGATGATGGGCGGGCAGGGCGGCGCGCCGGCCGGCGGCGGCCCTCCGCCCCCGCCTCCCGGTTAGAACCGTAGCCGCACACCAACAGGCCCCGATCAACATGATCGGGGCCTGTTCGTTTCTCACCGCGGGTTCGGGGACGAACCCGCCTACTCGTCGTACGGGTAGGCCGGCCCCAGGATGAACGACTGCGTCCATTCCTGCTGCGGGGGCTGCTGCTTGTCCTTCAGCAGCTTCTGCCACTTCTCGTCCGTCAGCCGGTCGCTGGAGGGCCAGAGGAACTCGAAGTACGAGAACACGCCGCCCTTGCTGATCTGCAGCCGGCCGTCGGCGCGCGGCACGATCACGTAGAGGCGATAGGCCGGGCCGACGCCGACTTCCAGCGCCTTGTCAAAGGAGGTGTGGATGTCGGCGATGGTCGCCATGTGCCGGTCGGCTTCGTTGGTGATCTCGCCCCAGTAGCGGATCGCGAACTCGCCGCTACCCTTCACGACCGAGAGTTGCAGCCGCTCCAGTTCGCCGCCGAACCACCACAGCCGCTGGTAGTCCCGGTCCGTCAGCGCCTGCCGCGTCAGTTCCTTTTCCGCGCAGCCCTTCAGGAACAGCAGCATGTCCTTGAAGCGGCTGAAGCCGGACTGGAGCTGCTCGTCAATCAGGCCGCGCTGCTTGAGGCCGTCATAGGAGATCTGCGTGAGGTACGCCAGGCGGCCGAAGGCCTCGGGCACGGGCTCGACGTAGCCCTGCGGCATGTTGTCATCGCCGCCGCCGGCTTCGGCCCCGGCGGGCTTGCCGTACAGGATCGTGTCGTGGCGCAGTTGCGACCAACTGCCCAGGCTCGTCTGCAACTCCTTGTCCTGCCACGGGGTCTGCTGCATGAAGGCCGGGTAGCCGTCGCCGAAGTCCCCGAGCAGCGCCTGGAGCGTGTAGACCCAGCCCCAGTAGAGGTTCTGCCACCACTCACTCTCGGGCTTGCCGGCGAACTGGGCCCGCAGCTTCTGCATCTGGTCGAGGTAGCCGGGGTAGCGGTCCTGCTTGTAGAGCGCGGTCAGCAACTCCAGCGCGCGGTCGGAGCCGAGGACGGCCATGACGTCCAGGCCCATCGGCACGTCACGGGCATCGTCGGGGCTCACCGGCTTGACCAGCGGCGTTACGAGTTGCTGGAGCAGGTAGCTGTCGGGAATGAAGCGCTGGCCCATCAGGCGGAACTGGCGGGCCTGCACGGCGGCGGAGTCAGGGTCGGGGTCAAGGTTCCCCGCGGCGTCGGCGGGGCGGTAGTACGGCGCGATGCCCGGCTGCGGCAGGCGGGCGCGGGCCTCGACCAGGAAGTCCGTCAGCCGGATGGGGTCGGCCAGGACAGTCAGCGGAAGCTGCGCCCCAAACACCTCGCGGGCCACCACGGCGTATTGCTCGTAGCCCAGGTCGTCGCTGGCTCCGACATAGAAGCAGGTCGGCTCGTAGATCTTGGCCCACAGCGTACGCATCTGATCGTCGCCGGCGAGCATGCGGGTGATGAGCAGGGCCATGCGCGTATGGTGACGATTGATCGCCTCGTCCCTGCCATCGAGCAGCAGCCCAATCTGGCCGTACCACATCAGGGCCATGAAGTACTTCTTGAGTTCCTCACTGCGCGTGTAGTGGCCGCGCGGGACGAACTGGTCGTAGTGGACGGTCGTGCCCAGCAGCGGGGACTTGCGCCGCCCCTCGTGGGCCTTGATGAAGGCCAACTCCTGCTGCGCGAGGCTGTCGGCGGCGGCGCCCAGACCGGTGCTCGCCGTCTTGCCGGAGATCAGGCTCTTGGCGATGGCGAAGTACACGGCATCGGCCGCGGCCGCTTCCTGCAGCGGGCCGGGCGCGAGCGACTTCGCCCACTTGGTGCTGTGGAAGAGGCCGATGTCGGTGAGCTTCTGCGCGGCGGCGTACAGGTGCTTGGTCTCGACCGTGCGCAGGGTGAAGTCGTAGAAGAGGTGGTAGGCGTGCAGCACGGAGTCGATGGTGACGAAGTTCGGGATCGGCGTGCCGCCCTCGCTGGCGTACTCTTCGTAGAGATAGAACATCTGCGCCACCTCGTCCGGCACGACGAGGAAGCCCTGCTGGCACAGGCGCTGCTGCTGGGCGGGAGTGAGCTTCTGGATGGCCTGCGGGTTGGTGAGAGCGTTGGCCGGGACGGGGAGCGCGTAGCTCACGGCGTTGGGGCTGACCGTGGAGCGGAAGGCGTCCGGGCGTTGGGCGAAGGCGGTGGAGACGAGCAGAAGTGGTAGCGTCAGCAACAGGCGGCGATATGGGCGTTCCATGGTTGCACCTCCGGGGGCGTGCAGTCGGTCAGGATAGGTCGGGCCTCACAGCAGCGACTCATGAGAGCGGCTCGAGCGGCTGGACATTCCCGCGCATGACCGCCGGCGGGTCGGTCGGCGCGGCCCAGTGCGCGGCGTTGGCGATGACGCGCAACACCTGCTCGTTGTGATAGACCGGGTGCGTCTCGTGGCCGGGCTGGAAATAGAAGATCTTGCCGCGCCCGCGCGTGAAGCAGCAGCCGCTGCGCACGACTTCGCCGCCCGGCCACCAACTGATGAACACGAGCTCCTCCGGCGGCGGAATGTCGAAGTGCTCCCCGTACATCTCCTCCTGCGCGATCTCGAAGCACTCCGGCAGGCCCTCGGCGATGCGGTGCTCGGGCGCGACGACCCACACGCGGCACTTCTCCCCCGCCTCGCGCCACTTGATCATCCCCGTCGTGCCCATCAGCTTCGTGAACACCTTGCCGATGCACGAGGAGTGCAGGAAGACCGCGCCCATGCCGTCGAGGATGCGCTCATGGACGCGCGCGACGATCTCGTCGCTGAAGTCCCCCTGCGCGATGTGGCACCAGTAGACCAGCACATCGGTCTCGGCCAGGCGCGCTTCGGTCAGGCCGTGCTCGGGCTCGTCCTGGGTGGCGGTGCTGACTTGCAGGTCGGGGAACTGGCGCAGGGCGTTGGCGATGGCGCCGTGGATGCCCTCGGGGTAGAGACCGGCGATGTGCTCGCTGATCTGCTCGTGACGGTTCTCGTTCCAGACCAACACGCGGATCATGGCGCACCTGCCCACAGGAGATGGGCAAGAGTTCGCCCTGCAGCGGGCCGGCCCCTTCTTCAGAGGATGGTCCCGCCCCCCACGACATGCCCGTCGGCGGGGTCGTACATCGTGAGCAGTTGCCCCGGGGCGGCGACGGCGGGGCGCTGGAGATGGAGGCGCAAGGTCGCGTAGGCCCGCCGGTCCTCCGGCGGGCATGTGCGCCGGGGGACCGGCGCACCTACGCGCAGTTGCGCCGCGATGGGCTGCTGGCGGTAGCGCAGCATCGCCACGACTTCCCGGCCCGTGACCTGCTCCGGCCAGCCCCCGGCCGGCAGGTCGCACCAGTTCACGTCCTCGATCTCGACCTCGCCCCGACACACCTCGCCGTAGTCCCCCACGACGAGGGCGTTGTCGGCGACCCGCTTGGCGATGATGTACATCCGCCGGCCGCTGCTGACGCCCAAGCTCTTGCGCTGGCCGACAGTGTAGTGGTGCAGGCCGCGGTGCTCGCCGAGGACGTTCCCCTCCTGATCCACGATCGGCCCGGGCGCATCGGGCAGGCCATGCCGCCGCAGGAAGTCGCCGTAATGGCCGCGCCGCACGAAGCAGATGTCCTGGCTTTCGGCCGTCTCAGCGGTCGGCAGGTTCGCTTCGCGCGCGAGGCGCCGCACCTCTTCCTTCGTGTGCTCGCCGATGGGCAGCAGCACGTGCGGCAGCGTCGTCTGGTTGAGGTGGCTCAGGGCGTAGGACTGGTCCTTGCCGGGGTCGTGGCCAGGGAGGAGACGGCAGAGGCCAGTCGCGGTCGGTGACCGCTCGTACAGCGTCTGCTGGGGGCAAAGGACGCGCGCGTGGTGGCCCGTGGCGATGCGGTCGGCGCCGATGGCGCGGGCCTTGCGCAGGAAGCGGTCGAACTTCAGGTGGCGGTTGCAGCAGACGCAGGGGTTGGGGGTGCGGCCGGCGGCGTACTCGTGGACGAACGGGTCAATGACGCAGTCGCGGAAGTCCGCGACGAAGTTCATCACATAGTGGGGAATGCCGAGCACATTGCAGACGGCGCGGGCGCGCGTGACGCTTTCGAGCGAACAGCATGGCGCGTGGAGTTCCAGCTCCGCCTCGTCGTCATCCTCGAACAACTTGAAGGTGACGCCGGTGACGTCATGGCCCTGGCGCTGCAGCAGCAGAGCGGCGACGGAGCTGTCCACGCCGCCGCTCATGGCGACGAATACCTTCTGCGGTTGGGGCGCAGTCATCGTTGCGGTTCTCGGTCGCGGTCGGTGACCGCTCGTACACCTGTCCCCCTCAAGGAAATGGCCCGTTCCCGCCTCACCGTTCCCGACGTTCCCGCCTCTACAGATTCAGGCGCTTGACCTGCACCGTGAAGCTCTCGTCGCTGCACTCGACCACAAGGTAGTGGTAGAACCCGCCGGCCGATGGCTCGGCGTACAGCGGGCCGCCGCCGCCGCCGCTGATGAAGTAGTGCACGCCGTCGCGCTGCTGGTGATTGTAGAGGTGTTCGTGGCCGCTGAAGACCGCGCTGACCTTGTTGTGCGCGAAGAGCAGGTGCAGGCGGTCGCGGTAGTTGGGGTACTTGTCGAGTGAGGAGCCGCGATGGGCGCCGACCGGGAAGAGGGGCTGATGGACGGCGACGAAGATGATGCGGGCCTGCGCCGCGGCCGCCAGATCGGCGTTGAGCCACTGCCACTGCGCGCCCGCGATCATGCCATACTCGCTCGGCTGCTGCGCATCCAGGATGATCAGGTGGACGCTGCCGACATCGAACGAGAAGTAGCGGCGGCCGAAGTACTGATCGAAGAGCGGGCTGCCGTAGTCGTGATTGCCGACGGCGAGCGCCATGGGAATGGGCGTCGGTTGCTGGAGGGGGGTGAGGATCGAGAAGAAGCGCAGCCACTGCTGGCGGGTCGCCTCGATCCCCTTGGCCCCGTCAATGTAGTCGCCGAGCCCGAGGACGAACTGCGGGCGCTCCAGGGCGATGGCGCGCATGACATCAGCGGCGATACGGTAGCGACTGGAGTCCCCGTGGGGGTGGCAATCGCCGAAGGCGCAGAAGAGGAGGCCGCCCCTGGCAGGCGCCAGCCGCACCTTCGGCTTGTTGAGCGCCGACGGGAAGCTGTCCGCCCACAGCGAGGCGGGCAGGAGGAGCAGGATCAGGAGAACAGTGCATCGCGGTGCAGCTCGGTAGCGCTTCGGCATTCGTCAGGGCCCCAACGGCGGGTCAGAGTATCCGTGTAATCTCGTCCTGGTCGTAGCGCGGCATGACGCGCGGTTGCCCGCGCTCCATCAGTATAACACCTGCGGCGGCTTCCGTGGCCGACCCGATCTGCGCGCAGGGGATGTCGAGGGCCGCGCAGGCGGCCAGCGCCCGGTCTGCATCCTCGGGGGCGACGGCCGCCAGCAGCGAACCGGAGGCGATCAGCCCCAGGGGGTCCACGCCGTATTCGTCGCAGAGGCGGCGGCCTTCGGGCAGGATGGGAATGCGCTCGGCCTCGATGCGCAGGCCGACGCCGGACGCCTCGGCCATCTCCCACAGGCCCGTGGCCAGCCCACCCTCGGTCGGGTCGTGCAGGGCGTGCGGACGCAGGGCGGCACACAGCGCCCGCGCCTCGGGCAGCACCATGATCCCGGGATTGAAGAGGAGGGCGGAGCAGCGATCGAGGAAGTCCGGCTCGTACCCGCGCGCCAACAGGTCATCTCGCTTCTCGCGGGCGATCAGCGACACGCCTTCCAGCGGAAGGCCCTTGGTCAGGAGAATGGCGTCGCCCGGCTCGGTGCCGTCGGGGCGCACGAGTTCGTCGCGCGGGACCGTTCCCAGCATCTGCCCGACGAGAATGGGCCGGTCGAGGCCGTACGTGATCTCGGTGTGGCCGCCGATGAGGCTGATCCCCAGCCCCACGCAGGTCTCACGCAGTTGTCCGAAGATGTCCTTCACCAGCGCCTCAGTGGTCTGCGTCTCGGGGAGCAGGGCCGTCACGAGCAGCCAGCGCGGCACGCCGCCGCTGGTGGCGATATCGTTGCTGTTCACGGCCACGAGGTAGTAGCCGATGGCGTCGGTGGCGAAGGTGACGGGGTCGGTCTTCGTCAGGAGCAGTTCATCGTGGCCGAGGTCGAGCACGGCGACGTCGCGTCCCACGCCCGGCCCGACAACGACCTCCGGCGGCAACTCGATCTCCGCGAGCAGCCGCGCGAGGAGGGTGGCGTCCAGTTTGCCGGGCGGGAGGGTCTTCATCGCTGGTCAGGTGGGCGTGGGCCCACGTCCGACAGGTCTATCGGCACGAAGCCGAGGGCAAGGGCGGGCGAATCATCGGCGAGTGTGAAGTCGGCGTTCGCCGGGTCGGCGAACTGCGGGTCGGCCACGACGGAGTGAACCTCGAGGCCGAACTCGCGCAGTTGGTCGAGGCTCAGCTTCTCCTCGCCCTGCTTGGCGAAGGGCTCGCCCGCGACATCCCAGATCAGGTTCAGGTCGCTGACCATGTTCGGCGCGGTGAGCTGGTGCCCGTAGCCGCCGACGTTGATGGGCTGCCCATCGCTGAGGATGATGTTGCGTTCGAAGGTCAGCGAGTTGTGCGCTTCGCCGCGGCGGGAGAGCTGAATCATCCCCTCGCGCCCGAAGGCCCAGATGTTGTTGCGCACGACGTTCTCGCGCCCGTAGTGCTGGTGGAAGACCGTGCTGCTGGTATTGTAGCAGACATTGTTCTCGATGAGGATATGGGCGCTGCCCTCGTCGGGGTAGATCGCCCAGCCGCCGTAGTTGGACTTCTCGATGTCGTGGATGAGATTGCCGCGCAGCACCGTGCCGGGCTGCACGCCGAGGGTGTAGATCCCGCCCATGTCGCTCAGGATGCCCTTGCCCAAGTCGTGGATGTGGTTCTTCTCGATGCGGTTGTTGTGGCTGATGTTGTCGGCGAAGCCCCAGATCCAGCCGCACGAGATGCCCGTGTAGTAGAAGTCGTGGATGTGGTTGTGGCATACGCTATTGCCGAAGCTGTGGAGCATCGCCACGCCGCAGGCGCTCAGGTAGACGTGGCCGCCGTCGTACAGGTGGTTGTCGGTGAGCTGGTTGTGGCCGTTGCGCCAGGCCGGGTTGCCCTCGAAGTCCGCGCCATCGAGCTTCAGGCCGCCCGCGCCGAGGTCGGTGATCTCGTTGCCGACGATGCGGTTGGAGAAACACCCCTCCTGCAGGTCCAGCCCGTAGCCGCCAACGTGGGCGATGCGGCAGTTCTCGAAGGCGCACTGCTCCGCGCCCTGGAAGAGCACCGCCCCCGGCACGTGGAACGCGGCCTGCGGCATGGCGGCGTATTCCTGGTACGGGTCGGCCTCATTGGCCACGACGAAGTGGCGGAAGGCGTCGCGCTGGCGCCACTGGTCCTCGGGGAGATACGGGTCCACCCATTTGCCAAAGCCCGTCGTGTCCTGCCAGTCGGTGTGCTCGAAGGCGAGGCCCTCAAAGCGCAGGCCGGTGACGGGCCTGCCCGCCTCCAGATCGCCCTGCACCCGCAGGAGCTGATGCTCCCGGGGCGCGACGACCGTCGTGTTGTCCGGGGTCTCGCCTGCGCGGGGGACGTAGTAGAGCCTGGCTTCCTGCGGGTCCAGATACCACTCGCCCGGCTCCGTCAGGGCCTCGAAGACGTTCTCGACGTAGTACTTCGCCGGGCAGTTGTGCACATCGTCCTTCAACACAAACATGCTGCGGTGGAAGGACTCCACCCACCCGGTCTGCGGGTCGAAGCAGTCCAGCGGCATGCGCTCCTCGATCCAGAAGTGCATGACGATGACGTCAATGTGGGCGTTGTTGCGCCACTGCTGGATGTCGCCGGGCTTGGCGCGGAAGCGGTTGGCGCCTTCGAAGAGCTGCCCGCCCGGCACGTGGGGGGCCTCGGCCATCCAGAAGAAGCCGTCCTTCGGCAGGCGCGGGCGAACGGCGCGGCGGCCGTTGACGAACAGGGAGCGGAACGGACTGCCCGCACCGAAACGGCCCAGTTCCACTAGCTCCGACACGTCCGCCACCCACGCCTTCACACCGTTGACTTCCGTCTCGCTCCAGCCCGTGATCTCGACGCCGCCGTCGAAGACGGGCTGCTCGCCGGGGTAGGCCGCGTAGGTCGTCGGGCCGCTGTCTTCGGGGCCGAACTGCAGGGGCTTGCTCAGGCGGGTGCGCCCGCCGCGGATCCAGACCGTCAGCGGCCCGAGGCACGCGGCGCTGTGGCGCAGCGCGCGCACCTTGCGCTGCGCGGCGCCGACGGTCGCGAGGGGACCGTCGGTCTTGTCGGCGTTCGGCGCGGCCAGCTTGCCCGACCAGCCGTCGTTGCCGTCGGGCGCGACGAAGAGATCATGTGCGGCGAAGTCGGACATGGCGATCCTCCGGCCTGTAGGGCGGGGCTTGTACCCCGCCCCGCATGGCACTAACGGAACGGATGGGCGGGGTACAAGCCCCCGCCCTACAGTGCTGCTACCCCAACAGGTCCTCGACGAACGCCGGAACGTCCGCATAGGACGCCTCGGCGCCGAGCTCGGCAAAATGCTCAGCGGTGCTGCCGGTGGTGTGTACACCGACGCCGCGGCTGCCGGCGGCGAGGGCGCACTCGATGTCGCTGCGGTGGTCGCCGACCATCACGGCGCGCTCGGGCGCGACGCCCAGTTGCGCCAGCGCGGCCAGCAGATGCGCCGGGTGGGGCTTGACGATCTCCACGTCGTCGCGCGTGAGGCGCACGTCGTGCGGCAGCGGGTGGCGCGCCAGTAGCTGATCCACGCATTCCCGGCAGTTGCGGGTGACGATGCCGATCTTCAGGCCCGCGTCATGGAGGCGCCCGAGGGCCTCGGGGACGCCGGCGTACGGCGCGGCGAGGGCGCAGGTCTCCATCTCGACATCCACGAGGGTCTGCGCCGCCTGGCGGGCGAACTCCGCGCGGCGCGCGTCATCGGCCAGCTTCGCCGCCGCGGCCTCGATCACTTCGAGGACGTAGCGGTTCTCGCCCATGTCCTCTTCCCACAGGCCCCAGTCGCGGATCAGGTCGTAGATGCGGCGGCGCATCTCGCCGAAATCAATGTTCGTCTCGGCGAGCGTGCCGTCGAAGTCGAAGACCACGGCCTGCAGGTGATCGCGGTTGTCCATAGCCTCCGGGTTAGAGAAAGGGCGACACGAATCGTGTCGCCCTGTGATGGCTGCGTGAGCGGGCCCTACGGGAGCTGGCCGAGGGCCTTCTGGATCAGCTCCTGCTGTTGGCGCTGCCTGGCCTGATAGCCGGCCAGGTCGCCCTGCGCGAGGGCCTGCTGGGCCTGGCGGTCCAGCTCTATGGCCTGCTCCAGCAGTTGCTTCACGGTGCCCACGCCGGAGGGCGGGGGGACCGCCGGCGGCGGCGGGGCGCCCTCGCTCGCGACCGGGGTGGCGACCACGGTGGACGCGTCCTGGCCGAACATCCGCTTTAGGGCATGGTTCAGCGTCGGCGCGTTCACGATCCGGTCACCATACATCATGACGACCAGCTTGAGCTGCGGTAGCGGGCTGTTCGGCGCTTCCAGGTAGAACGGCTCGACGTACAGCAGCGCGTTACTGATCGGGATGACGAGCAAGTTGCCGCGGATGATGCGCGACTGCCGCTGCCCCCACAGGGTGATGAGTTTGGAGATCTCAGCATCCTGCGAGATCATGCTCTCGACCTGCATCGGACCGGGCACGAGCAGCGCCTTCGGGAACTGGTAGACGACCAGTTCGCCGTAGTTGGGCGCGTCGCAGCGGCCGGCCATCCAGGCCACCATGTTCTTGTCGGCCCGTCCCGCCAGCGTGAACGGAAGCATCAGCAGGAACTCCTGGTGCGCGTCCGGCTCGGTGGGCAGGCTCATGTTGGCGTAGTACGGCTCGACCTCCCGCTGGCTGTTGGCGTAGACCTCCGGCGGGATGGCCCACATGTCCTCTTTCTGGAAGAACGTCTGCGGGTCCTTCATGTGGTACTTCGAGTAGACCTCGGCCTGCACGCGGAAGAGCAACTGCGGGTAGCGGATGTGCGTCTGCAGTTCCGGGTCCATCTGCGCGAAGTCGCGGAAGAGCGTGGGGAAGACCTTGCGCCAGCAGGCGACGACCGGGTCGGGCTTCTGGCCGGGCAGCGGGGGCATGACATAGAACTCGGGCAGCCCCTCGTATGCGTCCGTCACGACCTTGACCGAGTTGCGCACGTAGTTGGCGCCGAACCATGCCGTGCGCGCCGAATACGGGTACATGTTGGTGGCGGTGTAGGCGTCATTGATCCACTTCAGTTCGCCCTTGGAGATGACCAGATACGGGTCCGGGTCGTAGCCCATGACCGGGGCGAGGGCGACGAGGCGCTCGGGCAGCGCCCGATTGAAGAGGATGCGGCTCTCGGCGGTGAGTGAGGGCGTCAGCAGCAGGGGCAGATGCCGGAAGCGCACAAAGAAGCAGAAGCGGCGGAAGAAGCTGGAGAGCTGGACGTCGCCCTTGCCGGCGTAGCGGGTCGTGGCGTTCCCGGCCTGAGCGCCCGTGCTGGACGGGGCGCTGTCGTCGCCCTGCGGGAAGTCGAACTCGAGTTCCTTGGTGTTGACGACGGCGTAGGACACGTCCACCGGGGCCGGGGCCTGGCGGCGGGCGTCCTGCGGGGCGGGTTGCTGCGGCCCGGCCGGCGCCCCCGGCACCCCCGGCGTCTCCGGCCCGGGCTCCGCACTGGGAGCCGCGGACGGCTGCTCGGGCGCGAACTGGTGCTCGTAGGAGGTGATATGCTCGATCAGGCGCGGGTGCCGGCTCGTGTAGTAGTAGAGCTGCGGGCGCTTGATCTCAAGGCCGACCGACGATTCGGGGGGGAAGTCCTTGATCCAGTAGTTGGGCAGACCGTCCCCGACGATCTCGTTGACCGGCGCCATGCACAGGCCGTAGCCGTGGGTGTAGAGTAGGTACTGGCTGACCCACGTGGGGCGCACGATGCCGGAGTGATCCAACTCGCGCGCCGCCAGCATGACCTGGCGCTCCCGCCCGTTCACCGTGTAGCGGTCCACATCCACATCGGCGAAGCGGTAGTAGCTGCGCAGCGCCTGCGTCTGCTGGAAGGTCGTCTCCAGGGGCCGGTGGTCCCACAGGCGGATGTTCTCGAGCGTCTCGCGGTTGGCCGCAAGGAGGTCGGGCGCGAGCGTGTTGCGCACGGTGTGCTGCTGAGGCTTGATGGCGTCCAGGCCGTAGGCCTGGAGCGTGGCGGTGATGTTGTGCTTGATGAACGGCGTCTCCAGGCGCAACTGGTCGGGCCGGACGACGAACTGCTGGACGAGGGCCGGGTACATCCAGCCGCCCAGCAGCGAGACGAGCAGGACCGCCACCAGAGCGCCGATGGGCAGGTTGAAGCTGCGCAGGCGGGTGCTGATGAACATCACGATCCCGGCCACCAGCGCCAGCGCGACGAGGGCGTACAGGATCGGCAGGCGGCCGTGAACGTCGGCGTACGAGGCGCCCGAGAACTCCTGGCCGCGCGTGGAGTACAGCAGGTTGTAGCGCGCCAGCCAGTACGCGGCGGCCTTCACCAGCAGGGCCAGGCCCAGCAGGCTCAGCACCTGCGTGCGCGCCCGGGGGATGGCGTGCAGGGTGTTGCCGACCAGGCGGATGGACTCCTGGTAGATGTGCACCAGCACGGTCACGACCAGCGTGATGGCCACGGCGTAGAAGACGGACTGCACCAGGTAGTTCAGGAACCCGAGGCGGAAGACGCAGAAGCCAACATCCACCCCGAAGAGCGCGTCGGTTTCACCGAAGGCGCCCCCGTGGAACAGCAGGAGCCATTCGCGCCACCGGCCGGAGGCCACGAGGGCCGCCATGACGGCGCCGGTGAGGGTGAAGATGAGCAGGCCGCGGTCGGCGTACTGCTCGATCTGCTCCCGTTCTTCAGCGGGGAGCAGGCGCTTGCCGATGAGGGTCAGGTCGGCCGGCAGCGGGCGCCGGGCGAAGCGCAGGTTGAGGTACAGGAAGGCGAGAAACAGCGCGCCCATGACCACACCCAGGAAGGCGCGGGTCCGCAGGATCAACACGAACACCGAGGCCTGACCCAGGGACTGGTACCACAGGAAGTCGGTGTACATGATGAAGGCTTTTTGGATGAGAATGAGCGCAAAGACCGCGCCCATTCCGTAGACCAGCAGCTTGCTCGAACGAGTCACGCAATTCCTCCAGTTCTGTGCCCCGATAGCTCAGGGCGAACGCGTCGGCTACTCCTCCAGGTCTTCACCTTCCAGCAGGTCGGTGCTGACGGGCAGGTCGTCCAGCAGATGGCGCAGGCGCCCGATCTCCTCCGTCGCCTCCGTACTCGACTGCACCTCATCATACAGCACCTGCGCCTGCTGCAACACGGCTTCGGCCACGAAGATCGGCGCCCCGGTGCGCAGGGCCAGGGCGATGGCGTCGCTGGGGCGGGCGTCCAACTCCAGCGGTCGCCCGTCGGCTTCCAGGTGCAGGACGGCGTAGAAGGTCTTGTCCGACAGGGCCGTCACGGCGACGTGATCCAGCCGTCCGCCCAGCTCCTCGATGACGGTGCGGAGCAAGTCATGGGTCAGCGGGCGCGGGAAGCCCTGCCCCTGCAACTGGGTGGCGATGGCGTTGGCCTCGAACGGGCCGATGTAGATCGGGAGCAGCCGGCGCACCTCGCCATCGGCCAGCAGCACGAAGGGCACCCGCTGCTGCGGATCCACCCCCACGCGATAGACTTGCATCTGTACCATACGGAGCTTCTTCAGCTTTCCACCAGCGGAATCCTGCCCCAAGACCAGGCATTGGGCCGTCCCAATAGCCGTGGCGGCAGACAGGCAGCAGGGCAGGCGGATCTGCCTGCCCTGCTCTCAGGGAGCGTCATAGCCATGGCCAGGTTCGCCGTCGCCGCGGCTATACCTGCGTCAGTGCGTCATAGTCAATGCCGGCGGCGCGCACGGCATCGGCCCAACTGCCGAAGTTCTCGGTGCGGGAGGCGGCTTCCATCAAACCGCGGTAGCCAAGCCGCCGCATGTTCCCATTGTGCACTGATTCGCCCTGTTGATGCAACTGCGAGATGGTCTGGATGATCTTCTCGCGGGTCCAGCGGTGGATCTTGCGGATCTGGTCGTAGTCCAGTCCGGCGGCGCGGATAGCCGCGCCCCAACTGCCGAAGTAGCGCGGGCTGCTGGCGGCCGAGACGAGGGCGCCGTAGTAGCGCTTGGCGTCCTCGTGGCTCAGCGATTCGCCGTCCCGGGCCAACTCGCGGATGCGCTCGCAGATGCGGTCGCGGTTCCAGTACTCGTGTTTGCTGACCTCTTCGTAGTCAACGCCGGCGGCCCGGACGGCCTCGCGCCAACTGCCGAAGAAGCGGTCGCTGATGGCGACGACGACGAGGTACTGGTGGTTGCGTTTGGCGGCGGAATGCGAGAGGTCCTCGCCGGCGGCGTGCAGTTCCTGGATGCGCTGGAGGATGCGTTCCTGCGTCCACTTGCGCTTGCGCCGGCACACGACCTTCGGGTCCAGTCCGGCCTCGATGATCGCGTTGCGCCAGCTGCCGAAATACTCGGGCTTGTAGGAAGTGGTGACCATGCCACTGTACCCGAGTTCGGCCATGCTGCGCGTGCTGAGCGAATGGCCGGCGGCGGCCAACGCCCGGATGTCCTCCATGATCTTCTCCCGGGACCACTTGCGGCGACTCATCTCGAACCTCCATGATGCTGCGGCAGGCCAGCACCCAACACGGCTGGCTGCGGCAAAAGGACGCCTCAACTCGCCAAGACGCGAGCCGTCAACGGCCTGATGAAACGTGACTACCCAACCGGTGAAAACGACACGCGGGGCCCGAGGTGCTCGGCGAAAACATGCGGCGCAGCGGGCCACGTGGGGAACCGTGGAAATGTACCACAGCCGGTCGGAACTGTCAACGATGATTGTGTTTCTCACACACCGATATGGAACTATGCGGGCCGCACCGTCACATTGTACTCACACATGGCCGATATTGACCATCCGTGCGTCATCCTGAGACGGAAGAGGGCACAAGTGTAGAACGCCGGGGGGCAACGTCTGGTTCCGGGGTGGTGCTGTTCCTCAGGCGAACGCCTCCGCGATGGCCCGGAGGTTGGCCGTGGGGGTCGTGAGGGGCACGGCGCACTCGGGCGCGATGATGTCCACTCCCGCTTCGTGCACCCGCCGGGCCTCGGTGCGCACCTGCTCGGGCGTGCCGCGCAGCAGCAGTTCGGGGTTGTTGAGGTTGCCCATCAGCGTGATGCGGCCACCGGCCAGGCGCACCGCCTCCGCCGCCGGGACTTTGGACTCGAAGTGGAAGCAGGCCAGGCCGCTGCGCGAGATCAACTCGATGCGGTCAGCGGTGTCGCCGCAGATGTGCAGGATGAGCGGGACGCGGCTCTCCCGCGCGATGCGGCAGTGCAGCGGCCACAGGAAGTCGCCGTACATCGCGGCCGAGACCAGGTCGCCGGTGGCGTGGTCGGCCAGCGTGACGACATCCGCCCCGGCCTGCCGCTGCGCCTCCGCAAACAGGAGGGGCACGGGCAGAAGCGCCTCCAGGATGCGCCGCACTTCGGCGGGGTCATCCAGGGTCATCATCAGGAACTGTTGCACTCCGAAGAGATGGTAGGCGAGTGTCCACGGCCCGAAGACCTTGCCGATGACCGCCACCTCCTCACCGTACCGCTGCTTCAGCTTGCGCAGAGCCTCCAGGATGACGACCATGGGCTCGCGCGCGAGGAGATCATTCGGGACGACGACATCGGCGGACGTGCACCACGGATGGGAGGTGGCGTCGGGCATCATGTCCCGCCGGCCCCAGTCCACCTCGCAGCCCAGGGCCGCGGCCTCGTGCTGGACCGAGAAGTACGGCATGACCGTGTCATAGCCGAGAATCTCGAAGCTCGTGGCGGCCAGCCCGGCCATGATGTCGGGGTCGCGGTGCGCGTCGGGGAACACGCAGCCACAGGCGTCCATGAGGTCCACCGTGGCGGCGGAGACGCAGTTGCCGACGGCCGGGCGGTCGGTGGGGCGGCGCTGCAGGGCGGCCAGGAAGCGGGCACGGGGGGTCATGCCAGCGAGTTCGCTCCCGGCGGCGGGGCGACCTGCCCGCCAGGCAAGCGCAAGGGCCGCCGGTCATGCCGGCGGCCCCGTTGGCTGGCACGCTGACGACGGCGCGGCTACGGGCTGGCGACCGTGATGGTCGCGGTACTCGACACCGCGGTCTGGGAGCCGCTGACAACGACGGCCCGGACCTGGACGATGGCGCCCGGCGGCAGGGAGTTGGTCCTGAGCTTGAGGCGAGCCGTGAAGTCGCCCTGGCCGGACACGGCGGCGGTTCGGGCGGCCGCCGCGCCGTTGAGGCTGTACTGCAGGTAGACGGTGCCGGCGCCCTGGTTGCCGCTCACGGCCGCGGTGAGAACCAGGTCCTGCCCCACGGAGGCTGTCTGCGGGGCTTCGACCAACCGCACCGCGAGGCCGGCGGCCGGCGCGGTCGCCGTGCTGGAGGTCCCGTCGTCCACGGAGGCGACGCTGGCGCCGGAGATGTTGTTGACCGGGATCGCCGAGGCTTCCGCGGTGAAGTTCGAGATCTGGTTGTAGCGGCGATAGCGGACCTTGTAGTAGTAGCGGGTGCCGTTGGTCAGGCCGCTGTCAATGTAGGTCATCGGGTTGTTGGTCCCCGCGGCCGAGACGCTGAACGTGGGTACGGTCCCGTAGGTGCCGGTGCTGGGGCGGCGGTAGAACTCGTAGGTGCCGCCGTAGCCGCCCTGGGGCGTGACGGAGGACAGCACGGGCGGCGGGGGCGGCGGGCCGATGTCGCCCTCGCTGACCGACCGGTTCCAGGTGAGCAGCAGTTGGCCGCCCGTGTCGCCCGCGACGTCCACGACGGTGAAGTTGGTGGGCGGCTGGAAGACCACGACGTTGTTGTTCTCCGACGCCGCCTGCGCCGGCCCGGCGGCGCTGGACTCCGCCCCGCTGGACGTGGCGGCCTTCAGCGTGTACTCGTAGAGGATCAGGTCCATCGGCACGGTCGTGTCGGACCAGGCGTACGTCGCCGCGCCGGTGGCGGTGACGGCGCCAACCAGCGCCGGGTCCTGGGCTACGTTGGCCATGCGGCGATAGACGTTGTACTTGGTCACGTGGTTGCGCCCGATGCCGTCGTCGCCCGAGCGCGCCCAGGTGAGGTCAATGACCTTGCCGGTGTCGTACGGATGATCCGCGGCCGTCAGGGCGGAGGGCGCGGCCACCGGCCGGTTGTCCCTCGGGACGCCCGAGACGCGGGGCGTCGAGGCGTTCCCGGTCGCCGCCACGGCCGTCACGTAGTACCAGTAGGTCGTGCCCGGCGTCCGGCCGGTGTCACGGTAGGTGTAGACGGTCAGATGGGTCGCGGGGACGGTCCCCGCCAGCGTGGCCGCTCCCGCCTCACTGGTCGCCCGATAGATCTGGTAGGAGGTCACCTCGCTGTCGGTCGCCGTGTCGTCGGCCGAGGCCGTGAAGCTGACATTCAGCGCCGTGCCGTCATCGTCGGGGACGTCCTCGACGGCGAGATTGGTCGGCGGCTGGGCCGGGGTGCTGTCCACCGGCGTGGCCGCCGCCTCCGCCTTCGGCGAGACGTTGCCCGAGGCGTCCAGGGCGGTCACCGCGAAGCCGTGGCTCACGCCGCGTGTCAGCCCGGTGGCCAGGTAGGCGTAGCTGGTCGCGCCCGTGGCCGTGACCGTGGCCAGGTTGGCGTAGGCGCCGCTGCCGATCTTGTGCTGGATCTGGTAGGTCGTGACGTCGTTGGCGCCCGTGCCGTCGTCCGGGGAGCGGCCGATGTTCAGTTGCAGGGAGTTGCCATCGTCAGCGGGGGGATCGGTCAACGTCAGCGTTGGCGCGCCCGGCGCCTTCTCGTCCTTGGGCAGGATCGCGGCCTCCGCCTTCGTGGACTGGTTGTTCCACACGTCCGTGGCCGACACGGCGAAGCCATGCCAGATGGCCGGCGTCAGGTTCGTCGCCGTGTACGCATAGGTCGCCGCTCCGGTCGCGTTGAGGGTGGTCACGACCGAGTAGGCGCTGCTGCCGGTCTTGTGGTAGATCGTGTACAGCTTCACATCGTTGGCGCCGCCCCCGTCATCGGCGGACTTCCCGATGGTGAGCTGCACGGCCGTCCCGTTGTCATTCGGCACGTCGGTCAGCGTGAGGGTCGGGCGGCTGGGGATCTGCTCGTTCTTGAGGGCGATGGCAGCCTCGGCCTTTGTGGACTCGTTGTTCCAACGGTCCGTGGCGGACACCGCGAAGCCCTGGTAGAGGTTCTGCGTCAGGTTCGTCGCCCACCAGGTGTACGTCGCGGCCCCCGTGGCCACGATGGTACCGAGCGCGGTATAGGGGTTGGCGCCGGTCTTGTGGTAGACCGTGTACAGCTTGACGTCGTTGGCGCCGCCGCCGTCGTCAGCGGACTTGCCAATGATCAACTGGCAAGTGTCCCCGTTGTCATTGGGCGGGTCCACGAGGGTCAGCGTCGGGCGGCTGGGGATCTGCTCGTTCTTGAGGGCGATGGCAGCCTCGGCCTTTGTGGACTCGTTGTTCCAACGGTCCGTCGCCGACACGCCGAAGCCATGCCACACATTCTGGGTCAGATTCGTCGCCCAGTAGGTGTACGTCGCCGCGCCGGTGGCCACAATGGTACCCAACGGGGTGTACGGGTTGCTGCCGGTCTTGTGGTAGACCGTATAGAGCTTGACGTCGTTGGCCCCGCCGCCGTCATCAGCGGACTTGCCGATGACCAACTGGCACGAGTCGCCATTGTCATTGGGGTTGTCCACCAGCGTGAGCGTCGGGCGGCTGGGGATCTGCTCGTTCTTGAGGGCGATGGCAGCCTCGGCCTTTGTGGACTCGTTGTTCCAACGGTCCGTCGCCGACACGCCGAAGCCATGCCACACATTCTGGGTCAGATTCGTCGCCCAGTAGGTGTAGGTGGCCGCGCCCGTCGCCACGACGGTGCCCAGCACCGCATAGGGATCGCTGCCCACCTTGTGGTAGACCGTGTATATCTTGACATCGTTGGCGCCGCCGCCGTCGTCCGCCGACTTCCCGATGACCAACTGGCAGGAGTCGCCATTGTCATTGGGGTTGTCCACCAGTGTGAGCGTCGGGCGGCTGGGAATCTGCTCGTTCTTGAGAGCAATCGCCCTCTCCGACATGACGGACTCGTTGCCGGTTGCGTCCTTGGCGGTGACGGCAAAGGTGTGCCACACGTTCTGGGTGAGGTTCAGCGCCCAGTAGGTGTACGTCGCCGCCCCGGTCGGGGCGATCGTGGCCATCTGCGTGTACGGCGAGCTGCCCTCTTTGTGGTAGACGGTGTAGATCTTGACGTCGTTAACGCCGGCCCCGTCGTCGGCCGAGCGGCCGATGGTCAACTGACAGGTATCGCCGTTATCATTCGGCGGGTCCGTCAGCGTGAGGGTCGGGCGGCCGGGCGCCTGTTCATCCTGGGGGGCGATGGCGCGCTCCACCATGGCCGACTCGGCGCCCGTGTTGTCCCGGGCCGTCACCGCGAAGGCGTGCCAGACGCCGCGCGTCAGGCCCGTGGCGGTGTACACGTACGTCGCCGCCCCATTGGCCCCGAGGGTCGCCATCACCGTGTAGGCGTCGCTACCCTCCTTATGGTACACCCGGTACTGGATGACGTTGTTGGCCCCGCCACCGTCGTCCGCCGACTTGCCGACGGTCAGCACTACGCCGTCACCGTTGTCACCAGGCCGGTCGGTGAGGGTGAGGGTGGGGCGACCGGGCGCCGCGATAGCGGCCCAGCCTGAGAGGAGCAGCAGGAGACTGATGAGGAGGGCAGACCTGACTGAAGACATGGATCACCTCAGGCACGTAGTGGCAGAGTCCCTCCCGGGCCGAGCCCGGGGCACTGCGTAGCCGGGCCGGCCCAGGCACAGGACCGGCGTTCCTTGCATCTGACTACCAATAATGATGAAAAGTTCCGTCCCGGAGGGCGGATCTTGCCGTCCCGCCGCAGGCGGAAGCCCGGAGCGCTATCTCCCATCGGCCAGCGTGAAACCAGCGGCCTGCGCCATCTCGTCGGTAGGCATGTCCTCCCCGTCGTCGGTTAGCAGCAGGAGGTCCAGGCGCGGGTTGGTGGCGGCCGTGCCCCGACCCTCGCGCGCCACGACCCGGAAGGTCAGCGGGCCCCGCTCGAGCTTGAGGTTGACCGGGCCGCCCGGCGCCTCACTGGTCGAGCCTCCGCCCCGTCCGGTCCAGTGCCAGCGGTCCACGCCGACGCCGCAGTTCCCGATGGCATTTCCGCCTTGCAGCGACAGGGGGCTCGGGGGCAGCCACAAACCGAACGACATGTCACCGCCGCCCGGATACATGACGCGCGACCACAGGGTCCATATTCCCCGATGGGGGATGTTCACCCGGTACTCGGCGTACCACTCGTGGATCTCGTTGAAGTCCGGGCGGGCCGTGCAGACGACGAAGTCGCCGAAGGCGCCCGGCTCCTTGACGCCGGCCGCGCTGCCCAGGGCCATCTCGCCGACGAGCTTGCCCGTCTCGGCCTGGATCCACAGGCGCTGGACGGGCCGGTGCACGGCCTCCGCCTGCGCCAGGGCGCTCTGGAGCTGCTCGACAGGCAGCGCGGAGATGAGCGCCAGCCGCCGGCTCGCGACGTGCAGCTTGAGCTTGTCGCCCTGGGCCTCGAACGGCACGGGCTTACCCTCGAGGTCGAGCACGCGCGTCTGCCGGGGATTGAGCGCGAGGACGATGTCGGCCTCGCGGGCGTAGTGCCAGAGCGTCGCGACCGAACCGGCGTCGTACGGGCCGATCTCGCCGCGCAAGGCCGTGCCGCCGGCGATGCTCTCCAGCGGGGTGACGGGCACGAAGCGCCGGGCTTTGCCGTCCAGGATCACCGCGAAGTCCTTGTCCTTCTCGCCTAGCTGTCGCCGCGTGGCGTCGTCCACGCGGCGGTTCATGCGCAGGTCCTCGTAGAGGCGCACGATCTCGAGGATGCCGGGAGTCAGCGGGTGGGACTCCATCTGCCCGAAGCCCGTCTCCAGCGAGATCGGCACATCGTAGCCGAGGGACTTGCACATCAGGTACTCGATCTCGTCGAGCTGCAGGCCGTCGGTGTTCTTCTGCTTGGGCCAGATGCCGAACCAGCCCAACTCGCCGGGCATCAGGTCTTCGCCGACCGAGAGCATGTAGGCCACAGACTTGTTGATGTGGTCACGGACGGTCGGCCACTTGTCAATCTGCGCCCCGGCCTGGATGGCCCCGTGCAGCGTGGCCAGGTAGACATCCACGGTGCTGCTGCGAGCAAACGAGTGCCACAGCAGGTGCGTCATGATCGTCCCCATGTGGATGATCGGGCGTTTGGTGATCTTCCGCATGAGCGTCGCCTGGAAGTTGGAGACGTAGTAATTGAAGCGCGTGCGATCCACGTCCTCGCCGCCGTCGAAGTAGATCATGTCGAAGCCGCAGTTGTTGAAGATCGAGGCCAGGCGGGTGGTCGTCTCGTCCAGGAGCGTCGTCTCCTGGTCAATGATGTAGCCGTTGATGCAGCCGTCCACGCCGTAGTGGCGGGCGTCCGTGCCGGCCTGGTGGGCGGCGGCTTTCGTGCCCCACGCCCCGCGCTTGCAGCCCTGGAAGGTGTTCCACACGCCGTCGGGGCCGATGCTCGCGTACTGGATGATCTCGTCGTCGAGGATGACCTCGCGGTGCTTGTCCACCCCGCCTTCCCAGAGCTTCTGCTTGGCGACCGGGCTGCCGGCCCATTCGCGCAGGTCACCTTTGGCGGTGATCTCCGTGGCGTCGGCCGTCACGTCCGCCGCGAGCATGTCGCGCCGGTCCACCCAGAAGCGGCGATCCGGCACCGGCGTCACGTACGCGTCGGTCTTGCTGACCTTCGACGCGAAGCAGTGCATCCCGACCTTGATACCGTTGGCGTGCAGCTTGTCCACGAAGGCCTTCAGGGCGGCTTCGTCCTTGAAGCGGTTCTCAGCGAAGGTGTAGTGGCCGACGGTGCGGCACCACGAGCCCGAGCCCATCATCACCTGCTTGAACCCGGTGAGCTTGCAGTAGCGGATCACCTCGTCGAGGTCCTGCTCGCCGACGGTGATGAACCAGTACGAGCCCCGACGGAACTCACCCTCCTTGACTGGCAGGCCCTGGGCGTCCTCGTTCGTGAGCAGGCCGAAGGCGTGCGAGGCCTCGCGGAGGATGGGCTTGAACTGCTCGATCGGGCAGATGATCAGGGCGCAGGCCGCGCCCTCGACCTGCGGCCCGGGGGCGTCCTGCGTGGTGACGCGCAGGACCGCGCCCTCCTTGGGCCGCGAGGCCCCACAGTCCACCTGGGAGTTGGCCGCGAGCAGGCAAACGGCGCGCCGGGCGTCATAAGCGGCGTTCAGGCGGCGCGCGACGTGCTCGGTGAGATTGGCGGTGAGCTGGCAGAGGGTCAGGCTTGTGGGCGGCTCGCCGGCCACGCCCGCCAGCTTGAAGACGATCCAGTGCGGCGCGGGCGTGACGTCGTAGGTCAACTCGGTGCCGGTCTTGGCGAAGCTGAGGATCAGCTTGCCCTCCGCCAGCTTCGCGCCGCTGCACGGCGCGCTGCCCTTCGCGGTGTTGACCTGCGCGAAAGGCATGTGAACGTCGGCGACGCACAACTCGACCCCGTCGGGGCCCTGCAGGGACTGCCAGAGGCCCTCGTCGGTCAGGGTGACCGTGGCGGCGGGGGCCTTGATGACCACGTCAGCGGCGGCCCAGGTGGCCGCCGCCATGCAGCATGTGAGGAAGAGGACTCGCTGGCGCATGGCGTTCCTTGCCTAAGGCTGGATGTTGACCGTCACGGTTTGCGGCTCCTGGCGCTCGCCGCCCTCCCACCAGCGGCCGTACTGGACGGTGATGACGACCGTGCCGGGCTGGGCGCATGTGAAGTCGAAGTAGGTGGTGCCGCCGCTGCCGGGCAGTTGGGACTCGTGGGTCTCGCGGGTCCGGATGACCTCTGTCAGGGCGGCCCGAGGCTCCCAGGTGCAGTGCCAGCTGAAGCCCGTGGAGGCGTTGCTGGAGAGGGCGAGTTCCAGGGTCTCCCCCACCTTCGCGTCCACAGTGGCGGGGAGGTCGAGATCGGACACGACGTGGTCGGCCGCGGGCGTGGCGGGGTGCTGGTTGCAGGCGCCGAGGCCCAACAGGCAGATCAGGGCAATGAGCCCGCAGAGCAATCGCATGGCACAGTCGCCTTTCATGGGTCGGGCGAACGCAGGGCGCGCAGCAGCTTCGCGGGGCCCCGCCCTGCGGACACCCGCTATAGAACGGTTCGTCAAGGCGATGGGTGGGTTCGCCGTTAGC
>CAZZDO010000015.1:0-27623 GCA_964653205.1 uncultured Armatimonadia bacterium | reverse complement strand
GGATACCGCAACACCATCGGCGGCCAGAGCATGCCCGGATTCCTGGAACGTGAGTTCAGCCGCGATGCCGTTCGCTCGCCAGCCATTACCGTGGGGTCGCCGACATGGGTTTCCGGGCCAAGATCGGGCTTGAGGTCCACGCGCAACTGCTGACCGACAGCAAGATGTTCTGCGGCTGCTCGACGAAGTTCGGCGAGACGGCCAACAGTCAGTGCTGCCCGGTGTGCTCGGGGATACCGGGAACGCTTCCTGTGGCGAATCGCCAGGCGATCGAGTTCGTCATCAAAACCGGCCTGGCGCTCAACTGCCGGGTGGCCGAGCGGTGCCGGTTCGCGCGGAAGAACTACTTCTACCCGGACATGCCCAAGAACTACCAGATCAGCCAGTACGAGGAGCCGCTGACCTTCGGCGGATACCTCGACGTCGAGGCCGACGGGGAAGCGGTGCGGATCGGCATCCGGCGCGTGCACCTGGAGGAGGACACGGGCAAGAACTTCCACCTGCCGGACGGCACGAGCCTCGTAGAGTACAACCGCGCCGGCGTCCCGCTCATGGAGATCGTGACCGAGCCGAACTTCACGTCGGCCGAGCAGGTGCGTGCGTACCTCACCAAGCTGCGCGAGATCCTCCGCTACCTGGCCGTGTCGAGCGGGAACATGGAAGAGGGGGCGATGCGCTGCGAGCCGACCGTGAACCTCGTCGATGCCGAGACGGGGCAGCGGACGGAGAAGGTGGAGATCAAGAACCTCGCCTCGATCCGCGGCGTGTACGAGGCGGTGAGATACGAAATCCGGCGGCAGATGAAGGCCGTGGAAGAGGGCCGGGAAGTACGCCAGGAGACGCGCCGCTGGAGCGAGGAGAAGGGCGAGACGCAGGTGATGCGGACCAAGGAGTCGGCGGAGGACTACATGTACTTCCCCGACCCCGACCTCGTGCCGATGGCCCCGAGCCGCGAGTGGGTGGAGACGATCCGGGCCTCCTTGCCGGAACTGCCCGAGGCGCGGCGCGCGCGGCTCACGGCACAATACGGCCTGCCCGAGTATGATGCCGGCGTGCTGACGGGTACCAGGGCGACCGCGGACTACTTCGAGGAGCTGGCAGCCCTCACCGCCGACCCCAAGCAAGCGGGCAACTGGATCATGGGTGATCTCACGCGGCTGCTGAACACCGCGGGTCTACCCATCGAGGACTCTCCGATCAAGCCGCCGGACCTCGCCGGTCTCCTGGGCCTGATCGCCGCCGGCCGCATCACGGGGAAGACCGCCAAGGACGTCTTTGAGCGGATGTTTGACACCGGCCGGAGCGCGGAGGAAGTGGTCGCCTCCGAGGGGCTTGGAGTGGTGGGCGAGACCGACGAACTCGGGCCGCTCATCGACCGGGCCATCGCCGAGAACCCTAAGGCCGTCGAGGACTATCGCGCCGGTACGCAGAAGGCCAAGGGCGCCCTCGTCGGCGCCGTGATGAAGGCCACCAGGGGCCAGGCGGACCCCGCCATCGTGAACCGCCTCATTGACGAGAAACTGCTCTCGTGACCTCGAGACTCGACGCGGTCTCGCCGCTTCCGCTCTTGCTCCCGTTCCGGTGACTCTCGCAGAGCCTGGGGGGCCCGAAGTGACGCAGGTCACAGTGGGTTTGAGCGACGCCATGCAGGGTAAGATCAGTGAGGCGACGAATACCAAACCACCCCTTGGAAACCGGGCGATTTCGCCCCTCCACGGGTGCTCGCGGGGCCGGTCTGGTTTGGTTGACTTTTGGCCGACCCTGATGTAGAATGCCAGTGATTCTAAGACGATGAAGTTCGCCACGGTGCCGCTGCGAAACGGCGGCCGACGAGGGGGAGGGCGAACGGTCGTCAGGGCCATCTGCCTAGTCGCGTGCTTGGCTGGGGCGCGCCCGTCCGCCAGTCAGGGCGGGTTATTCGTGCGTCCGGCCAGTCTGGCAAAAGACGGGGAGGAACTTTCTAGTGGCTCACAACCACAGCGCCCAGCTCCGCCTCGCCGTGCTCTCCTTTGCGATTGTACTCCTCGCCGCAACGTTCACTACGGACCCAGCCCTGAGCCAGAGCGCGTCTCTGGCTTTTGACGGCGCGGGCGTCTTCCCAATCCACTCGTCCATGAACTCCCAGCGCTGGTTTGGGGTCGAGGTGGACCGCGGCACGAACAACACCGTGGTGGGCATCCAGCTGACCGGGGGCGCCTGGGGCGGCCAGTTCAACCCGAACCTCTGGCTCATCGGGCCGCCTGGCACCAACCCGGGCCAGCAGCCGCGGCCGGACAATCTGGACGGCGTCGCGGTGGCGGGCCTGGGCGGCACCCGGGCGGTCTACACGATCGGCCCCTTCACCGGCTGGGACTTCCCGCCTCTCCCTCACCAGGACTGGTGCCTGGGCAACTTCTACATGGGCACCGGCATCACGTTCGGCTTCAACGTGTATGTCGTGGACAGCAACAACGCCCCCATCCAGAACTGGTATCCTCAATATGTGGGTACTGGCAACTACTCGGCGCAGTGGGACGATTCCGATGTGCTTGAATGGTACGCCAGCCCGGCCCTGGGCGTCGATCCTCTGGCTCCCACGCCGAACCAGCTGCAGCCGGACAACGATAACGGCGCCGGCGACTCGACCTACACCTTCCGTTGCCAGTACGCCAACGGACGGGGGTCCACCCAATTCAACCTGCCTCCGCGTTGGGGCTGGGCCGCAGGCAGCGCGCCTGGGGACGGCCGGACGACGATGGTGGTATTCGATCGGCTGCCCGAGGCGGCGCCCACCGCCGCCGACGCCAACCTGACCGAGTCGATGTCGATTAGCGGCCTGCAAAGCGGCGACTACGACTGGACCATGTGGCGCGGCGATGATTCGTGGATGGACAAGACGGGCGACCGGGTCGCCTTACAACTGTCGAAGGGCGTCGGCGACTCGACGTACCCGGAGTATGAGAAGCGGACGCGGATGGAGCTGCTGCTCATGCTGGATGGCAACATCCAGCGTCCGCACTTCATGCTCCGGGAGAACCTGGAGGACAACGACTTCCTCGACGGCGCGATCTACAAGTACATCATCCAGCCCACCGACTTCATGAACTTCCTGGACACCCTGTTCCAGCTCCGGTATGACCCGCCCGGCCCGGATACGCAGGACATCCTCACCCCGGGCATTCGCGGTACCCCCGTCAGCAACGGCTATGTGTCGCTGCCGGTCGGTGGACACACGTACGAGTTCGCCGCGACGGACGACTTCTTCCCGCCGCGCGGCATACCCCACGTCCAGATTGGTTGGCCCGGCAACCAGACGCGCGTGGAGTACTGGCATCCGTACCCTCCGTCACCCAGTTCCCCAACCTGGCATACCTCCTGGGAACGGGAGCCGGCTTACACCCGCGTCGTCCGGCCGTTCGGTTACCCGTACGACTCCCAATCGGGCCGCTACCCCGACGTCAACCCCGTGCTGTCCGCCTTCCCCTACTTCAACGCAGCGGTGACGGTGTCGCCGTATCTGCCGACCGAGATGGGCGTCGCCCGGTGGGATGAGGTCGGAGGCGATCCTCGGCAGGTGCCTCAGATCCGGTACGAGCAGTTCAACAACGCGCTGAAGACCTACGAGTACTTCCCGGTCATCAGTCCCTTCGAGAGCGTCGGCCCTCAGGGCGGGCCCCAGGGCTCCATAGTCGGCGCCAGCCCGACCCGTCCCAACCAGCCGACGCACTACACGAACGACGACACCATCCGGCCGAACTACGCGAACATCTGGGAGGAGGCGCCTCCCGATCCGACGGCGGAGCCCTTCCGGGGCGGTCGCTGGACGCAGTCCACCACCTACACCTTCCTCATCAACTACTGGCGCAAGCCGAGCCGCTCGCCTGAGTACATCCGCTGCATGATCCGCAAGAACGATCGCGGCGGCGCGCCGACGACGTGGCGCGGCTTCACCATGCAGCAGCTCAACCCCAACGACACGGACTACAGCGACGGCGCCGTCTTCCAGTTCCAGATCAGTGCGCATCAGCTTCCCAGCGGGGGCGGGCCGGGCGACTATAACTACTACTTCATCGCCAGCGACGGCGTGCGCACGACCATCTTCCCGAACCGGCCGCCGCGCTTCACCGAGATGGAGACGGGTCAGTGGTTCGACGACTGGGACCCGGTGCTGCCCCAGACGAATCCGCAGGCCGACCTGGGCGTGCCCGTCGACTCGACGGGCGCCAACGACTACTACTGGTTCCGCGTCAACCACCCGCCGGTGCTGACCAGCAACGACGTGCAGCCCCGCTCCAGCCGGACGGGCGCCAACTTCATCTACTACGTCACCTACCAGGACGTCGATGGTGAGGTGCTGGTGCCGAACCCGCGCGGGGATGAGCCGTTCCAGGCCACGATCACGATTGACCTGTTCGGCGATCCCGAAGGCGAGAACCATGTCGCCAGCGTCTCGGCCGGTGCCCTCACGTACACTACGCAGACGGGCCGCGGCTATACCGCCAACAGCCTGGTCAATGGCGCGCGACCGTACTACGTGCGGATCGAGGAGGCCGCCAACCCGGCCGCCGTCGGCCTGACCTACCAGATCACCGGCAACGACACCTCCCGGATCCAGGCCACGCCGGTGGGGTCAGCACCGCCCCTCGGCGCGGACCCCAACCTCATCAAGGCCGGCGACCGCTTCGAGATCCTGCAGTGGTTCACCGGCACCATGGATCGCGTGACGCCGTCGGACAACACGGCCATCGACGGCATCCAGTACATGTTCAACACGGCGAACAACATCAGTCTGGGCCCCGGCCTGCACCGGTACTACTTCCAGTTCATCGACGACTGGGGCGACTGGGCTTACCCGGACCGGGCCGACGTGTCCGTCAGGGGTGAGGCGACCCGCTTCCCGCAGACCTCTGAGTTCGAGGGCCCGGAGGTCCTCCAGAACACGGCGCCGATCCTCTCCAACTACCGGTTCACCCCGGACGCGCCCGGCACTGGCCCCGACGGAACGACGGCCACCGGCTTCCAGTTCTACGTCACCTACACCGACGCGGAGAATGACCCGCCGAACGTCATCCGGTTGGGGATCGATGGCACGCAAGATAGCCCGGCCACCGTGCTCAACATGGTGGCTTCCGACCCGAACGACACGGTCTATACCGATGGCGCGGTGTTCGAAACGCCGCCGATCCGGCTGAAGGCGGGCACGCACGTCTTCCGGGCGCAGGCCGGCGACGGGGAGCTGACGTATCCCGTCAAGGCCAGCCCCTCCGACCCGCTGCTGTTTGTCGGCGAGTTGATCACTCAGGGCCCGCCCCCGCAGTACAACGACTCCAAGCCGGGCCCCAAGGTGGCGCAGAACACGCCGCCCACCCTCGAGTTCGAGCCGACAGATGCCATCCGTCCGAGCCCCGGCCTGGACCCCGATGCCGGGACCCAGCAGACCACCTTCACCTACCACATCATCTATAAGGACCTGGACGTCTTCGCCGGCGTCCAAGGCAACCCGCCGATCTGGGTGCAGGTCTATGTGGACGGCGTCGCCCAGGACATGACGCAGGTCGATGCCAGCGATACCGACTACACCGACGGGGCCCTGTTCGAGTACCAGGTCTCGGGGCTGGTCGCGGGCACGGCGCACTCCTATTACTTCCGGGCCAACGATGGTCTGGACGTCGCGCGCCAGCCGGCGCTGACCGATCCCCTGGGCACCAAGTACACCGGGCCGAAGGTGGACCAGCCGCCCGGACCTCCCAAGACCCTGACGGTCTCGGATTTTCCGAACGATCAGGGCGGCGTCACGCAGGGCAGCTTCAACCCGAGCAACGATGATGGCGGCGGCGCCAACGATGTCACCGAGTACCGCGTCTACTATGACACCGTGGCCGGGATGACGAACCCCAAGCTGGCCGCTACCGTGCAGGCCACCGGGGCCGGCTCCTACAGCTTCGTCCACAACAAGGCGCCCAAGGGCGTCGATCTGTGGTACGTCGTGCGCGCCTACGACGGCACCAACGAGTCGGTGGACAGCAACGTCGCCGGCCCGATCCGCGCGACGGACAACCTGGCGCCCGGCGCGCCGTCCAACCTCACCGCAACGAACCCCGGCGCGGGCACGCGCATCGACCTGGCGTGGACCAAGTCGCCCGATGACGGCGCCGGCGCCAAGGACGTCACCGAGTACCGCGTCTACCGCGCCCAGACCTCCGGCGGCTACACGACCGCACTGGCGACGGTCCCGGCGGGCACGATCACTTACCAAGACACCACGGCCAGCGACGGTACCGACTTCTACTACGTGGTCCGCGCCTTCGACGGCACCAACGAATCGGTCAACTCCAACGAGGCCGGACCGGTCCAGTCCACCGACAACGCGCCGCCGGTGTTGTCGGACTTCGACCCGGCCCCTGGGGCGCGCAACGTGCCGGTGGATACCACCATCGCCTTCACCGCCACCGACACCGGCGCGGGCGTGGACGTCGCGAGCCTGAAGCTCGCGGTCACGGTGAGCGGCGCGGCCGTCCCGGGCGACCTGGGGTCACCCGTCCCCGTGCCCGACGGCTTCCGCTGGACCTTCACCCCGAAGAGCGACTTCGCGGAACTCTCTCCCGTGCAGGTGAAGATCGACATCAGCGACCTCGCCCGGCCCAATCCGCGCAAGGCGACCAAGACCTACCGCTTCACCATCGTCGCCCCGCCGACGTACGCCGTATCCGGCACCATCACCCAGAGCGATGGCGCGGGCGGCGTCAAACCGGTGGAGGGCGTGACGGTCGCCGCCGGCCGGCTGTCGGGCCTCAGCGACCGCAACGGGCAGTACACCATCGTCGGCCTGACCAACGGCTCGTATGAGATCGTCCCGAGCAAGAGCGGGAAGGCGTTCATCCCGGCCAGCCGGACGATCACCGTCGCCAGCGCCGACGTGCCCGGCGTGGACTTCACCGCGGTCAAGGGCTACGACATCGTAGGCACGGTGACCGACGCCAAGGGGCCGGTCGCCAATGTGCGGGTCACGAACGGTCTGCAGGAGGTCCTTACGGGCGCTGACGGCGTGTACAAGCTGCTCGACAGCCCCGCGGGGGTATACGTCGTCCGGCCCGCTCTGCCCGGCTCGGTCTTCAAGCCCGCTCAGCGTGAAGTCAAGCTGCCGACCGCTGGTGGAGGCTCCGCCCGCAAGGTCGACTTCTCCGCCTCACCGGAGACGTTCACGATCAGCGGCCAGATCAGTACCGCCGACGGCGGAGTGCTGGCCGGCGCAACCGTTACCGCCGAGACCGGCGGCACCGGGGCGATCGCCGCGACGGCGCAGACGAACAACAGCGGCGGGTACCAACTCAAGGGCGTTCTCGCGGGCACGTACCGGATCAAGGCCGCGAAGACCGGCTTCACCTTCGAGCCCGTCAGCCATGACGTGACCGTGGGCCCGAGCGCCATCAACCAGGACTTCGTCGCCCTCGAACTCTTCACGCAGAGCTTCCCGGCCGGGCTTTCCTTCCTGGCCGTTCCGGCGGAGCCGGCCAGCGACGACATTGTGGCCGCCCTCGGCACCGATGCGGTCGCGCGCTGGGACCCGCGCAGCACCAAGGCCGACAAGTACGTCTATGCGGCCCTCGATCCGACCTCGTCGGTCCTGGACCTCGCTCCCGGTCGCGGCTACTTCGCGCGCTTCGACCAGGCGAGGACCCTCCAGATCGCGGGTAAGCTGATCCGCGTCTCCGATGCCTTCAACCTCTCGCTGCAGGAAGGCTTCAACATGGCGGGCAACCCCTACCCGGTCGCCTTGCCGTGGGCCAACCTGGCCATCTCGGGCGCCGGCCCGGTGGCGGACTTCGGCTTCGTCCTGAAGCCCGGTACCCGCCAGTACGAGCTGGTCTCCGACCTGCCCGAACTCCACGGTAGGCTGAGCATCCCGCGCGGCGCCGGCTTCTGGATCCAGGCGGATCGAGCCACGGTGCTGCTGATCAATGGCCCGCAGGTGGGGGCCGCCGATTCTCCGGTCGCGGCCGAGCCGAAGGTTGATGACCGCAACTGGGTCGTGCCGATTACGGCGACGGCGCCCGTAGCGGCCGACCTCAGCTCGCGCGCCGGCATCATGGAGACAACCGGCGCCGGCCTCCAGGCCGCCAACCCGCCGGCCGCCGCCGGCATGGTGGACCTGTACTTCATCGCAGCCGACGGTCGCCGTTTGGCCCTGGACATCCGCCCGGCCGGCGGTCAGCCGACGCGTGAGTGGTCGTTCGCCGTCTGCACCGATCTGCGGAACACGCCCATCACGGTCGGGCTGCCCGATCTATCGGCGGTGCCCAAGGACCTCCGGGTGACGCTGGTGGACGTCGCGGCGAACAAGAGCATCTTCGCCCGGCTCATGCCCCAGTACACCTACGACAGCCGCCAGGGCGGCGAGCGCCGGTTCCGCCTGATCGTCGAGCCGGAGCGCGGCGGGAACCTGGCCATCACCGCCGCCTCCGCGCAGGCCAACGCGAAGAGCGTGCAGCTCTCCTACACGCTCTCGAAGGCCGCCGCCGTGACCGCCTCCGTCCGCAACCTCGCCGGCCGGGAGGTGGCGACCGTTCTGCGCGGTCAGCCGGCCGCCGCCGGCACCAATGTCGTCGTCTGGAACCTCAAGAACGCCCAGGGCGCGCTCGTACCGTCCGGGACCTATCTCGTCGTCCTTGAGGCCGTCGCCGACGATGGCGAGCAGGCACGCGCCATGCGGTCGGTGACCATTCATCGATAAACACGTCTCGGCGCCTCGCGGGACGGCACCCCGCGAGGCGCACCTGGTTTGCCGGTTCATCGCGAACCAAGGGGGAGAGTATCATACCATGACCAGGACTCTGCACCGAGTCGGCCTGCTTCTCATCCTTTCCATCCTGCTGGCCGCCATCCTGACCGGTCCGGCCCTGGCCCTCGAGATCAAGCTTGGTCCGGTCCGGGAGCAGACGATCCGCTGGTTGATGGAATCCCGGCAGCTCTCACGCGCGGCGGCCGAGCAGGAGATGCGCCGCGCCGCGCGCGAGAACCGGGCCGACATCATCGATTCGGTGAAGCTTCCGGAGGGAACGATCGCCGACTTCGTGACCGTGGACCCACGGCGCCCCGGTAAGGACAAGGTCCAGTTCCAGGGCTGCGCGATGCTGTTCTCCCCGGGCTCCGACTATGGCCGGAAGTTCTGGGAAGAGGTCGAGAAGACGAAGGGGACGCCGGCCTACGATAACTTCATGGCCGCGTGGGCCGACGCGGTTGAGCGCGGGTTCTTCATCCAGAAGCTGACCCCCGAGCAAGTCGACCGCCTCAAGAACGCGGGCACGGGACGCGGGCCTCGGGCGACCGTCACGCAGTGGCGTGTCCTCATCGCGGCGCCCATCATGCCCTACTGGAATGACGCCGCTCCCAGTTCCTCGTTCCCCCCTCACCCGCATCAGGTCGGCACCAGCAATACCGTGGTCGGCCACCCGATCAACATCAACTGGTCGGTCAGCGACCTTATGGACTACAACAACCGCCTCGCTGAGCACGGCCTGTCGCTGGGTGGGCCGTGGAGCAGCGGCCGTCCCCAGGGGTTGAGCAACCCCGCCTGGAGCAACACCGGCCAGTATACCGACCTGCCGAGTGGCCACCCCGAGATCCGGCGCTACTACAACACCAACACCTCGCTGGTCGAGCACTGGTTCAGCTTCTTCTTCGACACCTCCAACCAGAACAGCGTGGCGAACTGGTGGCGCGCGAACTCCCACGGTAACCTGCAGATCACCGGCGACCGGAGCAACATCGCGGGCTGGCTCGAGCAGATGCACGTGCTGGACGGCACCGACATCGGCGAGTCCGGGTCCCATGACTTCCTGCCCTTCCCCGGCACGCCGGTGATCCGCCCCACGTCGGTCATCGGGACCGGCTATGACATCATCCGCGCCAGCCTGAACGGCACGAACTTCTCCGTGCTGTACGCCAACCATCGGTCGCAGGGCGGATACGCGGGCTCCGGCTCCGGCAGCTATACCTTCCGTTTCGGCGGCTGGCCCCTGCCTGCGGCAGGCCCCCTCTTCAACTACGACTACTGGATCAAGCCCGGCACGGGGACGATGACCATCGATCCGTATGACGACCGGCATGTGACCTTCACCGGCGTGACCTGGCAGTACAACGACCCCAACAAGACCACCGGGAACCCCACCGATGCGAGCGGCGGACCGCCAAACGGCTCGAGCTGGGTCATGAATGGGCCCGGCGGGTTGACCTGGGACAGCAGCCGCACCGGGTACATGCCGGTGGGTCGGGGCTGCGCGACGCTCTCGAATACGCTGGTGACGGCGGCGGAGATCATCACGCCGCTCACGCCGTCGTTCACGCCGCCCTCCACGACGGGGCCGACTCGCAAACACCACTTCCTGAAGAGTTTCTGCTACTACACCCACGACCACATGCCCGGCTCGGAGAGCGGGGGACAACGGACGATTGGGAGCGGACAGCCGTATCAGTTGCGGCATCCAACGACCAACGGTTACCCGGACGACATCATGGGTGACACCGACTCCACCAGCTCGACCGCCGGATCCGAGCACTACGACCGGCACATTCCCTACGACCACAGTTCCTACGACGACGCCAACTACCCCACCGGCGGCTACTTCCACCTGCCGACCGCCTACAACACGGGCGGACACAGCGAGGGAGGCTGGTGGTCGGACGTCAATTCCGTTCTCACCGACCAGGGGTGGACCCCGGCCGGCTACAACGGAATAGTCTACGTCTTCCCGGCGGGGGAGAATGCCCCAACCGGCTCCCATAGCTTCATCCCAATGGGCGGCGGGGGCTGCCTCACCTTGCCGGAGACGTCGTCGCTGGCCTTGGCGGGCCACGAGAGCGGGCACGCGTTCGCGGGCCTGGTGGACCTGTACGATACCGACTTCTACTGGAACGGCAACCGCCGGCAGCCTCCGCACCTCGAGACGGATGCGCTGGGCCCGTACTCGATCATGGCCAACGGGGGCCTGCGCATCGACGCCTGGAGCAAGATCCTGGCCGGCTTCCTCAGCCCGGTGCTGCTGGGCACCACGTCACCGCGAGCCGCGGTAGACAAGCAGGTGGCGACGATCCCCGAGATCGAGGGCAGCCTGCAGAGCCCGATCGTCTACAAGGCCCTCCCCGACCTCTGGGCCAACCCCGCGATCACCGGCGACGCCGAGTACTTCCTCATCGAGAACCGCAACCGCAACGGCTCAGCCTACTTCGGTGACCCCTCGCCGCGGGGTCTGTACATCTACCATGTTGACATGCGCTTCGGCCAGGATGACGACGCCCACTTCATGGTCGCCATGGAGCAGGCCGACGGCCTGTACCAACTGGAGACCCAGTCACGCGGATGGAACGCCGGCCGGCCGGACGCGATGGCGGGCGACCCCTTCCCGGGCAGCTACAACATCCGCTCCTTCAACCAACTGGGCACCATCAATGGCAACGGCGTCAAGAAGTCCGCACCGAACACCTACAGCCACGGCGTGGTAGTGAGCGGGACCCTACGTGCGAACACCGCTTACGACACGTTCTTCCGGGCGGATAACATCTCCGATCCCGGCGCGAACATGACGGCCGACCTGTGGGTGCAGCCCCACGAGCTGGTCGTGACGGGCAAGGCCGTCGCGCCGGCCCAGGCGGAACAGGGGGCCACCGCCGTCCCGGTCCTGGGTCTGCACCTGAAGAACACGAACACGCCGCCCGACATCTCCACCGGCGACGTGGTCATTCGCGAGATCCTGATCGACGAGTGCGGCAGCAGCAAGAACGACTCGGACACCAGTCGGGCCGTGGTCTACGAGGACGTGGACGGCGACAACCTGATCACGCCGGGCACCGACGTGCTCCTCGCCGCGGCGCCGGTTCAGAACCAGCAGGCCAACATCACGGGGCTCTCCTTCCGCGTGGCGGCGAACTCCGCCGAGCGGGACCTGCTTCTCTGCTATGACATCGCCAACTCGGCGGAGCCCGGGGTTACAGTTGGGGCTGGCATCGACTACGCCGACCCGAACATCGACCCCGTCTTCCCGCGCTCGGCCATCACCTGCCAGATTCCCGGCGTGGTCCAGCAGCGGGTGCGAACGGGCGCGGCCGCGCCCAACAACCTCGGCGCAGACCGCTTCCCCATCCGCACGGACCCGTCGCGCACGGTGATTGTGGAGGCGCCGGACACCTTAACCATCACCCCCACCAGCCTCGCGCCGGCGACCGCCATCCAGGGCACCAAGGACGTGCCCATGCTCGGCTTGCGCCTACGGGTCAACCGGGACGAGGTCATTGTCGATGGCCTGAAGATCGACAGCATGGGCACCAGCACGCGGCCCGGCGATGTGTCGGCCAAGCTGTACCTCGACAACAACATCAACGGCATCATCGACCCGACCGATACGGTCCTGGACACGGCCACCTTCTCGAAGGTCGGCGGCGTTCCCACCGCAGTCTTCGATCACCTGAACAACTACACCGTGGTCGAGGGCACGGATCGCGGTCTGATCGTGGCCTATGACTTCGCCGACGATGCAACCGGGGGCGCGACGGTGGATGTTCGCCTGCTCGACACCACCTACGTGACGCTCCGGCAGACCTCGCCGCCCCCCGCGGCGCAGGACGCTGTCTCGAACACCAACTTCCTCCCGCCGCCAACCGGGATGCGGTCTGCCCCGGACACGCTCATCCAGACCAACACGCCGCCCACGCTGGTGGATCACCTGAACACCACGGTCGATTGGGTCATTCCGCAGGACGGGATGCCGACCACGAACTTCCGCTGGGAAGCCACCTACACCGATGCCGAGAACCAGGCGCCGAGCTTCATCCGGGTGGTGCTCGACAGCGTCTCCCGCAACATGCTGCCGGTGAACCCCGGCGACACCAACTACACCGACGGGGCGCTGTACCGCTTCCAGACCACGCTGCCGGTCGGCAACCACGTCTACTACATCACCTGCAGCGACGGGAAGACGGCCCTGCGCTTCCCGACCACGGCCCCCGACACGTACCCGCACCCGATCGTGACGAACCCAGCGCCTACGCTGACGATGGTGCCCGGGGAGACGGATTGGTGGTCGCCGAAGCAAACGACGCCGCCCCATGATGGGACGCCGCGCACGACCTTCACCTGGCGCGTGATTTACACCGACGTTGAGAACGAGCCGCCGAACCCGATTGAGGTCTGGATCGACGGCACGCGCTATGCGCTGACCGCGGCCAACCCCGCCGACACGGACTACACCGACGGCGCCGAGTTCACCTACGCCACCCCCTTGGCGGTCGGCCTGCACAGCTACTACCTGTACGTCAGCGACGGCACGAACAACGTCCGCATCCCGAGCACGGCGCCCAACACGTTGAGCGGCCCGGATGTATACGACCCGCCCTGCACGCTCACCGACAAGAACGGCGGCACGACCGCCTGGTTGACGCCGACCACGGGCACGCCGCAGACCAACTTCGTCTGGGATGCGATCTACACCGATCCCGAAAGCGTGCCGCCCGCGGCGATCCAGGTCTGGATTGACGGCACGGGCTACAACATGGTGCAGGTCAACCCGGCCGATACCGACTACACCGACGGGGCGCTGTTTCGCTACCAGACGACGCTGCCCAAGGGCAATCACGCCTACTACATGTTCGCGGACGACGGCAACAACACCGTCCGCTTCCCGGACGTCGGCACGTACCCCGACCCGGTCGTCACCGACCAGCCGTGCACGCTGGTGGACAAGAGCGGCGGCACGACGGACTGGCTCACCCCTCAGGACGGCACGCCGCGGACCCGCTTCGAGTGGCTAGCGACGTACACCGACCCCGAGAACCAGCCGCCGGCGTCGATCACCGTCGTCCTGGACGGCCGGCCCCGCAACATGGTCCAGGTGAACCCGGCCGACCAGGACTACACCGACGGGGCGCTCTTCCGCTTCCGCATCCTCCTCCCCGTCGGCAACCATACGTACTTCATGGCCTGCAGCGACGGCTCCAACCCGCTGCGCTATCCGGCCTCCACGACGCCGCCCAACAACGTCTATCCGCATCCGGTGGTCACCGATCCGCCGTGCACGCTGACGGACAACAAGGGCACAACGACGAAGTGGCTCAAGCCCGTCAGCGGCACCCCGAGCACGAACTTCGTCTGGGAAGCGATCTACACCGATCCGGAAAGCGTCGCACCGGTCGCGATCCAGGTGTGGATCGACAGCACTGCCTTCGACATGGTGCCGGTCAACCCGGCCGACCAGGATTACACCGATGGAGCGCTGTTCCGCTATCAGACGACGCTCCCCATCGGCACTCACAGCTACTATATGTTCGCCGATGACGGCAGCAACACCGTCCGCTTCCCGGCCACCGGCGCCTATCCTCGACCCATCGTCGCCGACCAGACGCCGACGTTGACGATGGCCCCCGGGGAGACCGACTGGTGGTCGCCCAAGCAGACCATGCCGCCTCACGACGGCTCGCCGCGCACCACCTTCACCTGGCGCGCCATCTACACGGACGTGGAGAACGAGCCACCCAGCCCGATTGAGGTCTGGATCGACGGCGTCGCTCAGGCCATGACGCCCGTCAACCCGACCGACCTGGACTACACCGACGGCGCGGAGTTCACCTACGCCACCATGCTCGCCGTCGGCACACACAGCTACTACATATTCGCCAGCGACGGCACGAACGATCTCCGCGTGCCGGCGGCGGCGCCTACGACGCTGAACGGGCCGGACGTGTTCGACCCGCTGTGCACGCTGACCAATGTCCGCGGCACGACGACCAACTGGGTCGCGCCGAAGACCGGGAACTCCAAGACGGTGTTCGTCTGGAAGGCCGTCTACACCGACCCTGAGAGCGTCCCGCCAGCCACGCTCGAGGTGTGGCTCGACGGTACGGCGCACGCCATGGTGCAGGTGGACCCGACCGACCAGGATTACACGGACGGAGCGGTGTTCCGCTACGAGACCACGCTGGCCGTCGGCAACCACAGCTACTACATGCGGTGCAGCGACGGCAGCAACATCCTCCGCTACCCCGGCACGGGCGCCTATCCGGACCCGACCGTGATCGACCCGGTGCTCGCCCTGACCGACAGCCAGGGCGGCACCACCGACTGGCTCACGCCGACCACCGGCACGCCGACGACCCAGTTCACCTGGGACGCCATCTACACCGACACCAAGAACAACCCGCCCGCGCCGATCCAGGTGTGGATCGACGGCGTGGCACACGACTTGCTGCCGGTGAACCCCTCCGACACGGACTACACCGACGGGGCGCTATTCCGCTATCAGACCACCGGCCTCACCGTCGCGACCCACAGCTACTACATGTTCGCCAGTGACGGTACGGATAGTGTCCGGTTCCCGCCCACGCCGCCCGCCACGTACCCGCAACCGGTCGTCAACAATACGCCCCCGCGGCTACTCAACGCGGCGGTCAACCCGACGGCGGGCACCGAGACCACCGTCTTCACCTACTCCATCACCTTCCGGGACGCCGACGGCCACATGCCAACCTATGTCCGCATCAAGACGGACAACGGCACTTGGGTGGACATGGTGGAGACCAATCCGGCCGACACGAACACGATTGACGGGAAGACCTACCAGTACCAGACCGGCTTCATCGGCATCGGCCCGCACACCGCGGTGTTTACGGCCAGCGACGGCTTCGATACCGTGATCTATCCGGCCACCGGCAAGTTCACCGGCCCGGTCATCATCACGCCCAGCAGCGCCTTCTGGGCCGACAGCGCCTACAACCCGGTCACCGCCCCCTATGAGGAGGGCGACAAGGTCTACATCCAGTTGACGGACCTCGACCAGAACGTCAACGTGAACGCTCGCGACACAGTTGACGTCACGGTCACCGTCGTCAACGGCGGTGACACCGAGACCGTCACGCTCCGCGAGACGGACGTCAGCAGCGGCGTTTTCCGGACCTGGCCGGGCGGCGTATCCACCTTGGGCCGCGTCGGCGCCTCCGGGGACGGCGTCATCAACGTGATCGCCGGGCCCACCGGCAACACGCTGAGGCTCAACTACCAGGACCCGTCCCCCTTCGATCCCGGGGATAGCCTGTCCCTGTCGGCCGGCGTGATCGACACCCGGGCGCCGCAGCTGGTGGCGCTGGCTGAACTGGCGGCCACCTGCGACCCCGAGGGCATGGTCGTCACCGTGGACTGGAGCGCCTACGACGAGGCCTCCCAGATTGACGTTGCGCGGTACCAGGTGTACTTCGTGAGCGCACCGGCCCCGATCAACACGCTGACGCCGGTCGCGACCCCGCCCGCCGGCACCCAAACCGTTCAGCTGCCGACCGGCGGCCCCGATGGCGACATGTACGTCGCCGTCGCCGTGGACGATGAGGTGCCCAACGTCAAGCCGGATGTGAAATGGCGCCGGGTCAACACCGCCGATCGCCAGCCGCCGAGCTTCCTGGGTGAGAACCCGGCCAACGGATCGACCGAGGTGGCGCTCAACACCAACATCTCCTTCCGGCTGGATGACGGCGGCTCGGGCATTGCCGAGGGCGACATTCACGTGCGCATCCAGCAGAGCCCGGCCGATGGCGGCGGGTGGACCGACGTCACCCCGAGCCTCGTCATCGGCGGGACCTTGGCCTCGCGCACCGTCAGCTACGACCCGCCGGTGGACTTCCTCTACAACCAGTTCGTCACCGTCGAGGTCAAGGCCAGCGACATCGCCGGCAACAAGATGACCGCCACCTTCAGTTTCTCCACGGCCACCGATCTGAATGCGCCTCAACTGCAGAACGCTGTGCCGGCCGGTGGCGCGGTGAACGTGCCCATCGACACGGACATCAGCTTCGAGCTGACCGACGACCGCTCCGGGGTCAACCCGGCCACCATCCACGTCACCGTCAACGGGACCAGCGTAGATCCGGCCCTCCAGATCGGCGGAACGCCCGACCTCACCACCGTTCTCTACAATCCGCCGACCGACTTCAGCTACGGCGAGACGGTCACGGTGACGGTCAACGCCTCGGACGTCGCCGGCAACGCCATGTCGCCCGTGCTCTACACCTTCACCATCCTGCCCGACGCCGTGGGCGCGGTCATCGACCAGCTCTCGCCCGCCGACCGGACGAAGCTCGTGCCGGTTGACACCGACATCTCCTTCCGCGTCTACGACGCCATCTCCGGGGTGGACAAGGCCTCCGTGAAGCTGTTCATCGACGGCGTTGACGTGGGGCTTACGGACGCCAACCTGAAGCAACTGTCGCCCACCTCGTACCTGGTCACCTACCAGCCGCCGACCGCCTTCCCGTACAGCACGACGGTGAGGCTGCGGGCCTCGGCCCAGGACATCGCGGGCAATCCGCGGACCAACGTCAACTGGAGCTTCACGACCGAGCCGCCGCCGACGTACTCCATCACCGGCACGATCGAGGAGACCGTCACTCCCGCCGGTGGCTCACCGACCAAGGTCGGCGTCTCCGGCGTCAGCGTGATGATCTACCAGTATGACACGGGCACCGGCCAACTCGGCCCGCTGGTGAGGACGGCGGTCTCGGTGGGCACGGGCGTCTATGAGGCCACCGGCCTGCTCGACGGCACCTACGTCGTCGATCCGGAGCTGACCGACTACAGCTTCATCTCTCGCCTGAAGCCTCACCTACCGACCCACCGCGTCTACGTGGGGGCGCAGGACACCAACGGCGACGGCGTGCCGGAGCAGGACGCCTCCGGCGTGGACTTCGATGCCACCCACAAGCTCTACGCCATCACCGGGCAGGTCCTCGAGGGCGGTCAGGGCTTGATCGGAGTCCAGGTGACCGACGGCGTCCGCACGGCGACGACCAACCGTAACGGCATCTACCGGATCACGAGCGTGCCCAGCGGCACCTACACCGTCACCCCGACGCTGACGAACTACACCTTCGAGCCCGTGTCGCGCACGGCGGTCGTTGCCAGCGCCGACGCTACCGGAGTGGACTTCACGGCCACGGCGCGCACCTACACCGTGAGCGGCACGGTTCAGGATGCCCAGGGCAACCGCCTGGTTGGGGTCAAGGTGGAGGTCCAGGGCGGCACCAGCGTCGCCGTCACGAGCCGGGCCGGGCAGTACACGCTCACCGGCGTGAAGATGGGCCAGCAGACGATCGTCGCCAGCCGCGACGGATACGCCTTCGAGCCCGCTCCAGGCGTGACGACCGTGGACCTGGTTGTAGACCGCGATCTCTCCGGCATCGACTTCATCGGCTATCCGCTCCTGAGCCGGACCTTCGCGGCCGGCAAGTACTTCATCGGTGTGCCTGCGACCCCGAGGGACACTGACCCGGCACATGTGTTTGGCACCAACGATGTGGCGCGCTGGGTGGCCAGCCTTGGCAAGTACGTGACGCCGGGCACCCCTCCGAGCGATCCGGGCTACGGCGCTCTGGCGGTTGCGCCGGGGCGCGGGTACTTCGTCAAGTATCTGGCCGAGACCCAGATCAACTTCGCCGGCACCCCGGTGCCGGCCACCGACCCGTACATCTTCGTCATCGACGACGGTTGGACGATGGCCGCCAACCCGTTCCCGTCGGCCATTCCCTTCGCCAACCTCGTCCCCAACGCTGCCAACACGATGGCGCCCTATGGGTTCGTCTATCAGGACGGCCGCTACCAGATCGTCTCCAATGTCACGGCCCTCGGCGGCCGACCGTACATCGACGGCTGGGAGGGCATCTGGCTCCTGGGCGACGTGGCGGGCGCCTCGATCACGGCTATGCCACCCGGCAGCAGGACCAGCGCCGTGGCCGATCAGCCGGCGCGCGTCGTCAATGCCAGGAACTGGCGCATCCCGATCGTGGCCCGCGCCGCCGGCACTATTGACGACTGCGCCGCCGTGGGCGTATCGGCCGTCAGCGGGCCGCTGGCCGTGCCCAATCCGCCTCCGTTGCCCAATACGGTCGATGTGATCCTGCACGGCGCCAAGGGCCAGCCACTGGCCTACGACTTCAAGGACAAGCTCGGCGTCGAGGCTACCTGGCAGTTCAGCGTGGCCACCAGTGTACCCAACACGCAGGTCGAGGTGGTGCTGCCCGACCTGAGCGAGGTCCCGCAGAACCTCAACGTCACGCTGGTGGACGTGGCCGCCGGCAAGCGCATCTACGCTCGCACGACGCCCAGCTACGTGTACAGCAGCGGCCAGGGCGGCGCCCGGGAGTTCCGGCTCGAAGTGCAGCCTCGCAAGACCGCCGGGCTGAGCCTCCGGACCGCCGGCGCTCAAGTTCGGGCGAACCTGGCGGCGGTGACCTACGTCCTATCTGCGGACGCCGAGATCAGCGCGCGAGTCATCAACCTCGGCGGCCGCCCGATCCGGACGCTGGCGCAGGGCAAGGCCGTTGCCGCCGGCACGAACGCGCTCAACTGGAACCTGCTGTCCGACGCCCAGACGCGCGTCCCCAACGGTCCCTACGTGATCCAGATCGAGGCCGTCTCGCCGGACGGCCAGCGCGTGAACGTCGTCCAGAGCATTCTCGTCAACCGGTGATCGCGGCCGCAAGGCTGTCGTCCAGCCGGGGCAAACACGAAGGAGTGACAGTGGCATGAAGCTCGGCACTTGGCTGCTCTTGGCCGTCGCCGTTACCTGTTTGGTCGCCCTCAGCGGGTGCGGCGGCAACGGTGGAGGCAATCAACAGCCGGCGAACACCGGAACGGTGACCGGCGAGATCTACGGCCGTCAAGGCGGTCAGTTCGTGCCCCTCGGCGGCCAGCTCGCCTCGATCGGCAACCGCACTGCAACTAGCCAGCCCGGAACGGGCCGCTTCGCCATCACCCAGGTCCCGGCCGGCGCCTTCACCGTCGTCATCACGCCCCAGGCGGGATACGGTGAAGTCTTGAACGACGACATCCTGGACGGCGTGGTCGGCGTCAACCAGACGGTGGACATCGGGCGAGTCCTTCTCGGCGAGCGGCCCCCTGACCCAGGCCAGCCTTAGGGGCCCTCGACCGACCCGAAACCTCAGCGGGCGCCGTGTGTTCGTATGACCGGCGCCCGCTTTGGTGACACTGAGAACCCCTGAAAGCCTGCCGACATGCAACCGGTATCTGCTGGCCGCCTCGCTCTGCCGATCCTCGCGCTGCTGGCCTCGGTGTCTTGCCGCTCGGCTCTCGCCGCGGACTGGCCGATGTTCCGGCACGACCCGGCGCGCACGGGCTGGACGGACCCGCCTCTCCCGCAAGCCAAGGCGATCGCCTGGTCTGTCGATCTCGGCGGTCCGGTAGACTCCTCGCCGGCGGTCGTGGGGAACGTGGTCTTCGCCGCCACCGCCGCCGGTTCGGTCCACGCAGTGGACGCCGCAACCGGGCAGCCCAAGTGGCGCGCGGAGGTCGGCCAGCCGGTGGTATCCTCCCCCTGCGTGGATGCCGAGCGCGTCTACTTCGGCTGCGTGGATGGCTACCTGTACGCCCTGAGCGCCGCGACGGGCGAGACGGTATGGAGAACACGCACCGGCCGTTCGGTGATCGCCCCGCCCCTGCTGATTGACGGGAAGCTGATCTGCGGCAGCACCGACGGCCGCCTCTACGCCTTGGCCGCCGGCACGGGCCAGATCCTGTGGAAGACGGATCCCGGAGGCGAGATCCACGCCGGCGCCGCCGCCGCCAGCGACCTCGTGGTCTACGGGGATTGGGACCGGCAAGTCCGCTGCGTGCACCTGGCCGACGGAACGCCGGCGTGGGAGAAGCCGGTTCGTCCGACCGGCGCTTACCGTGCCGATGGGCCCCTCTTTGCCTGCCCGGTCATCGCCGATGGCGTAGTGGTCCTCGCCACGCTGGCGCCCACCTCCCTGACGCCCCACGACTCCCTCAACATCCACGCCCTGGACCTGGCCACCGGCAAGCGCCTGTGGGGGGTACCCGGCACCAACCCCTGGCAGACGGACAAGGAGCACCTCATGTCCGTCTCCACCTGCCCCACGATCATCGGCGATCAGATCTGGTTCCTGACGATGGAGGGCTACGGCAACTGGAGCGCCATGCTGCGCAGCGCTGCCTTGAGAACGGGGGCACGCGGCTTCGCTGCCGATGCCCGGAGCGGAACCGGCAGCTTCGTGATCTCCGACTCCTCCGCCGCCGTCGTGGAAGGCATCTTGCACCTGGCCGACTACAACGGAACCCTCTCTCAGTTCGACACCGCGAATCAGAAGCCGCTGAACAGCCTCTCCCTTGGCGCGCGCACCGTCTCCTCGCCGGCCATCGCCGATGGCAGCCTCTACATTGGGCTCACGGACGGACGGCTCGTCTGCGTCCGCTGACGCGCGAACCCGCAGCCTGCGCCCTCCCGCAAGGAGCCCGCCCATGGACCACGGCCCCAGGCGACGGACCGTCCAACGAGCAATGGGGGAGTGCCTCTCACGCATCCGGCAGCACGGCGAGAGCGGAGAGGAGGAGTTCACCCGCCAGACCGCGGACCTGCCACAGCTCCTGCGCGAGTTCGCCGACCTCCTGGAGCACCCGACTGCGGATCAGAGGATGCGGCATGAAGCACCGGCGCTGGAGGGGTACTCACTGTGGGCGTTGAGCTATGACGCGGAGATGGACAACCCTGTCGTGCTCGGGGAGGAGGAAGCCATTCGCGAGGCAATCGGTCCGGCCGAGGGTCTGGCCGTGCTGGATGTGGGCTGTGGGACCGGCCGCCACGCCGTCCCGCTCGCCGCGCAAGGGGCGCGCGTCGTCGCTCTGGACCCGACGCCGGCGATGCTCGATCGAGCCAGGGCGAAAGCAGAGGCTGCGGGCGTGGAGCTGGCGCTGCGGGCGGGAAGCATCGACAGCCTGGCCGAGGACATCGGGGAGTTCGACCTGGTCCTGTGCTGCCTCGTCCTCAGTCACGTGCCGGCGCTGCACGACGCCGTGGCGCGCCTGGCGTCACACATCGCGCCGGGCGGTCGGCTGATCGTCACCGACTTCCACCCGATCAACCTGCTGTTGGGGTTCCGCACCGCCTTCAAGCACGAGGGGCGAGCCCACATCGTGCCCAACTTCCTGCATCCGGTCAGCGAGTACTTCGCCGCAATGCGGAACGCGGGGTTGGCCGTGACCCGCCTCGACGAACTGGGCAGCTGGGACGCGCTGCCCGGCGTCCCGACGACGCTGCTGATGGAAGCGACGAGCTGCGTCTCCGCCTAATCCCTCATGCACGCCGTGGCGCTGCTGCCATCCGCCTTCCAGTGGTTCCGCACACACACGCAGCAGAACGCGCGCCGCTCGCACTCCTCGTACGTGCACGCGCAGGTCTGCTTGTTCCGCTCGTGGTTCGGGCAATCCACCGGAATCGCGAGTGGCAGCTCCAGCGTGCTGGCCGGCCTCGGCGTGCCCCTCATGCAGGCCGTCTTCGGCCACTGCGTGCTCTGCATGTGGTAGTTCATGCACTCACAGCAGATTCCCCGCCGCTCGCAGTCGGCGGTGCACGGACACATCTCCAGGTTCAGCTTCTGGTTCGGACACGTCGCCACCACCACGGCCATGGTGGTCCCTCCTGTCGTTGGTTGCCGTCGGTTCGAGTTGCCCGCTGCGTCTTGAGCCTACCGCGCCGCCAGCTCCTTCACGGCGCCCAGCACCTTCTCCGGCGAAGGCAGGTTCTCCGTCTCCAGCGACTGCGCCATCGGTGGCGGGACGTCATACGCCGCCACGATCCGCACCGGGGCGACCAGGTCGCCGAAGCACTGGCGATGGATGACATGCGCGATGTGCTCAGCGAAGCACCCGGTGGCGGGCGCCTGCGACAGCACGACCGCCCGGCGCGTCTTCCGGACCGACTCGGCGATCAGCGCCTCGTCGAGCGGGATCAGCGTCCGCGGATCGACCAGCTCCACCGAAATCCCCGCCTCGGCCGCCATCGCCGCCGCCTTTTCGCCCACCAGCATCATCGCGCTGTACGCCACCACGGTGACGTCCGTCCCCTCGCGGCGAATGTCGCCGACGCCGAGCGGAATCGTGTACTCCGCCTCCGGCACCTCGCCCTTCTCGACGTACAGGTTCTGGTGCTCGATGAACACCACGGGGTTGTCGTCGCGCACCGCGCTCTTCAGCAGACCCTTCACATCCCGCGGCGTCGAGGGCGCCACCACCTTCAGGCCCGGGATCATCGTCACGACCGCCTCAAGGCTCTGCGAGTGCTGCCCGGCATAGCCCTTGCCGCCGCCGACCGAGGTGCGGATGACCATCGGCACCGTCGCCTTGCCGCCGAACATGTAGCGCGCCTTGGCGCACTGATTGCCCACCTGGTCCATCGCCATCAGGATGAAGTCGATGTACATGAGTTCGACCACCGGCCGCATCCCCGCCATTGCCATCCCCGCGCCGCTCCCCGCGATGGCGGCCTCCGAGATGGCCGTGTTGAAGATGCGCTGCCGCCCGAAGATCTCGAACAGCCCCCGCGTCGCGCCGAACGCCCCACCGTAGTCCGCCACGTCCTCCCCGAACACCACGACCCGCCGGTCGCGGATCATCTCCTCCATCAAGGCCTCGCCCACGGCGTGTCGGTACAGAATGCGCCCACTGCCGTCCCGCGTGGCGATCTTGGGCGCCGCCAGCAGCTCCGAATCGGGCGTCCGCCACGCCTCCTCGATCTGCCCGCTGGTGGTGTCGGTGAACAGCCCCTCGTAGATGGTCTTGGGGTCGGGCTCGGAGGCATCCGAGGCGAACCTCGTCGCCGTGTCGATCCGCGCCTGCATGGCCGCCCGCCGCTGCTGCGCCTGCTCCTCGGTCAGCACGCCCGCCTCGCTCAGCGCCCGCGGGTAGGACTGAAGCGGGTCCAGAGCCAGCCACGCCTGCTTCTCCTCGTCGCTCCGGTAGGCGGTCCCGTCATCGCTAAGGCTGTGGCCCATGTACCGGTAGGTCAGGCACTCCAGCAGCACCGGCCCCTCCCCGGCCTTGCACCCCGCATACGCCCGCCGCACCGCGTCGCGCACGGCCATCGGGTTCATCCCGTTCACCGCCTCCGCTCTCATGCTGACCCGGTTGTAGCCTGCGCCGCGCTGGCACAGGTGCTCGATGCCGGTCACCTCGCCCGCCTGCTTGCCCGTCATGCCGTACTGGTTGTTCTCGACGAGGTAGATGATCGGCAGGCCCCGTTTGAACATGCGCTCGATCTGCTCCATGCAGGCCATGTTCATCGCTTCATGCGCGATGCCGTTGTTCGCCGCGCCGTCGCCCACCAGGCACAGCACCACGCGATCCTCGCCCAGCCACAGGTTCGCCATGGCCGCGCCGGTCGCGATGGCATAGCTCCCGCCGACAATCGCGTTCGCCCCCAGGTGGCCCACGTTGAAGTCCGCGATGTGCATCCCGCCCCCGCGCCCGCGGCAGTAGCCCGGCTCCTTGCCGAACAGCTCCGCCATCGTCCGGTTGAGGTGCATCTGCAGGGCCGCCTCCGCCACCTCCCCCTCCGTGCACGGCGGCTCCTCCGGCCCGTCGTAACGCTCGCCGTAGTGATGGCCCTCGATGAAGTTGCGCAGCTCCTGTTCGCCCATCTCCCGCAACGCGAAGAACCCCTTCGCGATGGAGTGACCGTGGCCGCGATGGGTCGAGGTGATATGGTCGTGATGGTTGAGGCACCCCAGTGCGCCGACCGCCACCGCCTCCTGACCGATGGACAGGTGCGTCGCGCCGACGAACCGCCACCGCGGGAGCAACCGGCAGCGCCCGGACTTCAGCTCTGCGATGCGCTCCTCGAACAGGCGAATCGCGCACATGCAATCGAACAGAACGACAGCCTGATCGGGCGTCAGCCCCGCGGCCAGCTCCGATGCCAGACTGCCCTCATACTGGAACAGCTTGATCGGTGCGGGCCGGATCTCGCCCCTCTCAAACTCCGGCAACGTCACGATCTCTTTCGGCATCTCGCCCTACCTCGTTTCTGTTTCCCGTTGCTGTCCCAGCCCCACCGCCTCCCTCAACGCCTCCACCTCCGCCGGCCGCAGCTCCCGGACCGTCCCCGCCTCCATGTGTCCCAGGTGCAGTGACCCAAACGCCACTCGCCGCAGCGACCGCACGGGGTGCCCGACCGCCGCCAGCATCCGCTTCACCTGGTTCTTGCGGCCCTCCCGCAGCGTGATCTTCAGCCGGCTTCCGCCGGGCGACAACCGGTGTGCCTTCACGCGCGCCGGCGCCGTCAGGCCGTCCTCCAGCCGTACGCCCGCCGCCAGCTCTTCCAGCGCCTCCCGGCTCGGCTGCCCCTCGACCTCCACCTCATACGCGCGCGGAACGTGATGCGAGGGGTGCGTGAGCCGGTGGGCCAACTCCCCGTCGCTGGTCAGCAGTAGCAGGCCGGTCGCGTCCCGGTCCAGCCGACCCACCGGGTGCACCGTTCGTCTCAGGCCGGGCGCCAGTAGCTGCATGACCGTCCGCCGACCGCGCGGATCGCTGCGGGTCGTCAGATACCCCGCCGGCTTGTTCAACATCAGGTATGTCCCGGTTGCCGGCGGCTCCAGGACCCGCCCGTCAAGGCGCACCCGGTCGCGCGTCGGATCGACTGGCGCGCCGGGATGCCGCACGGTCGCGCCGTTGACCGTCACCCGTCCCGCCTTCACGATCTCCGCGCACCGCCGCCGCGACCCGGCGCCGGCGCGGGCCAGCAGCCTTTGCAACTGCTCCATGGATGAGCACCGCCCCGATCAGCGCCAGTCCCAGGACGCCGGCCAGCAAAGCCCCCAGATGATCCCGCACCCGCGCCCCCCAGGAGCGCGGCACGTCCCGCGTCGCCAGCAGCGTGGCGCTCACCTGCGTCCCATCCCTCCGCGAGACGACCAGCTCTCCGACCCCGTCCCCCGCCCGAATGGGCGCCTCGGGATAGGCTTCCGACAGGTGCGCCACCGGCGGCGGGTCGTCGGCCGGGGCAATCACCTCGATCGACGACTTCGCGACCGCCGGCACGGTAGCCGCACTCCCGTCGATCACGCGCGCCTCCGCGGTCGTCGTGTTGGCCGTCACCACCTGGTAGTGCCGGTAGCCGGCGAACCCCCAAGTCAACAGGTTCCGGGCGTCCAGCCAACTGTCCTTGCAGCCCAGCACCACGCACAGCAGCTGCCAACCGTCCTGCGTCGCCGAGGCGCACAGGCAGCGTCCCGCCGCATGGGTATAGCCCGTCTTCACGCCGTCCGCCAGGGCCCAGTGCTCCGGGTGCTCGTGCCGCAGGAGGCGGTTGGTGCTGAGGATCTCCTGCGACTGGACGCCGGGGAGGCCGCGCCGCCGGAAGTGGAACTGCGCCCTCTCCGTCCCCACAGTCTGCCGGAACTCCGGCTGCCGCAGCGCCTCCCGCGCCAGGGCCGCCAGGTCGCGGGCCGAACTCAGGTGCGTAGCGCCGGGCAGGCCGTGCGGGTTCTCGAAGTGCGTCTCTGTCAGCCCCAGCTCGGCCGCCCGCGCATTCATGCGCTCGACGAACGCCGGCAGCGAGCCGCCCACCTGCTCCGCGATCGCCACACACGCGTCATTCGCCGAGGGCAGCAGCGCCGCCACGAGCAGGTCCCGCAGCACCACCTGATCGCCGACCTGCAGGTGCACCGACGACTCCCCAGTCGAGGCCGCCTGCTTCGACACGGTTGCCGTCTCGTCCAGCTTGCCGGACTCGATCGCCAGCAAGGCCGTCATGATCTTCGTCAGGCTGGCCGGCTCCCGCCGCGCGTCGGCCTCCCGTTCGTAGAGCACCTGCCCCGTCGCCACATCAACGAGAATCGCGCACTCCGCCGAGAGCGTCGGCTCACCCTCGCTGCGGGCGACAACCTGGGCCGCCACCGGTTCCGTTCGCCCTGTCGAGGTGGCCGCCACGCTGAGCACAATAGCCGCGACCAAGCTGCGCATCATGACCGATCAGCAGATCAAGTGCTGTCCCCTATCTGTCCTCCTGCCTTCCTCCTGCCAGTCCTGTCTATCCTGTTAGCTCTGAATCCGCCCGACCTCCCTCATCCCCCTCCTCGACCTCCGCTTCCTCTCCGGTCTGCGAGACCCCGTGCAGCACCATGGGCGCCTCGTGGACCACCGCGTTGCGCAGGGCCTCCAGGTTGGGCAGCGCCTTGAGGTCCTTCAGTCCGAAGCTCGTCAGGAAATGGGGCGTCGTCCCATAGAGCAGCGGTCGCCCCACCGCTTCCTTCCGGCCGATGGTAGTGACGAGCCCCTTCTCCACCAGCGTCGCCACCGCGTGTTGCGAGTTGACCCCCCGGATGCTGTCGATCTCCGGCCGCGTCATCGGCTGCCGATAGGCGACGATCGCCAGCACCTCCAGCGCCTGGGCGCTCAGCCGCGCCGGCGTCGGCTGCAGCAGCTTCTGCACGAGACTCGCATACTCCGGCCGCGTCGCAAGCTGATACCCGCCCGCCAACTCCACCACCTGCAGCCCGCTATCCGCCACCATCTCGCGCAGCCACGCGATGCCCTGCTCGACCGCCTCCCTATCCGCCTCCATGATCTCGCAGAGTCGGGCCGCGGGAAGCGTCTCCGGGCTCGCAAACAGCAAGCACTGAATCGCTCTGGCAAACTCGTCCGGTGTCTGCTCAATCATGCCGTTCGTGGAAGTGCGCCGTATGTCGTCCCGTGCCTGCGGGGCTCCCGCCCCGCGCCGTTGCCTCTGGTGTTTCCCCTCTCCGTTCCGGAGAGGGGGCAGGGGGTGAGGCCACACACACCCGCCCGGCCCCCCACTCTACCC
>CAZZDO010000014.1:0-28589 GCA_964653205.1 uncultured Armatimonadia bacterium | reverse complement strand
TAAACCTTTCGCCTGCGCTCGTGCAAGGGCCTGGCAAGCGTCTGACAGGGTCTCAGCCGGTCACAGGGCAACAGGTCAACCTGCCGCGGGCGGGGAAGAACCGGGGGTGACGAAGTGCCTGTCGGGCGGAGGAGGACTGCGACCATGCGCAAGCGACTGCCGCGTGAGTGTGTCTGGATCGGGCTGTGCGCGCTATTGGCCACAGCAGCCGTGGCCGCCGAGCCCTTCGCCGATGCCGACATGGAGGCCCCCGGCCGCGAGGCCTGGGGCACGTACGGGACGCCCGTCGTAGTCGAAAAGACCGACCAGGCCCATTCGGGCAAACAGGCCCTGCGCGTCGTCACCGACAACAAGGCGACCATGGGCGGGAACTACGAGGGCACGGCCCACACCCTCGGCCAGTTGCAGCAGGGCGACACGGTGCGGCTGAGCTTCTGGTACCGCGTCACAGCGGCGCACGGGCTGGTCATCGGCATGGGCCGCACGCAGATGACCGGGCGGTGGGAGATCGGCGGCAGCGGTTGGCAGCCCGTGGCCCTGGAGTACCGGGTGCGCCAGCCGGGCCATCACAGCATCTGGCTGAGCCAGGGCGGGACGGCGACGGAGTTCTTCCTGGACGACTTCAATCTCACGGTGACACCGCGGCCGGAGTGCCCGGTCGTGGACGCCCCCGCCCCCGCTGACATGCTCAGCATCAACGGTCGGACCTTCGAGAAGGCCACTGGCGCGCTGCTGCTGCCCGAGACGCCCGCTGCCGGCGCGGCCGCACCGACGCGCTTCCGGCGCGTGCCCTGGCTGCGGCTACAACTGCTGGGGAAGGATGGGATCAGCTATGAGGACGTGCCGTTCGAACGACTCAAGCTCGTCTCCGCCACGCACGGAGACGCATACACCGTCTTCCTGATCTTCGAGGCTCGCGACGAGCCGATTGAGGTGCGCGTGCTGGTCACCTGTGGCACGGAGGATCCCTCGATCGCCTGCCGGGCCTACCTCACCAACCGCTCGCAGCGCACCGTCCTCGGCCTCACCATGCCCGACCTCTACGGCATCCGCCCCGATGGCGAGCCCGAGAACTGGACGCTCGTCCACCCGTGGGTGTGCGGGCGGATCGTCAAGGACCCGCTGAAGTCCGAGGGGGTGGACACGGGCTATCCCGGCCGCGGCGTGATGGGCTGGATGGACCTCGCCGGCGCGCAGCGCGGCCTCTACCTCGGCGTCCACGACGGCACGGGCCAGGGCGTGCGGTTGCAGGCCGTGCCGGCCCCCAACGCCAGCATGGACCTCTCGACAGCCTTCGAGGTCTGTGTGCGCCCCGGCCAGAACTGGACCAGCCCGAGCGTCGTCCTCGCCCCACACCCGGGCGATTGGCACACTGGCGCGGACCTCTACCGCCGGCTCTCGGAGCAGGATACACAGCAGGTAGAAGGTCTCCGCTACACCCCCTTCCGCAAGCCGGACGTCCCGCAGTGGATGTACGACTCCAACGGCTGGCTGCTCGTGGGCCTGCAGAACGACGTCCCCTTCCGCCACCTGGATGACATCTACCGTGTCGCGGCTTGGATGGGGCTGGAGTACCTGCACATCCAGGGCCAGCAGATGGACTGGGCGTGGTGGGACGCCGAGGGCAACCGCCACGGGCATGAGGTGACGTTCCCGTACCCGTCGCCGCGGCTGGGCGGCGCGGCGGAGCTGCGGGACCAGATCAAGCAGATCCATGCCGACGGCGGGCACGTGATGTGCTACGTCCTGCCCGACCGCTACACGCCGTCCCACGCGACTGCAGAGGACTTCGGCACCGGCAAGCGCTCCGACATTCCCAAGGAGATCAAGATCCCTGACCAGAACTGGTTCCTGGACAACGCGCTGGTGAACTTCCCCGGCGCCTCCGCCCCGGAAGAGAACCCGCCGTGGGAGATCCGGGGGATGTGCCCGGGCAGCCCCGGCTGGCGCGAGTGGCTGCGCTGGTGGGCGGTGGACTACTACGCCAAGTACCTCGGCGCCGACGGCATGTACTGGGACGTGACGGGCCGCGTCGGGCCGGAGCGTTGCTTCAACCCGCGCCACGGTCATGTGGGTGAGAACAACTGGGGCGCCGGCCTGGCGGAGTTGATGAAGTCCGTCATCGCCGACGGGCGCAAGGTCAACCCGGACTACTCGGCCGCCATCGAGGGCTGCTCGGACATTCTCGGCCAGTGGGTCGGCTATCACCTGATGTCCGGGGCTACCGATGACCAGCGTGTCTTCCGCTACACCTTCCCCGGCTACCTGTGCGTGGACGGCTTCGCCAACCACTACCGCCCCTGGACGATGCCGCAGAAGGCACATCGCGTGTTCCTCGAGGGCGAGAAGTTCGATGTGTACGGCTACCACCAGTACGTCAAGCGCGTGATTGACCTGCGCCGGCGGATCAAGCCCTTCATTGATTGGCCGGCCGTGTACCGGGACGACGTGGGTCTGGAGGTCTCGAACCCGCAGGTCCAGGCCCGGCGCTTCGATCGCTTCGATGGCGGCAACAAGATCATCACCATCACAATGCTCAACGAGGAGCACGTGGAGGGGGCCACGATCCGTCTCACCGGAGCAATCACGCCGCGCACCATCGCCCTGTTCCATCTCGATGGGCGCATCGAGCCAGGGCCGCTGGCGCGCGCCGCCAATGTCGCCGTCATCCCCGTCCCGGCCGAGGACATCTCGGCGGCGGTGATCGTGCAGGAGGCCGCCCCGGCGCTGCAGGTCGTGCCGTTCCTGGAGCCGATGACCGCCCCCGGCGACAACGGCCTGCTGCTGACGCTCTTCACACCCATGCGCGAGGACCTGCCCGTCACCCTCAAGCCGCACTGGCCGGCGGGCTTCGCTCCGCAGCAGCGGACCCGGCTGACGGAAGACCCCTGTGTGCAGCGGATCCGCTTCGTAGACCCGCAGGACTTGCAGGGCCTGACCCAATGGAGTAAGACCACCGTGGAGGTCGCCTGGCAGGGCGGCAAGCAGACGGCGTGGACGATGCTCGCCCCGCCGCTGGTCAACGGCGACTTCGAGCGCCTTGATGCCAATGGCTACCTGGACTACTGGAACGTGAAGCCCGACGCGACCAACCCGGGTGAGGGGAAGCACTGCGTCAGGCTGGACTCCAAGCCGGGGGGCTTCAACCTGCTCAACGTGCTGACGCCGCTGAAGCCGGGGTGCCGCTACCGGCTAAGCGGGATGATCCGTCGCGAGGCCGCGGACGCGGGCTGCTCAGCCACGATGATCGAGTACACCGACGAGAAGAACTTCGTGCGGTCGGGCGCGATCAGCCCCACCAAGGCGGGGGAGTGGGAGCGGCTGACGACGGAGTTCACGACCCACCCCAACCCGCGCAGCACGGCCCTCTACTTGTACAACTTCAGCAAGACCAGCCCGGCGTGGTTTGATGATCTGAAGATCGAGGAGATCAAGTAGCCCATGGAGATCAAGATCCCCAAGCTCGTGTTGCCGGACTTCTGGCTGTCGAACGCGGACCGGGTCGAGGCGTACCTGGACACGCAGGTGGCGCGCGGCATCGTGCATGACGCGGGGTCCAGTGTGCGCGGGCGGCGGCTGCGGGTCGTCGAGTACTCGGCAGGCCTGCGCCGGCACAAGCTCATGGTCATCGGCGGCACCCACGGCCACGAACCCGGCACCGTCGCCTCCTGCCTGAACCTCATCAACCTCCTGGAGACCGGGCAGGACCTGGCCGGCGAAAAGCACCCGGACCTGGAGTCCGTGCTCGACCAGGTCCACCTCTACATCGTGCCGATGCTCAACCCCGACGGCCGCGCCGTGTGCCCGGACAGCTTCTACGCCCAGGGCGTGGACACGTGCGAGGTCTATGCCTCGGGGCTGCGGCAGAGCGGCGACCTCGTGCCCTACGACGCCGACAGCGAGGAGCCCTGCTACTACTTCGACCCCGACGAGGCGCTGTTCGTGGGCGGGCAATTCAACGCGGCCGGCTGGGCGATCAACCGCCGCCTGTCCGACGTCCATAGCGAGGCCGTCGAGGTGCAGCAACTGCTCGATTTCGTCAAGCCCCTCGGCCTGGACGCCATCCTGGACCTGCACGCCTGCGGCTACAACTTCGCCATGCAGGCGCGTAGCCACCCGGCGCCGTACTGGCCAATCCTACGCGAATGGCAGGCGCGGGCCGAGAAGCTCTTCGCCCACAAGGGCCGCCAACTCAGCCCCCTGTACGGCGACGGTGACCCGCCGGAGCCTCCGGGCTTCTTCTTCAACTCGATCCTGTTCCACAGGCAGGCGAAGCTGGGGTGGATGGGCTTTGAGGGGCGGCAGGGCTACCTGGGGCGGGCGAGCTTCATGCCCCTCCCGACGGAGTGGGAGATCATTGACGACTACCTCAGCGCGGTCATGATCTTCCTGGAGCTGGGCGCCAACGGCGCGTGGGCCGAGGCCAATGCGGAGACGTTCGGCTAGGCGCTCGTCAGACGCAGTCGTGACCGCGTAGGCCCGCCGGTCCTCCGGCGGGCGGGGGGGGGGATCGGGCGCCGGAGGACCGGCGCACCTACGCGGCGCGATGAATCGCGCCCCTACAACGTCACTTCCCCCGTCGCCGCCCATTCGCAGCCGCGCAGCAGCGCCCGCTGGAAGGGCGGGTTCTCGAACGCGATCATGCTGGCGCCCTTGTACTCGCCCTCCGGGTCGCCCGGCCACACGTGCCCCAGCACCATGTGGAACACCCGCCCCTGCCCGTACTGCGTCACGACCATCATCGGCTCGTCCTCGCCCGTGCCGCGCATGTCGGGGCTGGAGTAGGCCGTGGCCAGCACATGAACCGGCACATCGTGCATGTGTACGAGCTTGTGGTACAACTCGTCCCACTGCATGAAGTCCTGCAGGCCGGCGGTGATGGGGTGCTCGTGGTCCACGATGCGCACGAGGAACTCGTGGAAGTCGCCGTGGCCGGTCCCCTCGCGCCACAGCAACCCGACCATTCTCTCGTACTCGACCCAGCCCTTGAAGGCGTTGTCGGCCGCGTGCAGGATGACCAGCCCCGTCCCGCCGGCGACGGCCTGCGTGAAGTTGGCCTGTGCGGCCTCGCTCCACTCCGGCCCGTAGTAGTCGCTGAAGATCAGGTCGTAGCCCGCCAGTCCTGCCGCGTCCTCCAACACCGGCGAGGGGTCGTCAGTGCGGGTCACGGTGAAGCGGCCGGAGTCGGCCAGCAGCTTCTCGACGAACGGCGTCGAGCGCGTCCAGTCGTGGTTGTTGGCGCCGGACAGCAACAAGGTGTTGATCGGGTTCATGTTCATCTCCAGAAGGTTGCGCGTAGGCGGGTTCGTCCTCGAACCCGCACGGGTGAAGCGGGTTCGAGGACGAACCCGCCTACGCGTTATTCATAGCAATACCACAATCAGCCGCTTGGGCCCGTGGGCTGGGATGACGACGGTCTTCTCGATATCGGCGGTGCGGCTGGGGCCGGTGACGAACACGAAGCCGGTGGGCAGATCCCCGCGCCGCTCCAGGTCCGCCAGCGCGTCCGCCAGCGTCAGCAGCATCCCCTCGCGCCGCCCGATGACGATGCACACCTCGGGCAGCAGGTAGCACGACCGCGGCTGCCCCGCGTCCAGCCGCAGGCCCACCGTCGCCGTGTCGGCGATGACGTACTCCGCCTCGGTCAGCGCAGCCAGGCAGTCGGCCATCTGCTCCTGCGTCGCCCGCGGCACCGACAGGTGCTCGGCTACCTGCGCCACCAGCGGCCGGTCGGCGATGAACCAGAGCGCCTCGGCGTCGGGCACCAGCTCCCGCAGGCGCGCGGCGGCCTCGGCAGGCCCGTCGGCCAGGACCAGTTCGCCGCCGAGCTTCTCCAACTCGTGCGCGAGCACGGCCAGCCGGTCCGCGACCTCCTCCGGCGGCACGGGCGACGGCAACGCCGGGCCATCCGGTACGTTCGCGGCGGCGATGCGTTGCAGAATGTGTTCGCGTGCTGACATCACGGCCCGCCCCCCTTCCGCCACGTCTCCTGGAACGTCCGCTGCGGCGGCGTCGGCAACTCCCGGCTCGTCGTCCACCCGCCCAGTGGCCCGGCCTTCTGCGCCAGCTTGCGCAAAGGCCAGCCCATCCGCATGAGCCGCCCCGCCATCCGGTACAGCGCCGGGCTGCCGAGCATGCGGCCCAGCGCCGGAATGCCCATACGCTGCGTCAGCGGGAAGCGCTGGCGTCCCTGCGGCCGGGCGCGCAGCTCCAGCAGCGCCCGCGACAGCTTGTTCTTGACCGGGCACGCTTCGGCGCACACCCCGCACAGCGAGCAGACGTGCGGCAGCTCCTCGACCCAGTCCTCGCCCGCGACGAACGGCGCCCACAACCCGCCGATGGCCCCGGGGTAGGTCCAGTACGGGTGGCCGCCGACCTTGAAGTAGATCGGGCAGATGCCGCCGCACACGCCGCAACGGATGCACGCGAGGCCGTCGCGGGCAATCGGATCAGCCAGCATCTTCGTGCGGCCATTGTCCAGCAGGATGACGTGCAACTCGCGCGGGCCGTCCACGTCGCTCTCACGGCGTGGGCCGCTGATGAGCGTCGTGTAGCCCGTCAGCGTCTGCCCGGTCGAGCTGCGGGCCAGCAGCCGCAAGAGCGGCCCGAGGTCCTGCAAGCGCGGGACGACCTTGTCTATGCCCACGAGCGCGACGTGGACATCAGACAGCGCCGTCACGAGCCCCTGGTTGCCCTCGTTGTCGCAGATGACGAGTGTGCCCGGGTCGGCGACGAGGAAATTGCCGCCCGACACCCCGAGCACGGAGCCGATGAACTCCGGCCGCAGGGCCTCGCGCACCATCAGCGTCAACTCGCGCGGGTCGTCCGTGTACGGCTTGCCGAGCTCGTTGCAGATCAGACGCCCGCAATCCTGCCGCGACATGTGCACGGCTGGGGCCGTGATGTGCGTGGGGCGCTCGCCGGAAAGCTGCACGAGGTATTCGCCGAGATCGGTCTCGACCGGCTGCAGCCCCGCGTCCCGCAGCGCGTCGTTCAGGCACGTCTCCTCCGAGGTCATCGTCTTGCCCTTGACAACCTTCTGCACGCCGAGCCGCCGAGCGGTGTCAATGATGTACTGGTTGGCGGTCGCGGCGTCCTCGGCCCAGAACACGCGCACGCCGCGCCCCGTCAGGTTCGTCTCGGCCTGCGCCAGCAGCTCGCCCAGGTGCGCCAGCCCGTACTGACGGATGTCATGGGCGGCGTCGCGCAGCGCTTCCCATTCGGGCACTTCAGCCATGCGCTCGAGGCGGTGGCCCAGCGACGTGCCCATCGAGTGCGCCATCTTGCGGCGCAGCTCAGGGTCGGCCAGTTTTTCGGCGAAGCGTTGTCGGGTGTTCATGTCGTTGTCGGCCTTGTCGTTACCCCTCCCTTCAGGGAGGGGTCGCCGCGCAGCGGCGGGGGTGGGATGACGTTCGGAAGGCACCAAGAGCGTCCCACCCCCCTGCCCCCTCCCTACAGGGAGGGGGAGTCCAGCAGTCCCATTCCTCTCGCCAAAACCTCCGCCACGTGCATGGTCTTGATCGGGTGGCCCTGCCGGTCAATGCGCCCCTGCAGGTGCATCAGGCAACTGCTCTCCACGCCGGTGATGATCTCGGCCTGCGTGGACAGCGCGTTGGTCAGCTTCTCGTCGGCCATCGCCGTGGAGATCTCGGGGTACTTCACGGAGAACGCGCCGCCGAAGCCGCAGCAGGTGTCGGAATCCGGCATCTCGATGAGCGTCAGCCCCTCCACGGCCCGCAGCAGCGCGCGGGGCTGCTCGCGTATGCCCAACTCGCGCAGGGCGTGGCAGGAGTCGTGTACGGTGACCGTCGTCGGGAGCTTCGCCCCCAGGTCCGTCACGCCGAGGGTGTCCACGAGGAAACTGGTGAACTCATGGACGCGCCCGCCGATGTCCCGCGCCGGTGCCTCTTCCGGCCGGCCCGCGAAGAGCCCGGGGTAGTTCTCCCGCACCATGCCCACGCACCCGCCCGAGGGCGCGACGATGGTCTCGTAGCCGCCGAAGACCCGCAGGAAGTGCCGGGCAATGCCGCGCGTCTCGTCCTGGTAGCCGGTGTTGTAGGTCGGCTGCCCGCAACAGGTCTGCCCCGGCGGCACGATCACCTCATGGCCGAGGCGTTCGAGTATCCGCGCGGTCGCGAGGGCAACCTGCGGGGCGAACTGGTCTATGTAGCATGGGACGAAGAGGGCGATTTGCATCGGAAGCCTTGGAGGGGCCGCGCTTTAGCCGGCCCCCTGGTAGGAAGGTCCATGGGGGCCGGCTAAAGCGCGGCCCCTCCGACGGCTACAACTCTATCTTCGCCGCCACCGGCATCCGCCGCCCGACGCCAAAGGCCTTGCTCGTGACCTTCAGCCCCGGCGCGGCCTGGCGGCGCTTGTACTCGTTGCGGTCAATCGTCCGCAGGACCCACCGCACGACTTCCTCCTCGAAGCCCTGCGCGACGATGTCCGCCGCACAGCAGTCCTCCTCGACGTACAGCTCGATGATCTGGTCGAGGATCTCGTATGGCGGCAGCGTATCCTGGTCGCGCTGGTCGGGCTTCAGCTCCGCCGATGGGGGCTTGGTAATCGAGGCCAACGGGATGATTTCCCGTTCCCGGTTGATGTATCGCGCCAGCTCGTAGACCATCATCTTCGGCACGTCGCTGATGGCCGCCAGCCCGCCCGACATGTCGCCGTAGAGCGTGCAGTAGCCGACCGCCAGCTCGCTCTTGTTGCCGGTGGTGATGACCAGGGAGCCGTACTTGTTGCTCATCGCCATGAGCAGGTTGCCGCGGATGCGCGCCTGCACGTTCTCTTCGGCCAGGCCCGCCGGTGTCCCGGCGAACAGCTCCTGTAGTGTCGCCAGATACGCCTCGAAGATCGGTCTGATGGGCACGATCTCCAGCTCGATCCCCAGGTTGCGGGCGAGGGCCTCGGCGTCGCTGACGCTGCCGGTCGAGGAGTACTGCGAGGGCATGGCGAGGGCGCGGACGTTGTCGGGGCCGAGGGCGGCCGTGGCGAGACACGCCGTCACGGCCGAGTCAATGCCGCCGGACAGCCCGATGATCGCCCGCGAAAAGCCGCACTTGCGCAGGTAGTCGCGGACGCCCAGCACCAGCGCGTCATGCACGCTGGCGATCTCCGGCTGCGGCGCGTAGGGAACCGGCCGGGCCGTCGCCAGGTCCACCGTCGTCACGCTCTCGGCGAAGGACGGGAGCACTGCCAGCGGCTGCCCCTGCGCATCGAAGACGAAGCTGCGCCCGTCGAAGATCAACTCGTCATTGCCCCCGACCTGGTTCGCGTAGACGAACGGCAGGCCGTGGCGCTGCGCGTGGCGGCTGATGAGCCGGTGGCGGACCTGCTCCTTGCCCTTGCTGTACGGCGAGGCGGAGATGTTGATGAGCACGGTGGCCCCGGCGGCGGCCAACTCCTCAACCGGGTCGTGGTCGTACATGCGCTGCCGCGGCCACAACTCCGGATCGTTCCAGGCGTCCTCGCAGATGTGGATGCCCAGCTTCTCGCCGCGGAATTCGAGCGGCGTCGCGCCGTTATGCCGGTCGAAGTAGCGGTCTTCGTCGAAGACATCGTAGGTCGGCAGCAAGGACTTGTTGGCCTGCCCGAGGATCTGCCCATCGTGGATGAGCACGGCGCTGTTGTAGAGCCCGTGGCCGGTCTCGCGCCCGGTCGGCAGCGGCGCCCCGACGATGATGCCCAGCTCCGGGTAGGCCAACGCCGCCCGGGCCAACTCTCCCAGCGCCGCCTCGATGCGGTCAATGATCCAGCAGCGCCCCAGCAGGTCGCGCGGCGGGTAGCCGATCAGGAACAGCTCGGGGAAGACGACGAGGTCGGCGCGCTCGCGCGCGGCTTGCGCCAGCGTCTCGACTGCCCGGCTCAGGTTGCCCCCGATGTCGCCCACGATGGGATTGAGCTGGGCGAGGGTGATGCGCATGGGACTTCTCCGATTGGCGGGGTCTGTCCCCGCAGGATCGCGCCGTGCGCGATCCGCAGGGGGCTGACCCCCTTAGCGCGCTCGGGGTCAGCCCCCTGCGCAGCAGCTTCGCTGCTTCTCCGGGGACAGACCCCTAGATCCCCAGCACCCTACGGTGGAACGCCAGGGCGTCCTGGACGTGCTCGTCCCAGTAGGCCCAGTTGTGGCTGCCGGGGTACTCGTGGTACTGGTGCTTGATCTTCAGCGTCTTGAGGTGGGCGTGCAGCGCCCGGTTGTCGCGCAACAGCCCGTCCTCGACGCCGCAGTCCAGCCAGATCGCCGGGGCCTTGGCCGGGTCGAGCTTCTCGGCCAGCGCGAACGGGTCGTTGGCCGCGCAGGTCTTGGCGTCGCCATAGATGCGGGCAACCTCGGCCGACCACGGCACGTCCTGCTGCTCCCAGCGCCGTTCGCGCACGTGCAAGTACACGCCGGAGTGGGCGGAGATGGAGCAGAACTTGTCCGGGTGCTTGAGGCCCAGCTTCATGGCCCCGTACCCGCCCATCGAGAGCCCGCCGATGACCCGCCCCCGGCCGGACTTGATGGTGCGGAAGTGCGTGTCCATGAACCCGATGAGGTCCTTGACGATGGCGCTCTCGTACGCATGGCCGGCGGTGGCGTCGCAGTAGAAGCTGCGGTGGCCATCGGGCATGACGACGATGAGCGGCAACTCGCGCACATAGCGCTCGAGGCTCGTCCACCGCTGCCAGGCGGTGTAGTCATCCGACAGGCCGTGCAGCAGGTAGAACACGGGGTACGGGCCCTTGCGCGTCTGCCGGTCCGGCAGCAGCACGTGGCAGGCGGTTTCCTTGACCAGCGACGGCGACCAGTAGTTGACATTGACGAAGGCCATGGGGGCTCTCCCGGGACGCAGTGAGGCGGGGCTATTCGCCAGGAGCGTAGCGACAACCTCTGCCCCGACCCTGTGGCTCGCATCTTCCCTCCACCCCGAATTTATCCTATAATAATGTTCCCGGGTTTGCTGCTCTCGCGGGGCCCTGATTTCGGAGGCTGTGGTGAAGCCGAGGTTCCTGGTTCTGGTCGTTCTGGCGGGCTGTCTGCCGCTCCTGTTTGGTGCGGTGGCTCACGCGCAGCCCGCCGACCGGGCGCTGCAACTGGACGCGGACCTCGAGAGCGGCCTGGAGCAGGCCGTCGCCTACGTGTCCGTCGAGTACAAGAAGTCCGGCTCCTCCCGCATTTCCGTCGAGTCGGGCACTGGCTTCTTCGTCACCGGCACGCAACTGATCACCAACCACCACGTCATCGCCGAGGCCCTCGGCAACAGCAGCGCGGCCGTCACCGTCCGGCTCTTCAGCGGGACCCGCGACGCGCGCCTGCTGCCGGCTGAAATCATCAAGACCAACCGCTCCGCCGATCTGGCGCTGCTGGCAGTCAAGGGCGAGTTCCCGCCGATCAAGCCCGTCCGCATCCATTCGGACCTGCCGGGCAAGCAGACGGCGGTCTACGCCTTCGGCTTCCCGCTGGGCACGATGCTGGACCGCAGCCTCAACGGCCCCAACGTGTCTTTGCGCCGGGGCTACGTGGCGCGGATGATCAACGACGGCAAGAACATCGAGTGCGACCTGAACATTGACAAGGGCATCAGCGGGGGGCCGCTGGTGGACGGGCAGGGGGTCGTGCGCGGCGTCGTGCGGGCCATGGCCGGTTCGGACTTCAACAAGGGCTTCGCCGCCATCGCCGTGGCCTCACCGGTGCTGCTGAGCTTTCTGCAGGAGAGTGGCGTGGCCGCCACGCTGCCGGACGGCAAGACGCTCGAGCCCCGGCAGCAGACCGACCCCAACCCCACCGAGCCCGGGGCCCGGCCCCGCGTGGTCCTCGGTGAGGATACGCTGCGCGCGTTCTTCGCCATCGGGGCGGCCCTGCGCCTCAGTTCGCTCGTGCCAGGCATCCTCGTACTGGAGAAGGCCGAATACACTCCGGACCTGCGCCAGACCTCCAAGGGCAACGCGGACCTGGCATTGGCGAACCTGCGGCGCGTGGAGGCCCCGGCGGAGCTGGTCCAGCGCGCGCGTGAACTGTCCCTGCTGCTCACCGACGCCCGGACCCAGCCGGTCGTCGCCCGGGAGAAGTCGGCGGTGCTCGAAGAGGCCTGTGACGAATGGACCCGCGAACTCCCCGACGATGAGCGCCTCAACTATGACCTGGCCGCCTGGCTGACGGAACTGAGCCTCGGTGTGATTGACGCCGAGAACCACAAGGACAGCCGGTATTGCGCCTACTTCCTCGAGCGTGCCCGGCAGGCCCGGGCCACACCGGAGATCCTCGAGGGCCTCACCCGCCTGCAGACGAACCTGCAGGCCTATGAGAAGTCCCGCAGTGACGACGTCCGGCGCACCATCGGCAAGGACGCGGACCGCCTGATCGGCATCGGCGTGCTGGCCACCGTCGCCTCGAGGCTCAACCCCATCCAGAAGCCCGCGCCGCAGTCCCCCGACGGCGCCTCGCCCCGCAACCCCATCCGCTACCCGCTATAGCCCGCTTTCGTCGTAGGTTGGCTTGACAGGCCGGGCGCGCCCCGGCTAAGATTCAGTATATTGATATAAGGACTGGCCCGCCTACCCATGGATCTCGCCGCCCTCCGCAAACCGTCCCGCGACAACAGCGTCCCGCTGTACAGCCAGATCATTGAGGTCTTGCTCGGGGCCATCCGGGAGGGCAAGCTCAAGCCGGAAGACCGCCTCCCCACCCAGGAGGAACTGACGAAGCATTTCGGCGTCAGCCTCGCCCCCGTCAAGCAGGCCCTCGCCGAACTGGAGGAGCGCGGCATCATCACCCGCCGCCAGGGCCTGGGCACCTTCGTCCGCGACACCACCCCCCTGCGCGAAGAGCGCATCCTTTACACCCGCATCCCGTGGTTCACCCGCGAGATGAAGGAGCGGGGCATCACACCCTCGGCCCAGATCCTCGCCCTCTACATTTTCCGCGCCGATGAGGACCCGGAGGCTCAACAGGAACTGCAGCTCTCACCCGAAGAGAACATCGTCTGCCTCAAGCGCCTGCGCCTGGGCGATGAAGAGCCGATGTCCGTGCAGACGTCACACCTCGCCGAGAAGCGCGTGCCGGGCCTGGCCCAGCGCGGCCTGCAGCCCGGCGAGTCGCTGACGGAAGTGCTGGCGCAGGAATACCGTCTGGAGATCGCGGCCTCACAACAGCGCATCATCGCCGCCGCCGCCGACGAAGAGACGGCGGGGCTGCTACACGTCTACACCGGCAGCCCCCTGCTGCTGGTGCAGCGCACGTCGTACCTCAAGGACGGGCAGCCCCTGGAGTTCTTGCGCGACCGCCGCCACCCCTCGTGGACGTTCACGGTGTGGCTGACGAGGCAGTAAGTGGAGCGCGGGCTTTCCAGCCCGCGCCGTGTCGTCCGCAAAGACACCGCGGGCTGGAAAGCCCGCGGTCCAACGGCCTACAACACCCCCAGCCGCACGATCTCCCGCGCCACCGCTTCCCGCCACCGGTCGTAGTCGCCCAGCCCCCACCCGTTCGGGATGTTGAAGCGCCCCTTGACCGTGCGCTGCCCTGACGGCGCCGTCACCGTCTCATCCCACTGGCACTCGATGAAGCGGTTCCGCTCGCGCAGCCGCTCCCAGTCGAAGCTGCTCCGGATCCGCTCCAGCACCGCTCGCGCTTGCTGCGCCTGTAGGCCCTGGCCCCGGGCGTCGGCCTTGGCGATGAGGCCCTCCAGCATCTGCACGTACCGCAGGTCGTCCACGCCCTCGCGCATGCACTCCCACATCAGCGACGGCCCGCCGGGCGCCCCGGCCTCGGGAATGGCCGGATACGTGTACATCATGTCCGTGTACGCGCCGTCGAGGGCGTTGAGCGGGTTGCCCGCCACCTGCTGATAGGACCACGTGAACTGCCCGGTGACGCCCTGCAGCCACAGGAAGTGGCCGTACGCCAGCCGCATCGTCGCCAACTCCGGGAAGAAGGCGGCGTCGTTGATGTTGTACGACCAGAAGCGCTTGCCCCACTGCTGGGCCTGCTCCTTGAGGCTCCCCCACCACCAGCCGTCCTTCGCAAACCAGATGGGCTTCGTCGAGAACCGCTGGGTGAAGACATCCGTGACGGGCAGCGCCCGCTCCAGCGCGCTCTTGAGGCGCTCATCCTCGGTCGAGAAGGGGATATGGTCCACCTCGACCGTGCCGCCCGCCGCCTTGATCAGTTCGCTGGCGAGGGCCCACTGCGCGATGTAGCCCGCGTGCGGGCGCAACTCGTACGACCCCGGCTCGTCAATCGGCTGGAACACGATGCCCGGCCAGCGGCGGGCCTTTGCGGCCTTGAGAAGGGACGCGATGACTTGCTTGTACAGCGTCGCGAACTCGTCGCTGCCGGGCTTGGCCTGCCGGCTGCACCAGTCCCAGATGTCCCCGTTCATCAGCCAAAGCACGGGCCGCGGGAAGCCCGCATCGCGATAGGCGTCCATGAAGCGCGCGAAGCCGCACGTGTCGTCCAGTTGCGCGGCGGCCACCCCGTCCCTGAGCGCCATCTGCCCGTTGAGGCCCCCGCAGTAGCCAACGCTGGTCATGCCGTGGGCCCGCATGTCGGCGCAGTGGTCGCGCAGCCAGTTCGCATCCGACCGCAGCGCCCAGAGCTGGTCGTACATCCCCAGCCAGACGTTCTGCGGCTCCGGCAGGGCGAAGGGATAGACGTGCACGGCCAGCTTCAGGCGCGTCGGCCGCCCGGCGCCGGGAGTGAACGTGACGGCGCCGGAGTAGTCGCCCGGCGTGGCGTTGGCCGGGACCTGCACCGTCAGCCAGAACTGCTTGCTCTGCTTCGCGCCGACGCTCACCGGCAGCGTCGGGTCCAGCATCGCCGGCGCGCGCATGTAGACCTTGCCGTTGAACGTCGTGCGCAGGTTGCGGCAGGCGACTGCGGCCACGCTGAGGTTGCCCTTCGCGATCTTCCTCGTGCCGCTGGTGAGGTCGCCAACCGTCACTGTGCAGGCGCCGAGATCGCCCGTGGCGTAGATCGCGAAGGTGGCAGGTTCGTACTCCCCGCGCGCGGCCGACACGCGCAGCTCGGAGCACACCTCGTCCGTCGCCGGCACCGTGTCGGGGAAGATCAGGTCGAGCATTGGCCGCGTGTAGACGACATAGCCTCGCCCGTCATCCGCTGCCGGCGTGGCCGGCACGTCCGCCTCATGCTTCAGCTCGGCCATGCCCTCCGGCACCGTGTCCCGCGTCTTGACCCAGTCCTCGGCCGGATTGAGCAGCGGCTCCTCGCGGACCCGCTCGGGGTCCACCTGCAGGCCGGGCTGGTCCTGGGCCACCGGGACGAACTTGAGGTAGCTGAAGTAGATGAGCCGGCCGAGGTAGTGGAGCAGGATCGTCTGGCCGGTCATGTCTACATCGGTCGCCACGAGGATATCGCGGTTGGTGTGCACGTCCACGGTCCCAAGCGCCGGGGTGACCGTATACGCCAGGTCGCGCCCGCTGAGCTTAAGCTGCAGCCCCGTGGCGGCGTTCACTTCGCGCATGTTGATGGTGAGGTTGTAGCGGCCGCGCAGGTTCGGCTTGATGGTCAAGTCGGGGTACAGGCCGCCGGGGTACGCCATCAGGATCGTGTCCCCACGCCCCGCGAAGGCGACCTTGCGCTGGAACCAAAGGCCCGGGGCCGCCGCCGGAGAGAGGGCGGAGTTCGGGGAGAAGTACGCGCTGTCCCCGGCGGTGATGTAGACGGCAGGGTCATCCTGCGCCACCGCCGCCGTCGCCGCGAGGGCCGCGATCAGCGGCACCAGCCGTCGCATCCGCAGCACGTTCATGGCCATGCCTCCCTACTTGCAGCGCACCGTCAGCACACGGTCGCCGGGGACGCCCTCCAGCGCCGCCCTCCGCCCGCCCGGCCACGTCACTTCCACCGTGAACGGCCCCGTCAGGTTGTTTGTACCGAAGTGCAGCGTCAGGTCGTTCTGGTTGCCCTCGCCGGTCCCCGCCTCCACTTGCCGCGTCAGCGTCCGGTTACGCAACTTCACCCGCACCTGCGCCCCGATGGCCGAGCGGTTCACCGTCTTCCCGTCGCCCTGCAGCCGCACTTCCAGCCAGTGGCAGCCCGTCCCCTGGTTCTCGAACAGCTTCCCCGCGCTGACGAGGTCCAGGTCGCCGTCGTTGTCGTAGTCGCCCCACGCGGCCTGGTAGGTTGGGGCCAACTCGCTGACCCCCGCCGCCGCGGTCGCGTCGGTGAAGCGGTAGCGCCCGCCGTTGCGGAATAGCACGGGGTAGTTCTTGCGGCCGAAGGACGCCGTCCCGTAAACGGTGGTGAAGAACAGGTCGAGGTCGCCGTCGTTGTCATAGTCGCCCGCGGCGGGGCTGGCGTAGGACTCCTGGTAGTACACGCCGCACGTGCCGAGATCGTCGAACACGTACTTCCCGGCCGCCCCGCGGTTGCGCAGGAAGCGCGACTTGGGCTGGTCGCCCCGGCTGTCCACATGGGCGAAGTTGCCCGCGAACAGGTCGAAGTCACCGTCGTTGTCGAAGTCGCCCCACGCGGACCCGATCGCATGCCCGCCGTCGAAGCCTGGCGAGGTCGCGACGGCGTTGTAGTCCCCGGCCTTGTCCACAAGTTTCCCGTGCCCGTCGTTGATCCAGAGCTGGTTCGGCTGCAGCCGGTAGTCGGACACGTAGACATCCAGGTCGCCGTCTTCGTCGAAGTCGCAGGCCGTGACGCCCCGGGCGCGGTACAGCTCCTCGCTCCAGGCCAGCTTGAACGCCTTCCCACCGTCGTTCATCAGGACGAGGTTCGGGTAGGTGATCTGCTTGTTCCAGTCCTCGTAGCCACCGACGTAGAGGTCCACGAAGCCGTCGTTGTTCAGGTCGCCGAAGCAGGCCCCCCGCGACACGCACGGCGGCAAGTCCGGCAGCGGCGCAGGACTGAACGCCTTCCCCGCGTCGTTGTGATAGAGCTTCAGGTTCGACCACGAGAACAGGTCCACGTAGCCGTCGTTGTCATAGTCGGCGGCCACGACCGCGCCCACGCCCTCGGCGAGCTTCGCGAAGCCGTTGCCGCCGTCGTTGTGCCACACGACTCCGCCCGCGATGAGATCGCTCCAGCCGTCGTTGTCCAGGTCGGCCCAGCACGCTTGCCCGTTCCCCAGGCCGGGGCACAGGTCGGCCGTGCGGTCCTTGAAGACGGGGCTGGGCTGGGCGGCGAAGGCCCCGAGGGCCAGGCCGAGCGTGAGGCAGGCAAGGACGGGTAGTCGGGTGGTCATGCGGGTCTCCTCTGATAGGACCAGGCCTTCATATCTCACGCCTCGTAGCGGACGTCCACGAGTACGCTTTCGCCGGCGCGCAGATCCACCTGCAGGGCCGCCCAGTCGGACTGCTCGAAGTCCACCGCCTCCAGGTCCGCCTCGCGGTCCCCGGCCCGGGCCCGCACGGGCACCAGCTCGCCGCACGGCGGCACGAGAATCGTCGCGCCCTCAAGCGCCGCCGGACTGCTGACGGTGAAGCGCAGCCGCCGGCCCGCCTCGTCCCACTCAAGGTCCTCGAACCGAACCTGCGCCCGGGCGTCGTTGAACGCCAGCCACTCCGAGGCGTTCACGCCGGGCAGCCCCAACTCCCTCGCCTTGCGTAGCACCCCTCGGAACCAGTCGCTCACCTTCGCGCCGCGCTCGCCGAGGCTGATGGGGTGGAAGTACGGATGGAACACGCTGTGATACGTGCTCGCGGCGCACTCCAGCATCCCCTCGGCCAGCGCCTGGGCCTCCTCGCGGGTCAGCGGCGGCAGCAGGACCTTCGGCGTCAGCGCCCCGTCCTCGGTCTGGATCGTGCTCTGCTCCCAGCAGTCAATGATCCGTCCGCTGCGGTCCACGAACCGCAGGGGCAGCCCGCTGCCGTTGGGGTAGCCGTCGCGGTAGCGGTAGCCCGGCGCGACGTTCGTGTCCAGGCGCAGCCCGTGTTGGGCGACGATCTGCGGGTGCTCGTCCCAGCCGGGGAAGATGCACGAATGGGAGCGCAGGCTGGTCGGCGCGAAGCCGAACTTGTCGGTGAACATCACGACGATCTCGCCAATTTCCGTCTCCCATTCCGCGACGGTCGGCTGCGGCCCGCACCACGGGTGTACGCCGAACTCAAAGCCCCGGTTGCGCAGGGCCAGCACTGCCGCCGGGTCGAACGCCTCGATCTCCGCGCGCATCATGTACAGCGTGTAAGGGTATCCGGCCTCGTCAGCCATGGCGACGGCGGCTTCAAGGTCCTCCCAGATCATGCTGTCGCCGTCGCCGTCCACGAACAGCACGGCTGGGGCCGCAAACGGGAAGTGCCACAGGCGCGGCAGCGGCAGCGCGTCGCGCAGCAGCCCGCGGATCACGCGCACGAGCAGGTCGCGGTGCAGGTCCGCCTGCGGCACGAAGCGCAGGCGATAGTCGCGCATCCCCTCCATGGCGTCATCGGCGCAGAACTTGCCGTCGCGGTTGGCGTCGGGGTTGCGGCCGGTGCTGGAGTTCTCGGGCCGGCCTTGCTGGAACAGCACCAGCGTCTCGGGCAGGTCATAGGCGAAGGTGACGACCTCCCCCGCGCCGACACGGTGCCGGGACACGGCGGGGAAGATGGAGGGCGCGCCAAGCTGCCCGGCGATGAACGCCAGCGGCTCGGCCTCTTCAGCCCGGACGACACGGGCTTCGCCGGGGCACTGCAAGTCGGCGTCGGGCCAGTCGTGCAGCCACGGGTGGTCGGTGTTGACGTGGAGATACGCGTCCGGCGCGGTGCGGTACAGCTCCCCCGGCACGGCCAGCCCCAGCAGCGCCGCCCAGGTATCCGGCGGCCGGATCACGACCATCTTGCCGCCGCTGCGGAGATAGACCTCGACCTCGTCGAGGGGCAGTTGCGCCGACATGCCGGCGCTCACGATCACTAGCCCGTGCGTGGCACGCGCCGTGCCGTCCTGTAGGGCGGGGGCTTGTACCCCGCCCAGCCGTTCGCCGTGCTCAAAGCACGGATACCCCTCGGTCAGCAACACCTCTGCCAGGTACTCGTCGAACGGGTGCTGCTCATCGCGCGCCGTCAGCAGCAGGATGGGAGATTCCTCAAGCCTCACCCGACTTCACCGCCTCGACTCCCTCGGCCATCGTCCGCGCGATGTACTCCTGGTCGTCGTCGGTCATCAGCGGGTGCAGGCTGATGCAGAACAGGCGCTTGCCGGTCAGTACGCTGACGGGCGTGTCCGCCCCGTCATACCCGAGCGACGCGATGTAGGGGTCGAAGGTCCACGTGCAGTCGTTCATCACGACCGTGCCGACGCCCCGGGCCCCGACCCAGTCCATCAGCTGCTGGCGCTTCTCGCCCGCCCAGTCCTCCGGCACCATCACCGTGTAGCCGTAGTAGATGTGCCGGCAGTCGGGCGGCTCGGTCGGCAGCGTCAACTCGGGAATGCCGCTCAGCAGCCGCGTGAGGTTCTGCGCGCGGTCCCGCCGCAAGTCGTTCATTTCGTCCAGGCGGCGCAGTTGCACCAGCCCCACCGCGCCCTGCAGGCGGATCATCCGGTAGTTCGTGCCCCAGAACATGTCCCCCGCGCCGAACGACCGATAGGCCCGGGCCCGCCGCGCCACCTCGGGATCGTCGGTCGTGATCGCCCCACCCTCGCCCAGCGTCGTCATGTTCTTGCTGCTTTGGAAGCTGAAGACATTCATCCAGCCCATCTTGCCGACCCGGGTGCCCTTGTAGCCGGCCCCGCATGCCCGCGCCGCATCGCCGATGATCTTGGCCGGGCCGCGCGTCGGGGACCGACGCGCCCACGCGACCTCTTCGAGTTCGTCCATGAACACCGACAGCCCGTTGTTGTGGACGGCCAGGATGGCCCGCGTGCGCGGTGTGATCCGCTTCTCGACGTCGGCCACGTCCACGTTGAACGTGGCCGGGTCAATCTCGCACATGACGACCTTGCCGCCCTGCCCGATGATCGCCTGATGGGTCGCCTTGAAGGTGATCGCCGGGCTGATGACCTCATCGCCGGGCTCCAGGTCCAGGCACATCATCGAGACGTCCAGCCCCGTGCCGCAGGAGTTGAACGCGACGGCGTGCGCGACGCCGCAGTATTCTGCGAACGCCTCTTCGAACTGCCCGATCTCCGGGCCGCCGAAGCCCTTGCGCCAGTCCATCGAGTCGCGCAAGCTGGCCATCACGGCCTCGACTTCCTCTTCGGTGAACCACCCGCCCAGCGGGGGCAGGCCGGGGTAGTTGCGGTTGGGCTCGTTGCTCATGGCTGATCCTCGGTGACAGGATGTGGTGCGACAGCGGGGAGGTTCGCTACCCCGACGGGGCTTCCCTGCGTGGGTGGGGACGGGAGGATCAGGGGGTGGCGTCGTAGGCCTTGCCACCGGCGCGAATGGCCTCGCGGTTGCGCGCCTCGATGGCCCGGCGGGCCGCGTACCGGGCGTCGCGCTGCTGGTCCACCGCGCACGGCTGCATCTCCACCGTGTCCCCGCGCGGGCGTTCGGCCAGTTGCGTCGCCCCGGCGCGGATGATGGCGACCGCTTCAGTGAACGCGGGACTGGCGCGGTCCAGGCCCGCCAGACATGGGCTCAGTTCCGGCCGCTCGAAGCACACCTGTGGGCCGGGGTTGACACTGAAGCCTTGCTGCTTGCTCAGCGGCACGCCGGTCAGTTCCTCCAGGCGCTTGACCTGCGCGTTGGTGAGCGGCGAACGCCCGCCGATGCCGTCCGGGTAGGCGCTGGCGTACGTGGGATAGTACGGGGCGTTGAGGTCCAGCCATGTGACGATCCGGTCGAAGTCCTCAGCCGACAGCTTGGCGCCATGGTGTCCGGCCCGCAGCACCTGCACGAGCTTGCTCGCGTGCGAGCCCCACGACTTGGCCGGCTGGATGGCCGCCGGCCCCGCCCCCACCACGTGAATGATCCCCTGGCGCCACAGCTCGTTGTATGAGGTGTTGAAGACGAGGTCGCGATCCGCGGCGAGGTTCAGCCGCGCGCCCGCGGGCTTGCCGTAGTCATGGCAGGCAACACAGGAGCGGCTGAAGACCGGCTGCACCTCGGCCATGTAAGAGAACAGGCGCGCCGGGCCGCGCCAGCCTTCCAGCCTGCTGGGCGCCGGACGGATTGCCGCCGGCTGGCGTCTTACCGGCGGCGCGGTGCGGCGGTCCTCATGGCAGCCGACGCAGCCCTGCCACTCGCCCGACTGAACGATCGTGCCGCTGCGCATGGACTGCACCATCATCCCGTCGGCGTCGAGCAACTGGAAGTACACGAAGGTGTCGGCGGGCACGGCGAAGCACGCTGAGCCGTCCGGGGCCACGGGCACCGTCCCCAGGAGGCGCTTGTTGTTGAAGTCGTGCCAGTTCATCGCGGCGCTCTCGCTGCCCTGGCCGTTCCAGGCCGGCCCGGTCCAGGAGCGCTTCTCCGGCGACTCCACCACGCGCAGGAACTTCACCTCACCCCGTTGCACCCCGGCCATGTGCGTGCCCTGGTAGACGTCCGCCACGTAGAAGTAGCCGACACCGGGGGTGAAGTCGCGGCGGACGGGAATCGCCGGGGGCCGGAAGCGCGGCGCCAGCGGCCGCGGGTCGAAGCACCCCTGTGCCTCCGTGTGCAGCATGATTTCATTGCCGAACGCATCCACGAGCACGAGGCCCATCTGCTCGCCTTGCCCGGTCATGCGCGAGCACAGGAAGTACTTCCCCGCCCCCGCGCCGGTGGCCGGGTCGGACAGCGGGTAGGGGTCTTCGTACTTGGGGTACACGCGGGTGTACGTGTCGAACCCGCCGACGCCGAAGAGGTCCATCGCGTCCGCGGGCCAGGTGCGCAGCGTGGCCTCGCGGTCATCGAGGGCAAAGCGGCGGTCCAGCAACGCCAGCGCCCCCCACGGCCGGTCGTGGCACGAGCCGAAGACGCAGATGACGCGGTCGCTGCCGGGAATGGGTTTGGCGTCCAGCACCGCGCCGGGCGAGGCCGTGTTGTTGCCCCAGTAGACCGCGTGGTCGGTGCCGTCGGGGTTCACGGTCCACAGCCCCTGCGCGTCGCCGAAGTTCCGGTCCACGTATTCCCAGCGGTCGTACAGCACGCGGCCGTCGGCCAGCAGCGCGGGGTGCTCCTCCATCAGCGTGCTCTTGCCGATCTGCACGATGTTGGCCCCGTCGCCGTCCATGCGGAACAGGTTGCCCATGATGTGCCGATTGCACATGCAGTACTTGGGCTCCCGCGTCGAGGAGAAGACAACGCCCCCGTCGGGCAGGTAGATGGGGCTGATGTCCGTGACGCCCGTCGCGGAGGTCAGTTGCCGCAGGCCGCTGCCGTCGGCGTGGACTTCCCAGAGGTGGTAGTCCTCCTGCGGGTTCCGCCGCATGGCGAAGATGATCTTGCGCCCGTCGAAGTACACGTCCGGATCGCGCGCCACCCCCGCGGGGACGTCCACCAGCGTCCGCACCTCGCCCCCACGCCCAAAGTCCACCGTGCGCAGCGCGCCGCCACCCCGGAAGCTGCCGGTGTTGATCTCCCCGACCTGGAACATCGTCGCCGTGTTGTGGTGGTCCGGAAGGTACTGGCTGCGGGACACGAACAGGATGGGCTGCGCGCTGACGAGCGGGTTGGCGAGGAGGGCCTCGCGCTGCAGAGCCAGGAAGTCATTTCTTGCGGCTGTGTAGGAGCGCTCACCAGAGCGCGACCGGTTGAGCCGCCCCTCAGTCTCGCCCAACCGCTTCCGGAACTCCGCCGCGCGCGGGTAGCGCCCGCCGAAGGTTGCCGCGAGGTCGGCGATGGCCGCGCGCAGGCTGGCCGGGTCGCCAGGCGAGGGCATCCGGGCCTGCTTCAGTTCGTCCAGGACGGAGCGGTACTCGCCGAAGGCCCGGGTCGTCGCCTCGGCGCTGATGACGCCGGTGGCCGTGACATCATCCAGCGTCACATGCCCCCAGCCGCCCGTATTGGCATCCACGACGCGCAGGCACACGAGCTTGCCGACCAGTTCCGGCGCGTGCCACTGCACCCGCTGCATCGTCTCGGTGTTCTTGCCCCGCGCGGTCAGCGCCTCGTTCCCGTCGGCGGTGCAGAGAGCCACGAAGGTGTCGGCATGGCTGCCCCCGCCGACGAGCAGCGACAGGTCGGGCCCGTCGAGACGGAAGACCGGGGACTGCACGACGCCGACGAAGCTATCGCTGGGGGTGTAGTCGGCCCGTTCGAGCGTCGAGAGGAAGTACGTCCCCTGCTTGTTGTAGGGCTGGCCGGTGTTGTGGAACTTCGCCCGGTCGCACACGAGCCGGTCGAAGCGGCCCTCGACCACGCGCCAGCCCTGCAGGTCGCCACTCTCGAAGTCGAAGTGGAGCGTCTGGGCCGCGAGCGGCGCAGCCAACAGGAGCAGGAACGACGGGAGTCTGCGCATGTCTCGCCTAATCACCGGGCCGTCGTGTACGAGCGGTCACCGACCGCGATTTCACCACCGGTTGTACCGGTACGGATCGTCCAACGCCACCGGCTCGTCGAGATGGTACGAGTTGAGCCAGCGCCCCGGCTCGAACAGCCCCAGCGGCCCGCGCATGATCCCGCCCCCGCCGCGCATGTCGTTCACGCGCACGACGACGACGTTCTTCCCCACGCGCAAGAGCCCCGCCGGCACGGCATAGGCGCGGTCGGCCGACCAGTACTCCTCGGGGTGGTTGTCGGTGCCGATGTGGCCGACCAGTTGCCCGTTCAGGTACGTCCAATCCTCATCATCCACGGCGCCGACCTTGAGCGTTACGGCCGCGGTGGGCACGGCCTTCAGGTCGAACTCCTGGCGGTACCAGGCGATGCCGTCATAGTCCTTCAGGTCCGCGCCCTGCGCCTCCCAGCCGCCGGGGGCCTGCAACTCCCGCCAGCCGCCCGCATCGAAGTCCGGCGCCGCCACTTGCGCGGCCTGCAGCTTCTTCCCCGGGTCGGTAGTGAAGCGCCACGGGCCAGAGAGGTCGAGATTGACCGGCGCGGGGGTATTGAGCCGTTCCTGCAGCGGGCAATCCAGCGCGACGCCGCAGTTGGTCAGCACGCGCGCCAGCGCCACCAGCGCATGCCGCCACGTGCGCTTGAGCTGCGGGGCGTCCTGCCAGTCGAACATCGCCGGCGTGGACTGCATCAGCACGATGTGCTGGTCACCGACGGTGCCCTCGGCGAAGAGGCCGTTCGGCGCGATCTGCAGCCCCGGCGCGTTCCTGACGGCCGGGAACGGCAGCCGCTTGCGCCAGTGGAACTCGCTGTTGCCCAGGCCCACCAGCGCGCCGGAGGCGGGCCGGCCGATGAGCGTGTGGGTCAGCTTCCGCTCCTCGGTCGCGACGGAGCAGGGCAGGATGGCGCTGAGGGTCTTGCCGTCCAGCCCGAGGGCGACGACCGTCTTCGCCTCCGCTACCGCGGCCTTCGCCGCCTCCGCGTTGGCCCCCGGCCCGATGACGGCGATGTCACTCCCGCCGCTCCGCACGCCGAGGCCCTTCAGCATCGCCGTGAAGTCAGCGCCCGCCTCGACGCGGCACGGCTGCAGGCTCGCGCGCGCCGGTTGCTGCGCGTAGGCCAGCAGGTTGCTCAGCAGTCGCTGCGCCGCCGGTTCGGACATGTCGCGCCCGCTGAAATCAACCTGCGCGAAGATCGCCCGCCCCTTGGGCGTGACCCACTCCGTCAGCGGCGTGTACTGCTGGTCGAACTCGCAGTCGAGGATCGTGGACCAGTTGCCCCGCGCCGGCTTCTCGATGACGACGCTGGCCACGCAGCCATAGTTGCCCCACTGCCACGTGCGTGTGTTCAGGAACCCGCACCACATCTCCTGGGGGTAGCTCCCGTGGAACTCGGCCTTGAGGGGATAGGCCGGCAGCAGCGACGAGCTGCCGCGCCAGTCGCGCAGCAGGTCATCCGTCAGCCCTCGACACACCGGGTGCCCCGGCTGTCGCACGAACACCCGCCGCACGCCCGGGCTCGCCGTCCGGAAGCCCCACCGCCGCTGCAGCACGTCCTCGCTCTGCTCGCAGATGAGGACGTTCGTCCCCTGCGCGGTCAGCCCCGCCAGATCAAGCCCCGGCCCGTCCACGGTCATCGCCTCGCGCCCGATGATGAGCAGCCCCGTCCCCGCCGGGGCGGTGGGCTGCGTCACTGCCGCAAAGCGCAGCCCGGAACTTGTCAGCAGCTTTGCCGTCAGGCCCTGCGGGTCGTAGAGCGCGATCTTCGCCGGCGTCTTCGGCGTCGGCGTCGGCGCGACAATGGTGAAGTCGAAGCTGTCTTTGAGCGTCTCGTCGGTCTTGCCGTCGAGGGTCGCGGTCAGTTCAATCTTCCCGGCCGTGTCCGCAGTCACCGCCGGGAGCGCGAGGCCCACGGGGATCATCGCCCTGTCCCCCGCCGCCACCTTCACCGTCCCCGTGCCCTTCCCGACCGCCTTCCCGCCGACCGTCGCCGTCCACGAATACCCGAACGTCGCGTCGCGCCGCAGGTCGTTGATGATCACGATCTGCTTCTCGATCTTCTCGCCGGCCGCGAAGATGTGATCCTGCGCGGTGAAGCGCCGCGACGGCCCGGCGATATACGCCAGCGTCTCCCTGTTCACCCGCGCGAACATCTTCCCCAGCGACGTTGGCTCGCACAGCGCGAAGTCGGCGGTCGTCAGCCAGTCGCCGCCGTTGTCGGCCGGGCGGAAGTCCGGCGCGAGGCCCGGCTGTTGCAGGCGCGCCCAGTCGGTCGGGAACTCCTGGGTCTTGCCCTGCGCGCCCGCGACCGGCTTGAACAGGTCCGCCTGGTCCCACGGCAGGAGCGCGGAGATGCCGCTGGTCCGGAACGCCGGCCACGTCAGCTTCGTGTGGGAGGTCTTCAGTTCGAGGAAGTTCTTGTCCCAGCGGTTGCCCCAGTAGGCGCCGAGCACCTCGTAGATGTGGAACGGCTCACGCCGCGCGTAGACCTTGGCGATGGTGTCGTAGTGCTTGTCCGCGTAGTCGGGCAGGTCATAGGCGACGTCGCCGTTGTACATCGCTCCGAACTCCTGCACCAGCGGCTCGGAGTTGACCTTGTTGCGCCAGATGAACGGCCCGGTGCGGTGGCCGCCCCAACTGGCCTGGTGTGGCAAGCCGAACTCGACGAAGAACAACGGCCTGACGCCCTCGCTCGCCCATGCCGACAACCACTCGATCCGTTCCTGCAGCGGCGTGAAGCACAGGTAGCAGTTCAGCGTCGTCATCTGGTTGAGCGTGCCGCTCTGGTGGTGGTAGCAGGGGCGCGTGCCGTCCAGCCCGATCACGTACTCCTCGGCCAGTGTCGCCGCGTGGCGGCGCTTGTACATCGTCGGGTCATCCTGCTCGGTGGGCTGGAACTTGCCGGGCAGCAGCGCCGGGCTCTGGTCGTCGGCCCAGCCGGTGAAGTTGTGGTTCATCGCCCACATGAAGATACACGGGTGGTTGCGGACCTGCTTGACTTCGTAGTCCACGATGCGATTCCACGTGGCGCGCTTCTCGGGGTTCTCGAAGTCCCAGTAGATGCGCTTGACGTGGCGGACCGAGTAGCTCATCGGGAAGCCCAGGTCGTCCCCGGCGCGCAGCGTATCGGCGATGTACGAGAAGGAGTCCGGCTCATAGTCGTAGTTGGAGTGGATGACGTAGTTGAAGCCCATGCTCCGCGCGCGCCGGAACGTCTCCTTGACGACCGGCAGGCTGGCCTGGGCGAAGTCGTGGCCGGCATTGGAGTAGTCCAGGCAGCGCAGATGAATCCGCTTGCCGTTGAGCATGAAGTCCTTGCCCTGGATCCAGAACTCGCGGAAGCCGAACTCGGTGGGCGTGGTGGCATCCAGCACCTTGCCCGCACTGTCCAGCAACTCGACGGTCGCCGCGTACAGGTTCGGCTGGTCCAGGTCCCACAGCTTCGGGTCGGCCCACGGGCTGAAGAACTCGGTGGTCTGGCCACCCGGGAATTCCGCCCCCGCGAAGGTCTTCACGGTCTTGCCGCCCGCGGTGACGTTCACGCGCAGCTTGTACCGCTGCCTCGCGTCCAGGCCGCTCAGCTCGCACGCCACGCCAAGGCCCTGCTTGCGCACCGACGGCTTCAGGAACACATCCTCCACCCGCGCCCCCATTGGCTCGGACTCGAGATAGCAGTCTCCGCACAGGCCCTTGAAGCGCACCTCGGCGCGGACCTTCTCGATGAGGTCCTCGCGGGCAATGTGGATCTGCTCGGGCTCCAGCGGCAGCGCCAGGATGTAGACCGAGAGAATCTGGTTGGCGCCGGGCCTGGCCAGGCGCGTGATGTCCACCTTGCCGCCGGGCCACAGGATCTGCCCCGCCGGCTGCCCGTCGAGCAGCACCCGCGCGGTCTGCTTGGGGTTGTCCAGGTTGACAAGGATGCGCCGGCCGGCCCAGCTTGCTGGAATGCTGATCTGGCGCTGATACCACGCGGCATCGGTCTTGTTGAGGTCCAGTTGCTCTTCCCAGATGTCCGGCCCGAGCGGCGTCATGCAGGCATTGCCGGGCGTCCACGTGCCGGGGACCTTGTAGTAGCCCCAACCCGTCCCCGGCCCCGGCAGGTCGGTGTCCTTCAAGGCCACCGGGTGGAACCGCCACAGCCCGTTGAGGCAGATCTTCCCGCGCGTCGGCGTCTGCTGCTGCCAGGCGCTCGCGGTGTCCCACGCCACTTGCACGCCCGCGGGCAACGTCGCGTCCTCGACGACGGGGCGGAGCTTGAGCAGCTTGACCGACACATCATCCCATTCCACCTTGCCGGTGGTGGAGAAGAGCGAGCATGAGAGGTTCAGCCACTTCGCCCCCGCCGGCACGAGGTAGTCGCGCTGGTCGGTGATCCACCCCTCAGTCGAGCCGGTGAAGTGCAGCACATTCGGCCACCCGCCGACCATCTTGCGGTCCGCGTCCTGGAACTGCATGGCGATGCGCGCGTCGTGCCAGCTCTCCGCGCCCTGCACAACGTTGGTCACGCGCACCCGGCAACTGACCCGCAGCTTCCAGTAGCTGTCGCCGATGGAGACGTTCTGCCCGATGCTCAGGCTGGTCGGCTTTGTCGCCTCCTGAACGACCCAGTGGTTGCCGTTCTCGCTGGCCCACTGCACCCCGCTGCCCCAGCCCCAATCGGCCGGGCGCTTGCCGGATTGGTCGGCGGTCTCGAAGCTCCCGTTCCTGGCCAACTCCTGGCCGGGCTTCACGTCCTGGGCCAGCCCCAGGCCGGCAATGAGCAGGGCGATGACGACATTGAGGGTACGCATGGGTGGCACTCCCGGTATCCTCCTGGGCTGCACGAACTACGCTGCATTCTTGACTTCCCCGTTCGCCGAAGGCTTCCTCCCCGGCGGTGGCAGAGGAGGGCCGGGCGCGAACAGCGAATGGGGACGCACTGACGGGGGGGCGTGCGGTTCCTGCTACGAGAGGGTGGATGGACAATGCGACGGATGATGCTGCTGGTCGTGCTGGTAGTGCTCGGTGCCCTGGCGGCCCCGGCCTGGTGCCAGATGGGGCCGCCGCCGGGTGGCTTCGGCGGCCCCATGGGCCAGCCGGGCATGGGCATTGTGATGCCGGGGATGATGGGCATGCCGATGATGCCCCAGGCCAGCCCCCCGGTGACGGTCGTCGTCGCCGATGGCGTCGTGTACGTGGCCTGCAACGGCAAGCTGAGCGCCTTCGAGGCCAAGATACTCAAGCTGCTGGGCGAGGTAACGTACTGGAC
>CAZZDO010000013.1:26088-29181 GCA_964653205.1 uncultured Armatimonadia bacterium | reverse complement strand
TGGAGTTCGCCGAGGACATCGCGGAGGCGGGCGCGGACGGGTTCTTCTTCGAGCCCATGCACAAGTTCGACTTCATGGTCGAGCGCTTCGGCACCTCGCACTGCCTGATCGGCAGCGACGTGGACTGCATTGACATGGCCTTCCGTCCGTGGGAGACGGTCCAGGCGAGCATGGACCGCACGTTCAAGCTGGCCGAGCAGTGCAAGGGCCTCATCTGGGCGGTGGGGAACCATCTCCCGGCGAACATCCCGCAGTGGATGATGGAGAAGTACATTGCGTACTTCAAGGAACGGCGGCCGCGGTGAGTGAGAACGTAGCAGCGGACAAGCCGAAGCCGCGGCCGCTCTGGCTGCGCGTGCTGGTGCAGATCGGGCTGGCGGCCGTGCTGACGCTGGTGGCGCCGCTGCTCGGGGCCGCGCTGGCTGCCGTCGGGTCGCCGACGTTCCGGATCGCGCACAACGCCGGGATCGGCAAGACCGGTATGCTGGTGCTCATCCAGCTTGAGGGCGCCCTGTCCTATCTCCTCGTCGGCGGGCTGGCCGCGCTGCTGACGTGGGTGCTCGTCCGCAAGCCGTGGGACGCGATGGGCTACTGCGCCCTCCACGGTGCGTTGGTCGTGGTGCTGAGCCTTGCCATCCGGCCCACCGGCCCCCAGGCGCAGCCCTGGTGGTGGCCGGTGACGATCGCCACTGAAGTGGTGGGCCTGTTTCTGGGAGCCACGCTCGTGGCGCTCCTGCTGCGGAGACGCCGGCCGGCACAGGTCCGGCCGACCGACGCGTCGGCTTTCCTGCCGTGAGCCATCTGCCCACACGCAAATGAGGTGAGCAGCAATGACCGATACATCCGACCAGGGCCGCTCCTATGTCGAGAACATGCGCGCGAAGGGCAAGAGCGACGCCGACATCGCGAAGATGCTGCAGCAGGCCGGCTGGGCCGCGGCGCAGATTGCCGCGGTGATCGGCGAGCCGGCCGACTTGCACGAGGCGGCCGCCCGGGGCAACGTCGCGGCCATCAACGCCCACTTCAACCGGGGGGGCGATGTCAACGTGCGCGGCCCGGCCGGCGAGCCCATCCACGCTGCCGCCGCGGCCGGCCACGTCGAGGCCGTCGCGGCGCTGATCCAGCACGGCGCGAGCCTGCATCACCAGGGCAAGGACGGAATGACGGCGCTGCACCTGGCCGCCGCGGGGGGGCATGAGGGGGTCGTCCAGACGCTCCTCGACCGGCGCTGCGACATTGACTTGCGCGACATGCAGCAGATGACGCCGCTGCACATCGCCGCGCGCGAGGGGCAGCTTGGTGTGATGGAAATGCTGCTGGAGAATGGGGCCAACATTGACGCCGAGGACAGCCTGGGGCAGACCCCGGCGCAGGTCGCCGTCAAGGCGGGGCAAGTCGAGGCGGTCAAGTACCTGCTGGACATGGGCTCGAACCTCGAGCAGGTGGACCAGCGCGGGCAGACGCTGCTGCACACGGCCGTCAGGGCCGGATTGGTGGACATGGTGCGGTTCCTCATCAGCCGCGGCATCCAGCTCAGCGTGCGCGACAACAACGACCGCACGCCGCTGGCGGTGGCCGAGGGCGCGGTGAAGGAGTTGCTGGAGGAGTACGGGGCGAAGTAACCTACCTACCCCGTCAGCGCTACGCGCTGACACCCCTCCCCACGGGGGAGGGGAATGTCAAAGGCAACGTTAACGGCAACGACTCTTCACCCCCGCCCCTCTCCCTCGCGCTCGACAACGCCGAGCGCTCCAGGGAGGGAGCCAGTCAGCCACCTCCGTAGCTCCGAAGCCACTAACCTGGCTCACACGTACCCCCTCCCCCGCGGGGAGGGGTGCCCGAAGGGCGGGGTAGGTGCCGTTCGGAACTCCCGCCACCTTACCACTGTCAGAACCCTCACATGCTCCTACGCTCCCATGCTCTCATGCTCCTCCTCCTCGCCGCCGTCCCCGCGTGCGCGCAGCATCTGCTCGTTCCCATGGACAAGACCCAGACCAACCACCTGCGTGCGTACGGGCTGACGTACTGGTGCCTGCAGGCCCCGCGCGGGTATGAGTGCGAGTGGCTGCTCAACTACCGGGCCGGCAGCTTCCTGCTGCCGGATGCGCCCGACGCGCGGGCGCGCGCGGGGGCGATGGGCGTGTCCGTGCAGCCGCTCGATGCCGCCGGGCGGGCGGCGCTCAACCGCACCATCGAGCAGGGCAACATGGAGCGCGTGCAGCTCACGCGCGCTCCGCGCGTGGCCGTGTACGTGCCGCCCGACAACGAGCCGTGGGATGACGCCGTGCGGGTAGCGCTGGAATACGCCCAGATCGAGTACAAGACCGTCTGGGACCGCGAGGTGCTCGAGGGGAAACTGGCCGACTTCGACTGGCTGCACCTGCACCACGAGGACTTCAGCGGGCAGTTCGGCCGCTTCGGCACGACCTTCGCCCACACCCCGTGGTACCGCCGCCAGGTCCAGTCATCCCAGCAGATGGCGCAGGCGCTGGGCTTCCCGTCGGTCGGGGCGGAGAAGCAGGCTGTGGCCGCCGCCATCGCCGGGTGGGTGAGCAAGGGCGGCCTGCTGTTTGCCATGTGCAGCGCCCCCGACAGCCTCGACGTGGCCCTCGCCGCCCAGGGCCTGGATATCGTCCCGCCGCAGATTGATGGGACGCCGATGGATCTCCAGGCCAACAGCAAGCTCAACTTCAGCCGCACCATGGCCTTCCGCAACTTCAGGCTCGTCATGGACCCTTCGGTGGTCGAGATCTCCGACATTGACGTGTCGGCCGAAGGCAGCGCGCGCTCGACCGGGGAGACCTTCGAGTTGTTCGAGTTCTCCGCCAAGCAGGACCCCATCGCGACGATGCTGGTGCAGGACCACGTCGCGCGCGTGCCGGAGTTCATGGGTCTGACGACGGCCTTCCGGCGCGGGGCGCTCAAGGACACCGTGATCGTGCTGGGCGACTACCCGGGGCAGGACAAGGTGAAGTACATTCACGGCGACTACGGCGAGGGGACATTCACGTTCCTGGGGGGGCACGACCCGGAGGACTACGCGCACTTCGTCGGCGAGCCGGCGACCGATGTCAGCTTCCACCCGCACTCGCC
>CAZZDO010000013.1:7475-25988 GCA_964653205.1 uncultured Armatimonadia bacterium | reverse complement strand
CGGCCGTCGCCTCCGCCCAACCCCTCACCCTCATCGCCGACGGCAAGAGCGACTATGCCATCTATCGCGACCCCCTGGCGGCGCCGTCGGTCAAGCTGGCGGCCCAGGAAGTCCAGCGCGTGATCCGCGAGGCGACGGGCGTCGAGTTGCCGCTCAGCGACGAGCCTGCGGCGCGCATGATCTGCGTGGGCAACAACATGCAGAGCAAGGCCTGCGGCTTCGAGACCGACCCCCTGCCCCACGATGCCTTCCTGATCGCCACCCGCAATGGCAACCTCTTCCTCCTCGGCCGGGACTTCCCGGGAGACAACTATCTCGAGCGCGGATGGACCAGCCGCGGCACGCTGAGCGCCGCCTATGACTTCCTGGAGCGCTTCGTGGGCGTGCGTTGGCTCATGCCCGGCGACGTGGGCGAAGAGATCCCGAAGCTGAGCAAGCTGACTGTCCCGGCTCTGGACGAGCAGCAGATCCCCCGCTTCCCGGTGCGCTACCTCGTGGACATCCAGGACCGGCGGCCGCCCGGCGACAAGGGGCCGAACGTTCCCAGGGAGTGGCTGCTCCGTCAGAAGATGCCCTCCACCTCCGACGGCCGGCGCATGGACCACAGCCATTTCTGGATCATCATGGTGCCGCAGGAGCAATGGACGGCCCATCCGGAGTGGCTCGCCAAAGACGAGCACGGCCAGCCCCGCGACTACACAAAGCACCCCGCCAGCGTGAAGTTCTGCACCTCCAACCCCCAACTCGTCCAGGCCTTCGCCGACGGCGTGCTCAAGTTCATCGAGACCCGCCCGAACTGGAAGTTCATCCCCATCTCGCCCAGCGACGGCGGCGACTTCTGCGAGTGCCCCGAGTGCCTGAAGCTCGTCACCCAGGACCCCTACGGGCGTACGTCCTACAGCCGCGTGCTGCTCAAGTTCTACAACGACGTGGCGAGGATCGTGGGGCCGAAGCACCCGGAGAAGGGGCTGGCGGGTTATGTGTACTACAACTACATGTACCCGCCCCCCGATGCGCCCCAGATGGAACCGAACGTCTGGCTGGTGCAGGCGCCGCTGAACTACTACGGCTACGGCCTGCTCAAGCCCGTGTACCGGGACGAGTTCCCGAAGGTCATTGGGGGCTGGACGACGATCACGCCCAACTTCGTGTACCACAACTACAGCAACTGGATGCGGTCGTTCAACGGCGCGCCCCTGCCGGCCGCGCGGGACATCCTGAAGCTCGAGATCCCGACGGCGGCGAAGCTCGGGGCGCAGGGCTTCGAGATGCTCGGACTGGGGGCGTGGGGCATCGGCGGGCCAACCAACTACATCTATGCCAAGCAACTGTGGGACCCGGCGACTGACGTGGACAAGACGTACGAGGAATGGCTGCGGCTGGCGTACGGCCCGGCGTATGGCCCGATGCGCCAGATGCTGGACCTGATCGAGCAGCGCTTCGTGGCGTACAAGTCCGCCGAGAGCCCCGTCTACAAGGGCGAGATGTACGAGATGAACTACGCCAAGGTCGAGCAAGTCTACCTGCCGATCTTCCCGGAGATGGAGCGGCTGTACGTGGAGGCGCTGAGCAAGGCGCAGACCGACAAGCAGAAGCGGCGGCTGGAGCTGTTTGGCGACAACCTGACCCAACTCCACTGGGGCATGACGCGGGCGGGGATGACGTGGCCCGACGCGGACAAGTCGGTCTTCTACCGCACCGACGAGCAGTTCGAGCAGTTCATGAAGGACACGGAGTTCGCGTGGTGGATCTACCGCGACCACGGCAAGCGTTACACGGCGCCGATCTGGAAGGGGGAGTGGTCGGGGTAGGCGCGTCGCCGCGCGTCAGAGGACTTCGCCTACGGTGATCGTGCGCGGGCCCTGTGGCGTCTCCAGCATGAGGCCCCCGTCAGGCGACAGATCGCGCACGGTCCCGGTGATGTCCGTCCCGCCCACTAGCACCGTGCGCTCCTGCCCCAGCGTCGTCTCCAACTCCCGCTGCCGGGCGACGACCTCTTCCCACTCTCCGCGCAGCAGAGCGTCGTACCAGTGCTCCACGGCGTTCAGGACGGACGCGAGCACATCCTCGCGCGTCAGCGGAACGGCGCTGGCCACCGCGAGCGTCCCCGCAATCTCGCGCAGCTCCGGCGGCAGGTCCGCATTCCCCCCCAGGACATTGAGGCCGATCCCGGCCACGGCGCAGCCCGGCTCTGGGACCTCGATCAGAATCCCCCCCACCTTCAGGCCCGCCACGATGATGTCGTTGGGCCACTTCGTTCCGACAGCGCACCGGGCGGCAGCCGCGCAGCCCTCCGCCACACCCACGCCGATTGTGTTGACCAGGCGCGGAAGCTGCTCGGCAGGAAACGTCGGGCGGAGGATGAGCGAGAACAGCAGCGCGTAGTCGGGATGGCCGAACCAGCTCCGCTGGTAACGCCCCCGGCCCTGCGTCTGCTCACCGGCGATGACGACCGTACCCTCGGCCGCGCCGGCCGCGGCCAGGGCCCTGGCGTCATCATTCGTCGAGGTGGTCTGCGAGTGGAAGATCAGCGGCCCACGCAGGCGCTGGCCGCGCAGTTGGGCCGACACGCGCTCGAGGTCAAGTCCGCTCATCACGGCTCAGTTCGGCCTCGACGAGGTCGCAGAGGACATGGCCGATCGTGATGTGGGCCTCCTGAATGCGTGGCGTGTCGCTGCTGGGGATGCGCAGGCACAGGTCCACCAGCGGCGCGAGTTGCCCGCCGCTCTCGCCCGTCAGGGCCATCGTCGCCACGCCCATGCCCCGGGCCTGCTCGACGGCCAGGACGCAGTTGGCGGCGTTGCCGCTGGTGCTGAGCGCGACGAGCAGGTCGCCGGCGCGCATCAACCCCTCGACCTGCCGGGCGAAGACGCGCTCGTAGCCGAAGTCATTGCCGATGGCGGTGAGGATCGAGGTGTCAGTGGTGAGGGCCAGGCCGCGGTAGGAGCGGCGGTCGCGGCGAAAGCGGCTGATGAGTTCACCGGCGAGGTGCTGGGCGTCGGCCGCGCTGCCGCCATTGCCGCAGAAGGCGATCATGCCTCCGCCGCGCAGGCTTGTCAGCCACAGATCGGCCGCCCGGGCGATCGCCGGGGCCAGGTCCGCGGCCACGGCTTCCTTGACGCGGACGGACTCGGCCAACTGCGCGCGGATCACGTCCTGCATGTCCCCGTCTCTCCTACCGTCCCGGTTCGACGAACACTTCGGTCAGCCAGTAGTCGCCGTTGGCGTTGGCCGCCAGCCCGACGCCCAGCCACTCGATCGTGTCGAGCAGGATGTTGCGGCGGTGGCCCGGGCTGGTCATCAGGTCATTGTGCGTGCCCAGGATCTTCTCCTCGGTCAGACAGAAGAGGGACCCCCACCGGCGCGCGACGTTCTCGCCGATGAGACGCGGCCGGTAGCCGAAGACGGCGTTGAAGCGATCCTGACACGTCCGGAGCTTCGGCGTCGGGGAGTCATGACTGAAATAGTGCTTGTCGCGCATCTCTTCACTATGGCGGCGGGCGACGATGCCGAGGGTCGCATCGGGGGCGAGCGGGGCCAGGCCCTGCGCCAGGCGGGAGGCGTTGATGAGGTAGACCGTGTAGGCTTCGTTGGCGATGAGGAGGGCGCGGAGCTTCGTCTCGTCCTCGGACATCTGCCTCGGCTCGCCCAGCGATGCGTCCTGGGTCACCGCGTACTGCGCGCGGGCTTCGGCTTCGTGGCCCTGCAACTGGTAGATGAGGCCGAGACGGGCGTTGGGGGCGCCCCAGCGCGGCGCCAACTCGGCCGCGCGGGCAAACCCGGAGATGGCCTGCTGCTGGCGGCCGGACTGCCAGTCCGACAGTGCTTCGCGATAGGCGGCAATGGCCTGCCGGGAGGCTGGGGTGTCAGGGTCGGCCCCGGCCATGCCGGCGCCGGACGCCAGGCCGGCCAGGACGACTGCGAACGCCAGTACCCGGTCGTACGGCCGCGTCATCTCTCCGCGATCTTCCTTTCGGCGGCCAGGAGCGCCGCCCCCAGCGCGCCGGTCAGTTGTGGATCGGCCGGAACGGCGATCGGCCTCCCGAGCAGCCCCTGCAGGGCCTCCCGGACCGCCCCGTTCAGCGCCACGCCCCCGGTCAGGGCCACCTGCGGCTGCAGGCCCAGGCGCTGTGCCATCGCCACCACGCGTTGGGCCACCGCCAAGCACAGCCCGGCCGCGAGGTCTGCTCGATCCCTCCCTTGTGCTAACAGACTGATGACTTCACTTTCGGCAAAGACGGTGCAAGTGCTGCTCAAACTTGCCGGCGCCGTTGCCGCAAGAGCCAGTTCCGCCAGCCCGGACAGGTCGGTGCCCAACGCCCCGGCCATGACTTCCAGGAAGCGTCCGGTGCCCGCGGCACAGCGGTCGTTCATCTCGAAGTCCAGGGCCCGCCCCCCGTCGTCCAGTACCATCACCTTACTGTCCTGGCCGCCAATGTCAATGACCGTGTGCGCCTGGGGCAGCACATGATGCACCCCACGGGCATGGCAGGAGATCTCGGTGATGCGGTAGTCCACGGACTCCAGGGCGATGCGGCCGTAGCCGGTGCCGGTGGTGGCCGTCAGGTCCACCGCTGCCAGGCCAGCCTGCTCCAACGCCGCGTCAAGAGCCCGCCGGCCCGCCGCTGCCGGGTCGTGCGCCATGCGCAGCAGGGACTGGCCGCGGACTTGGGCGGCCGCGTGATCCCAAACCACGGCCTTGGCCGTCAGCGACCCCACGTCAATGCCGGCGGTTAGCATGGCGGCGTCCTCAGCGCAGGAACTTCAGCCAGAGCCAGATGCTGCTGATGACCAGGCCCTGGAGCGTGATCGGCACACCGTACTTCATGAAGCGTACGAAGCTGATCGGGTGCCCGGCACGCGCCGAGATGCCGGATACCACCACATTGGCGGAAGCCCCCACCAGGGTCAGATTCCCGCCCAGACATGCCCCCAGCGACAGCGCCCACCACAGCGGCCACACATCGGGAGCATGCGCCGCGCCGAAGAAGTCCGTCGCCTCCGGGTGCATCGTTGTCGCCACACCATGGATCAGGGCGTTCATCGTCGCCACGAAGGGGATGTTGTCCACCAGGCCCGAAGCCAGCGCCGAGAACCAGAGGACCAACATCGTCATCGCCGCGGTGTTGTTGCGCGTCAGGCCCAGGACGCCCTCTCCGAGCATCGCCACTACGCCCACCTTGACGAGGGCGCTGACCATGATGAACAGGCCAATGAAGAAGAAGATCGTGGGCCACTCGACCTCACGAAGTGCCTCTTCGGGACCCTCGCGGTGCAGCAGCATCATCAGGGCCGCCCCCGCCAGGGCGACCGTAGCCGGTTCCAGCCCCAGGGGACCGTGGAAGAAGAAGCCCAGCAGCGTCAGCGCCACGACCACGCCCGAACGCCGCAGCAGGCTCCAGTTGGTGATGGCTTCGTCCTCTCGGAAGGCCATCACGTGCTGGCGCTGTTCGGCGGTGACTCGCAGCCGCTTGCCCATGACCACCCGGATTGTCGCCAGGTAGACAACCATGGTGGCCACGATGGGAGGCCCGTTGACCTTCAGGAACTCCAGGAAGGGGATCCGGGCGGAGGAGCCGATCATGATGTTCGGGGGATCACCGATGAGGGTGGCCGTCCCGCCGATGTTCGACGCGAGCACCACGAACACCAGGAAAGGCACCGGATCGCTCTTGAGGCTGCGGGCGATGAGGATGGTCACCGGGGCGATCAGCAGGACGGTCGTGACGTTGTCCAGCGCGGCGGAGAGCACTGCCGTCACGACGGACAGCAGCACCATGATCGCGACCGGTTCCCCACGGGCCAGCTTGGCCGCCCGGATGGCGATGTACTCAAAGACCCCCGTGTGACGCATGATGTTGACGATGATCATCATGCCGATCAGCAGGAAGATTGTGTTCCAGTCAACGCCCTCGACTTCCCCGTGGCCGTGGAAGGCCTCCGCCTGCGTCACCAGGCCAATGACAAGCATCGCCATCGCGCCGCTGAGGGCCACGGTGGTCTTGTGCAGGTGCTCGCTGGCGATCAACCCGTAGGCGACCAGGAAGATCGTGGCGGTCACAGCTTGCGCGGGGTCGAGCACGGTGAGGCGCAACGCCACGTAGGCGGCAGCCCCGCCGACGGAGGAGACCAGTGCCATCACGAGGCCCAGGCGCAGCCGGTACAAGCCGAGCCCGAGGGCGAGGCCGGCAGCCAGCACGAGGACGAGTTCATAGATGTCCATGCTCACGCGTCCGCCCTGCCCGCTGCCTCCGCCATGTGGCGGAGGAGCCGCTGGGCCTTCAGAACCCCTATCAGCAGCCCGTCGCGCAGGACGGGGAGCGTGCCGAGGCCGCGCCCGACCATGACGCGCACGGCCTCCAGCACCGACTCGTCTTCGTCCACGCTGTAGGGTTCCTGACCCTCGATGGCCTGCCCGACCGGCAACTGACACACCTCGGCCAGCGTGCAGGAGCCCGGCTCGAGATCAGGAGGTAGGAAGCCCAGGTCCGCCAGGTTCTCCAAGTACCCCGGCAGCAGCAGGTGCAGCACATCCAGGTCCCGAAGCATCCCCAGCAGGCGTCGTTCAGCATCCACCACCGGCAACGCACGCGTCTGGTTCTCAAGCATCACGCTTGCGGCGGTGGCGGCGGAGTCTTCGGGGCGTACGGTGGCCGGGCTGGTCTCCATCAAGTCCTTGACCGTCATGGAGTGGCGCAACCTTTCGAGGGGTATGGACCAACGGGGCGATTATAGCAGCGCGCGGTTGACACGGTCAAACAAGAGCCCTATCGTGTGCGGGAACCACACCGCGGAGTGCCATGGAATTCCCCCCTCTCATCAACCGACTGCAACAGGAACTGGCGGATCGCCTGCGACGGCGGGAAGCGCGGATTGACAGCGACTCCGCGGACATCGCAGCCTTCGGCGAGGCCGTGTTGCGCTCGTACCAAGCCACGGCGGGGCAGCCGGCGGTGCTGCGGCGGGCGCGGGCGCTGCAGGAAGTGGCGCAGAGCCTCCCCGTGCGCATCGCTCCGCACGACCTGCTGGCCGGCCACCAGACCTTCACCCCGCCCGGCGCCGCACCCGGCTTCCCCCGCGACGAGCTGTCGGCCCTCGGGTATGCCACCAGCACCGGCCACATCGTCCACGACTACGAGGCCCTCGTGAGGCTGGGCGTCGGCGGCCTGCGCCGCAAGCTCCAGACGCAGACGCCGCAGTCGGACGAGCAGCGCGACGCTGCCCAGGCCTTCGGCCTCGCCCTGGAGGCGTTCGCGCTGTTCGTGCGGCGCCATGCCGAAGCTGCGGGGGCGGAGCACCCTCTCACCGCGGACCTCGCGCATATCGGCGAGGCGCCCCCCGAGACCTTCCGGCAGGGCCTGCAGCTCGTGTGGCTGATGCAGATGCTCCTCCATGCCGAGAACCCCACGATGGCCATCTCGTTCGGCCGGCTCGACCAAGTGCTCTGGCCGCTGCTGCAGCGGGACCTGGCCTCCGGGGAACTGTCGCGCACGGAGGCGTTCGAACTCGTCTGCGCCTTCTGTCTCAAGTGCCACGAGGGCGATGAGAGCCAGAACTTGGTCGTGGGGGGTGTGGACACCGACGGAGCCAATGCCGACAACCTGCTCTCTTGCCTGCTGCTGCGCGCCGTGCGCCTGTTGCGCGCCACCCAGCCTTCGCTGACGGTCAACTGGCGCGCCGACGCGGACCCGCTCTTCCTGGAGGAGGCGTACGATCTCGCCGCGGCGGGGATCGGCCAGCCGGGCTTCATCAATCACGAAGTCGTGTACCGGGCGCTGCAGGCCGCGGGCCTGCCTCCCGAGCGCGCGCGGGACTGGGCCATCGTCGGCTGCTACGAGGCGGTGTCACAGGGCGACTGCTACGCCAACACGGTGCTCGGTCGGCTCCACCTGCCGCAGCTTCTGACAGAGTTCCTGCACGGGCGCGGGCAGTCGTGCAACGGCTTCGGCGACTTCTGGACCGGCTTCCTGGAGGCGGTTGCGGCGCACTACGCGCGGGAGTTGGAGCGCCTGCAAGGCGCCTGGGACCACATGGCCGACCACGCGCCGTCGCCCTTCGGCAGTCTGCTGATGCGTGGCTGCGTCGAGCGGCTGCAGCCCCTGGAGCGTGGCGGCGCGGACTACAGCCTCGTCGGCATAGACATCCTGGGACTGGGCACGGCGGTGGACGGACTGGCCGTGATCCGGCGGCTGGTGTTCGAGGAGCGCGGACTGACCCTCGCCGAGCTGGGCGCCGCTGTAGCTGACGACTTTGCCGATGAGGGCCTGCGCCAGCGCCTGTTGCACTGTGAGGGCCGGTACGGCACCAACGCGCCGGAGACCAACGAGCTGGCCGCACAACTCTCGCGACGGGTCGCCACAATGGTGCTCGAGAGCCGCTTGCGCGGTGGCGTGCGCCCCTACCCCGCCTTCTTTCGCTTCGGCGCGGACATCCACGACCTCGGCGGCTCGTCACCCGACGGGCGACGCGCCAGCGACTTCATCAGCTACGGTGTCGGCCCGGCCCCATCGGTCGCGACCACGCCGACGGCCGTGTTGGCGTCGGCGGCCCACGTGGCGCACGAACTGTGCGGCTGCGGCAACCCCCTGGCCTTGACGCTGCCCCTTGGGCGAGCCAATCCCGACACCATCCGCGCGCTGGTCGAGACGTACTTCAGCCCGCAGGATGCCGCACCGCACGGCGGCTTCCATGTCCACTTCAACGCTGCCAGTGCGGCACGGTTACGGGAGGCGCAACGCGACCCGGACAATCATGCCGACCTGCTCGTGCGCGTCAGCGGCTTCAGCGCCCCCTTCGTGCGCATGGACATGCGCTGGCAGGAGGCGCTGATCGAGCGAGCGGAGCGGGGGCTGTAGCGGCGCGATTCATCGCGCCTGCAAGGGGGCGTTCGTGAAACCGGGCGCGATGAATCGCACCACTACAGTCGCTTCCTCATGATGCGAACTGCCAGCAGCATCAACCCCAACGCGAACCCACTCAGCGCCAGCATCTGCGGCCACAGCACCACCACCCCTACTCCCCTCAGGAATAGCCCCCGGACGATCTCCAGGAAGTAACGGAAGGGGATCGCGTAGGTCAGCGCCTGTACGAACGGCGGCATGTTGGCGATGGGGAACATGAACCCCGACAGCAGCACCGAGGGCATGATGAACAGGAAGGTCACGATCTGCGCTTCCTGCTGCGTCTTGGCCAGGACCGAGATGACCAGCCCCAGCGACATGTTGGCGACGAGAAACACTGCGGCCATCGCGAACAGCAGCACGAAGTCGCCCCGGAAGGGAACGTGGAACCAGTTCAGCGCCACGAGCACGATCAGCCCCGCGTCCACCATCGCGGCCACACCGAGGGGCACGACCGTCCCCACGAGGAACTCGGAGGTTCGCAGCGGCGTGACGAGGAGTTGCTCGAGCGTGCCCGTCTCGCGCTGGCGCACCACGGCGAGGCTGGAGAGGTTAATCGTGATGACCAGCAGCACCATGCCGAACACGGCCGGGACCATGTAGTTGACGCTGCGCAAGTCCACGTTGTACCAGACGCGCGGCTCGGACTGCAGCCCGCTGGCGGCCACGTCCCCCGCCCCCAGGCGCTGCAGTTGCCGCATGGTCCAGCGCAACTGGTGGGCGCGCAAGAGCCCCACCAGGTACGCGGTGCCGATGCCGGCGGTGTTGGAGTCGGTCCCATCCACATACAGGCCAATCTGCGCCCCCGCCCCGCGCGACAGATCACTGGCGAACTCCACCGGGATGACCAGCCCCACCTGCGCCCGACCGGACAGCAGCAGCGGCTCAAGCTGTCGCGGGTCCAGCACGCTCGCCTCGAGGATGAAGTAGCGGCTGGCCTGGATCTCGGCGATCAGCTTGCGGCTCTCCCGGGTCATGTCCAGGTCGCAGATCGCCACCGGAACGTGGCGGACGTCGTTGGTGGCGGCGTAGCCGAACAGCACCAGTTGCAGGACGGGCGCGACGATGAGCAGGCGCAGGCGCGTCATGTCCCGGCGCAGGGACAGGACTTCGCGGCGGATGACGGCGCGCAGGCGCAGGGCGTCCACGTCAGAGCCTCTTCTCGAAGCGCTTGGCGGCCAGGACCGTCAGGGCCAGCGCGAACAGCGCCAGCACTGCCACCCGCGGCCACAGGACGTCCAACCCGGCGCCCTTGAGGTAGATGGACCGGATCACAATCAGGAAGTGCGTCGCCGGGATGACGTTGCTGACGGCCTGCAACACGGTCGGCATGCTGCGTAGCGGGAAGGCGAACCCCGACAGCAAGGTGGTCGGCAGCAGCGTCGTGAGCATCGTGACGAGAATCGCCAACTGCTGGGTCTTCATCACGGTGGAGAACAGCATGCCGATGGACAGCGAGGCCAGTAGGTACAGGAAGCTGACGGCCAGCAGCAGCGCTACGCTGCCCACGGGCTCGACGTGAAAGACAAGAACGCCGGTCACGATGGAGAGCAACACATCCACGAAGGCGATGAGCACATAGGGCGCCATTTTGCCCAGCATGATGTTCGGGGCCCGCACCGGCGAGGTGACGAGGGTCTCGAAGCTGCTCCATTCGCGCTCGCGGACGACGGCCGTGCTCGTGAGCAGGGCGGCCAGGATCGTCAGCAGTACCGCGATCAGTCCGGGGACGATGAAGCGAGTGCTGTTGAGGCTGGGGTTGTAGAGAATGGTGGTGCTGATGCCAAAGCCCGGTGGAATCCGGCCGGTCGTGCCACTGCGCAGTTGGGCCCGGGTGGCCAGCGCCTGCGACGCCTGTAGCAGCGCCGCCTCGATGTAGCCCTGCGCCACCGATGCGCGCGTCGTGTCGGCGCCGCTGAGCAGCACCTGCACCTTCGCGGGGCGGCTGGCCCCCAGCCGTTGCGCCAGGTCCGGCGGGATCACCATCACGAAGATGACGTCGCCTGCATCCAGCAGCCCGGCGACCTCCTCCTGATGGATCACGACATGCCGCAGGCGGAAGTAGCCGCTGGCGACGAAGGACTGCACGAGGTCACGCGACACGGTGGTGCCGCTCAAATCCCAGACCGCAAAGGGGATATGGCGCAGGTCGTAGTTGATGCCGTAGCCATACAGCAGCAAGAGCACGACAGGCAGGACGACAATCACGAAGAGGCTGCGCGGGTCGCGCAGATTGTGGATCCATTCGGCCCGGGCAATCGCGAGGGTGCGCCGCATCACGCGTCCCTCCCGGCCGTCGTGGGCCGCTCGTAACGCCGGGCCAGCGACACGAACACGTCCTCCATGGTCGGCGCCACGCGCTGAACCGAAGCGACCGGCACGTGGGCGGACGCCAGGACTTGCCGCACGCGCTCCTCCGGGTCGGCGACCTCAGCCGCCACTTCCGCGTGAAGGGCCTCGCCAAACAGCGCAACCTCATGGATCTGGGGCGCGCCCTGCAGCGCCTGCAGCGCGTCCCAGATCCGTTCGGACTGCACCTGCACGAGGCTGCTGACGAGGTCGCGTCGCATCTGTTCGGGCGGGCCCTGCGCGATGAGCTTGCCATAGTGCATCATCGCCAGGTGCGTGCAATGCTCGGCCTCATCCATGACATGCGTTGTCACGAAGACGGTCGCACCGTCGTGGGCCAGGTCCGCAATGACATCCCAGAACAGACGCCGAGTGACGGGGTCCACGCCGCTAGTGGGCTCGTCGAGAAACACCAGCGGCGGCTGGTGGGCGATGGCGGTCGCGAGGGCGAGGCGCTGACGCCAGCCGGTCGAGAGCGTGCGCGTAAGCCGGTTGAGCACCGACCCCAGTTCCAGGCGTTCGGCCAAAAAGTCCAGGCGGCGACGGATCTCGGCCGGCGGCACCGAGTACATCGCGGCGTAGAACTCGATGTTCTCAGCCCCCGTGAGGTCGCCATAGAGCGAGAAGAACTGGGGCATGTAGCCCATCTGCGCGCGGATGCCCTCAGCCTGCCGCCACACGTCGAGCCCCGCGACGACCGCGTGTCCGCCACTGGGCGCCAGCAAGCCGCACAGGATGCGAATGGTCGTGGACTTGCCCGAGCCATTGGGTCCCAGAAAGCCGAAGACTTCGCCCTGGTTGACGGTGAAACTCACGTCGTCCACGGCAACGAAGTCGCCGAACCTGCGGACCAGATGGTCTACCTCAACCGCGAGCGGAATCGCGATCACTCCCTGAGCCCGTCGGTGGCGCTCGCCGTCAGCGCCATGAACACGTCCTCCAGTGACGGCTCGATCTCCTCGAGGTGCTGGCAGTCCACGCCGGCCTCGTGCAGCGCCGCCCGGACCTCCGTCACGCCCACGCCGGGCTGCAGGGCCACGTGCAGGCGGTCCCCGAAGACCTCCACCGAGCGCACGTGTGGCTGGCGCTGTAGCACCAGCCGGGCCTCGCGCAGCGCCAGGCACCGCACGGCCAGCACCTTCCCCGTCATGCGCCCCCGCAACCCCACCGGTGTGTCATAGGCCAGCAGTCGGCCCTCGAACATGAAGGCCAGTTGGTTGCAGCGCACGGCCTCGTCCATGTAGGGCGTCGAGATGATGATCGTGACGCCCTGACGCGGGAGGTCGTAGAGAATCTTCCAGAAGTCGCGGCGCGAGACGGGGTCCACGCCGGTGGTGGGCTCGTCCAGGAACAGCACCTGCGGCCGGTGGATCAGCGAGCACACGAGCGCCAGCTTCTGCCGCATGCCCCCCGACAGCCGCCCGGCGAGGCGCCTGCGGAAGGGCGTCAGGTACGTGATGTCAAGCAGCTCATCGCGGCGCGCCTCCCACTGTCCGGGCGGCACGCAGTAGAGGTCGGCGATGTAGCGGATGTTCTCGTCAATCGTGAGGTCGCGGTGGAGGCTGAACTGCTGGGGGAGATAGCCAATGACGCGCTTGACGCCCTCGGGGTCGCGCCGCACCTCATGCCCGGCCACCAGGGCGCTGCCGGCAGTGGGCTCGAGGATGCCGCAGAGCATGCGGAAGACCGTCGTTTTGCCCGCGCCGTCCGGCCCCACCAACCCCAGGATCTGCCCGGCCGCCAACTCGAGGGACAGGTCCGCGCAGGCCACCAGCGGACCGAACTCCTTGCGCAGCCCGCGCACGTCGAGGGCCGCGTCGCTCACGGTTGTCGGCCCTGAGGCTGAAGCTCGATCGTGGCATCCGCCGGCATCCCCGGCTTGAGCAGCCCCTCCTTGTTGGCGACGGCGAGCTCGACGGCGAACACCGTGCGGGTGCGCTCCTCCTGGGTCTGCACGAACTTCGGGGTGAACTCCGCCTGCTGGGAGATGCGTCGCACGCGGCCGGTGAAGGTGCGATCGGGCTGGCCGTCCACGACGATGCGGGCGGTCTGTCCGAGCACGATCTGTGACAAGCGCGGCTCGGGGACGTAGACCGTGACCCATGTGTCGGAGAAGTCCACAGCCGTGGCGATGGCCGAGCCCGCGCGGACGACCTCACCGACGCGCATGTGCGTGTCATCAATGATGCCACTGACGGGCGCAGTGATGCGGAACTTGTCCAGACCGGCCTCGGCCGCCTGCACCGCCGCCGCGGCCTGCGTCACCTGATCACGCGCCGCCTGCGCTTCGGCCTGCCGCAGCGCCACTTGCCGCTGGTTGGCCTGGGCCAGGGACAGCGCCGCCTTCGCTTCGCGCACTTGCCGGCCCGCGACGGCCTTCTGGCCCGGGCGCGCCCCCTCCTGCACCAGCCGCAACTGCGCCTGTGCGGCGGCGCGGGCGGCCTTCGCCTGCGCCACGGCTTCCTCGGCCCGCGCGATCTCTTCGCTGCGCGCCCCCTTGCGGGCCAGCGTCAGCGCTTCCTGTGCGCTCTGCTGCTGGGCGGCGGCCTGCTGCACCTGGGCCTTCGCCGCAGCGATCTGGTCGGTGCGCGCCCCGGCCTTGACGAGCGCCAATTGCTCGCGCGCCGCCTTCAGGTCAGCCTGCGCCGCATCCGCGGCGGCCTGAGCCGCGTCGAGTTGTTGCGGGGCCAACGCCCCCTGCGCGACCAACTGCTTGGCGCGCGCGAGGTCCTTCTGCGTCTTGTCCGCGGCCGTCTCCGCCTTACGCACCACGGCCTCGGCGGTCTGCACTTCCTGCGGCCGAGCGCCGGCTTCCAGATCAGCCAGCCGTGCGCGCGCCGCCGCCAGCGCCGCCGTCGCGGCCTGATGCGCCGCCTCAGCCTGGGCAATCTCCTCCGGCCGCAAGCCCGTGCGCAGTTGCCGCAGTTGCGCCTCGGCTTGCCCCTGAGCGGCAGTGGCCTGTGCGAGCGCCGCCTGCGCGGCCTTGATCTCCTGCGGCCGCGCCCCGGCCACGACATCCTCCTGCCGGGCCCGCGCCGTGTCCACAGCCGTGGATGCGCGCTGCACATCCGCGCTGGAAGTCCCCTCCTGCAAGGCCACTGCCGCCTCGGCCTTGGCTAGCTGCGCCTGCGCCGCCGCGAGCGTCGCCCGGGCCTGTGCCAGATTCGCGGCGGTGATCTCGCTCGCGATAACGGCGATGAGTTGCCCCTGCCGGATGGGCACGCCCTTGTCAATGGGCCGCTCGACGATGACACCCGCAACTTCGGAGGCGATCTCGATGGTGCGCGCCTCCACGATGCCGCTGGCCCGGATGACATCCGCCGGCTCCGCACGACGCCGTGCGAGCACCAACGCCGTGACGGCGAGGGCGATGAGCACGAGCACGATGGGGATGATCTTGCGCAGGGGTGGGCGATGGCGCGCTGGCGGGGTCGGGTCCATGGGTGATTCGCCTGCCGGTTTGGTGCCGCTAGATTACATCCAGGTCGTCATCGAGTTCAAGCAACTCGGAGATGTCGTCTTCATCTACATCCTTGAGTTCCCCCGCATCCCCTTCGCCGACCGGCATGATGACAGGCAACACGATGGGACGGCGGCCGGTGAGTTCGTAGAGGAACTTGGCGACGGAACCCTTGATCCGGTCGTACAGCTCCTCGGGGTCGGTCTCGCCTTCCTCGTGGAAGCCCTCGAGGGTGCGGAGCATGACCTCCCGCGTGGCCTCGACCAACTCCTGCGCCTGGTCCATGTACACGAAGCCACGCGAATAGACTTCGGGCGGGGCGAGCAGGCGCATGGTGTCGCGTTCCACGACGAGCACGGGCAGGAAGATGCCCTCGGCCGCAAGGATCTGGCGGTCATTGAGCACAACGTCGCCCACGTCGCCGACGCCCAGGCCATCCACATTGACGGCCTCAGCCGGGACATTCGCCGCGCGGTAGCCCTTGCCGTTGCGGAACTCCACCGAGGCGCCCGCGTACAACATGAAGATGCGCTCACGCGGCAGCCCCATCTCCTGGGCGAGGTCGCCGTACAGCACCAGGTGGCGCTGGTCGCCATGGACGGGGATGGCGAACCGGGGCCGCGTGAGCGAGAGCATCAGCTTGATCTCCTCACGGTAGCCATGGCCGGAAGCGTGCACGCCCTGGTCGCTGCCGTAGATCACCCGGGCGCCCTCGGCGAAGAGGTCGTTGATGACACGCCAGATGAGCGACTCGTTGCCCGGGATCGGGCTCGCGCTCATCACGACCGTGTCGCCCTCGACGATGCGCACATGCCGATGCGAGCCGCGCGCCATCCGCGCCAGCGCCGACAGCGGCTCGCCCTGGCTGCCCGTCGTGATGACGGTGACTTCACGCGGGGGCAGTTCGTCAATGTCGCGGACGTCCACCATGGTCTCGGGCGGCACGTGCAGATAGCCCAACCGCGCGGCTACCGCCGTCATGCGCTCCATGCTGCGGCCCGTCACGGCCACCTTGCGGCCGCACGCCATGGACTGGTCAATGACCTGCTGGATGCGCCCGATGTTCGAGGCGAAGGTCGTGACGACCACCCGCCCCGGGGCGTCACGAAGCAGGTTGTGCAGCGTCTCCCCCACCTTGCGCTCGGAGAGCGAATAGCCGGGGCGCTCGACATTGGTGCAGTCGGAGAGCAGACACAGCAGACCCTCCTCGCCCATGCGCGCCAAACGCTGGAAGTCCGGCCCGGGGCTGCCGATGGGGGTCTGATCGAACTTGAAGTCGCCGGTGTGGAAGATGTCGCCGGCCGGGGTCTTGATGAGCAGGCCCATCCCGTCGGGAATGCTGTGGCTGACGCGCACCAACTCGACGTCGAAGTCACCCACCCGCTCAGCGATGCCCGGCTCAAGCTCAATCAGTTCGCTGCCCTCGACGGGGTGGAACTCCTGCAGCTTGGCCTCGAGCAGCCCCAGCGTCAGGCGGGTGCCATACACCCGGACGGGGATCTTCTCCATCAGGTAGGGCACGGCGCCGATGTGGTCTTCGTGGCCGTGGGTGAGCACGACGCCCGCGAACTGCTCGACATGCTCGAGTACGTACGTCATGTCGGGCAGGATGACGTCCACGCCGGGGTGTCGTTCGTCGGGGAACATCATGCCGCAGTCTACGGCAATCATGCAGCCTTGCCGGGCGACCAGCGTCATGTTCATGCCGATGTCGCCGGTGCCGCCCAGCGAGATGAGCCGCACCGCATCCTCAAAGCCAGCCAGCAAGTCCAAGGTGCTTCACTCCATCCCCGCGGTGTCTCCAGGTGATGTTCCGGGCCGCAGTGGTCGGGCGTCTCGCGATCGGCCGGCCGCAAGCGGTCTAGATCGCTGACGTCAGGAACTGCTTGAGGCGTTCCATGTCCTCCACCAGCACCGACTCCAGGCTCGGCTGGTGCAGCGCGGCCGCCGGGTGGTAGAGGGGCACGTAGATGATCCCGTCCACCTCCTGCGGGACCCCGTGCACCTTGCCCATGGACGCGCCGGGCGCGAGCAGGGCGTGCGTGGCCGGCTTGCCGAGCAGGCAGATGACGCGCGGTGTCAGGAGAGCGATTTGGGCGTCCAGGTACGGCCGACACGCGGTGGCCTCAGCCGGCTGGGGGTCACGGTTGCGCGGTGGGCGGCACTTGACGATGTTGGTGATGAAGATGTCGGACCGCTGCAATCCGGCCCGGGTCAGGAGCTGGTTGAGCAACTGCCCGGCCGCCCCCACGAACGGACGCCCGCTGCGGTCCTCTTGCTCGCCGGGGCCCTCGCCAATGAACATGATCTGCGCATGGATGGGGCCCTCCCCCGGCACCGCATGCGTGCGCGTAGCCGCCAGTGCGCAGCGCTGACAGGTCGCGATCTCCTGTCCCAGTTCGGCGAGCATGGCGGCTCTGTCGGCCATGGCATCTCCCGACGCGCGGCGCGCTAGACCAGCCCCAACCCCTCACAGGCCTGGCGCATGGCGGCCGTGTCACCCTCGGAGGCCTCGACGAGCGGCAGGCGCAAGCCCCCGACCGGGAACCCGATGATCTCCAGCCCGCGCTTGACGCAAGCCGGGTTGCCGGACGCCATGAAGCAGGCTTTGATGATGGGGACGAGCGACTGGTGCGTCTGCGCGGCGAGTTGCACCTCGCCCGCGTGGAACTGATGGACCATCGCTGCGATCTGCTTGCCGACCAGGTGGGAGGCGACGCTGATGACGCCCAGGCACCCCACGGCGAGCATTGGCAGCGTCAGCATGTCTTCCCCGGAGTACACCGTGAAGCCCTCCGGCGCGCCGGCGCAGATTACGCTGATCTGCTCGAGGTCGCCGCTCGCTTCCTTGATCGCGACAATGTTGTCAGCTTCCTCGGCCAGCCGCAGGACCGTAGCGGCCTCGATGTTCTTGCTGGTCCGCGCGGGAACGTTGTAGAGAATGACCGGCAGGTCGGTCACGGCCGCGACCGCCTTGAAGTGCTGGTAGAAGCCTTCCTGGGACGGCTTGTTGTAGTACGGCCCGGTGAGCATGACCCCATCCAGGTCCAGGTCGGCGACGGCGCGCGTCAACTCGATGCTGTCGAGCGTGTCGTTGTTGCCGGTCCCGGCAATGACGGTAGCCGTGCCGCCGACCGCTTCCTTCACGACGCGGAAGAGGTCCAGCTTCTCCTGGGCGGTGGTCGTGGGCGCCTCGCCAGTGGTCCCGGCCACCACCAGACCATCCGAACCGTTCTCGACCAGGAACGACGCGAGCTGCCCGGCCCGATCCAGGTCCACGCGCAGCTCTTCGTCGAAGGGTGTTGCCATCGCAGTCAGTACGTGTCCGAAACCAGCCATCTGCTTTGCGGTCCTCCTTCAGCCATGTGCCCGGCGATGGGCGAAAGCATGAGCATACAGCATTCTCCGGCAACAGGGAAGAACCCTTTTCCGGTCTGGCCCGAGGGAACGCGGCGCGGCGGGTGGGAGCTGGCGGGAGGACCCGGCTCGGGGGGAAGACGACGCCGCCGAAGACATCTCGGCGGCGTATACGTAGGTACGGCTACTGCTCAAAGGATGGCCCTCACGCTTTGCACGCTGCGACTCGGCGCCCCGATTGGGGGTTGGTCTGCGCAGAACCCAGGGCCGAGACTCTGCGCAGACCCGGCAGGACTACTTCTTCTTCGCTGCGGCCTTCTTCGGTGCAGCCTTCTTCGGTGCAGCCTTCTTCGGTGCAGCCTTCTTCGGTGCGGCCTTCTTCGGTGCGGCCTTCTTCGGCGCGGCCTTCTTCGGTGCGGCCTTCTTCGGCGCGGCCTTCTTCGGTGC
>CAZZDO010000013.1:2102-7375 GCA_964653205.1 uncultured Armatimonadia bacterium | reverse complement strand
TCTTCGGCGCGGCCTTCTTCGGTGCGGCCTTCTTCGGCGCGGCCTTCTTCGGTGCGGCCTTCTTCGGCGCGGCCTTCTTCGGTGCAGCCTTCTTCGGCGCGGCCTTCTTAGCCGCCGCTGCGCAGCACTTGGCCATAGAAGCACGCTCCTTTACGAGAGGTAGGCCGATTGCGGCAAGCGTGTTAGACAGTATATATATACTTCGCACGTGCACTTTGTCAACAAGTTCTGTATCAATTGGTCCATCTTTTGTCAACAAAAGCTATGCAAGCTTATGCCGATCACGACCGTGCTCAGCGATGCACCAACCCGCCGAGTTCCACGAAGTCCCTGGCCAGGTGGGCATACAGGTGACGGAACAACTGGTAGTACCTCTCGTATTGGGCGGCGGCTTCTGCCTGCGGCGCGAGAGTGTTCACGACCTTGATCGTCTGCCGGCACGCCGCCACAACATCAGGATAGACTCCCGCACCGACGCCCGCTAGCAGCGCCGCACCGAAGGCCGCGCCCTCGTCCACGTTGATCACACTCATCTCGCGGCGGCACACGTCGGCCTGAATCTGTCGCCACAGCTTGCTGCGCGCGCCGCCGCCGGAAGCACGGACTTGCGGCATGTCCACCCCCAACTCGGCGATAAGCTCGAACGAGTCGCGCAGGCCATACGCGACACCTTCGAGCACGGCGCGCGCGAAGTGGCGCTTCGTGTGGCGCAGGCTGAGCCCAAAGAACACGCCGCGCGCGTTGGGGTCGGGGTAGGGCGTGCGCTCGCCGGTGAGGTAGGGCAGGAAGATCAGCCCCTCGCTTCCGACGGGAGCAGCGGCCGCCTCGGCGGTCATCAGCTCATAGGGATCAACACCCATCTCCTCTGCCACGGCCTTCTCGGCGACAAAGAGCGTGTCGCGCAGCCAACGCAGCGAGCCGCCGGCCGCGAGCATCACGCCCATGACGTGCCACTTGCCGGGCACGGCGTGACAGAACGTGTGCGTGCGCAACTTGGCATCCATCGCCGGCTCGTCGAGGGTGGCGAACACCACGCCGGAGGTGCCGGTCGTGCACGAGACGGCGCCGGGCTCGACGATGCCGTTGCCCACGCCGCCCGCGGCCTGGTCGCCCCCGCCGCCCACTACGGGCGTCCCGGCGCGCAGGCCCGTGAGCGCCGCGACTGCCGCCGTGATCTCCCCCGTCACCTCCGGGGACTCATGGACCCGGGGGAACCACTCGCGCGGCAGGTCCAACTTGCTGAGCATCGCGTCCGACCAGCAACGCTTCGGCACGTTGAACAGCGCCGTGCCCGAGGCATCCGACACCTCCGTCGCGTACTCGCCGGTGAGGCGGTAGCGCACGTAGTCCTTGGGCAGCAGCACTTGCGCGAGCCGCTCGTAGTGGGCCGGCTCGTGGTCACGCAGCCAGATGATCTTCGGCGCCTGGAAGCCGGTGAGCACGGGGTTGCACGTCTCGGCCTGGACGACCTTGCGCCCGACCTGCTGCGTGATCCACGCGCACTGCTCCGCGGTCCGTTGATCGTTCCAGAGCAACGCCCGGCGAATGACCTTCCCTGCCGCGTCGAGGAATACAGAGCCGTGCATCTGGCCCGACAGGCCGACGCCGGCAATGCGGTCGGCCTTCACGCCGCTCTCGGCGAGCACACGGCGGATGGACTCGACCGTGGCCTGCCACCAGTCTTCGGGCTCCTGCTCCGACCAGCCGGGCTGGGGCGAGTACAGCGGGTACTCCACCGTCACCCGCGCGACCAGCTTGCCCTTGTGATCCACGAGAATCGTCTTCGCGCCCGTGGTGCCGACATCAATGCCGAGGAGGTATGGCATGGGATCACCTCAGTGAAGATCCAACTCATCCATCAACAACCTGCGACCGACCTCATAGCCGGGATTGCCTTGCGCACAGTTAGCGGCCCCGCAGCCATCCCACCACACCGACAACTCCGGATTGTCGCGGCGGCACACGGCCGTCGTGTCCGCCACCCGCGCGAAAAGCAGCCGCAGCATCTCGCGCGCCGGGAGGCTGTCTTCGTACTGCAGGTCGAGGATCTGCAACAGGTCGAGGTCGCGCTTCTCGTTGGACAGGCCGCCCGAGCCGGCGACATTGACACAGGCGTTGAGTTCCGGCACCCGCCGGGGGCAGGGCGCGCAGATCATCCAGTCCGCGCCCGGGGCCATGACGACCGCCACATCGTCGGGCCGCTGTCGGATGATTGCGATGAACTCGACGATGTTGTCAGCGGCGAGAGGCTCCGGATGTCCCTCGTTCTGGCCGTAGTTGCACACGGCGCACATCATCACGTGCGGGCGGATGCGCAACGCGTCGGCAGCCTCCATGGCCGCCACCGAGGCCGCCTTCTCGCGCTGCAATTCCTCCGGTGGGCGAGGTGGGATCACTCCCGCGAGGTCCATCGCCACGCCGCGCTCGAACTGGCCGCTGAAGGCGAGCGGGCACCCCTGCCAAGTGTCCGAGTGCGAGCCCTCGTACCCGCAGAGCCCGGCCGTCGTCGTGATCGCCTTGCGCACGCGATGCAGCAAGGTACGCGCCGGCAGTGTCGCGCCCGGTGGCAGGTCCAGCTTCTGGAGGATGTCCAGGTCGCGCTTGCGCTGGAACTCGATGGACGGCAACGGCTGCCGGCTGGAAGCCGGCGCTCCCAGGTCAACATCCTGGTAGGCGTACACGTCCTGCGCCCGGCAGCGCAAGGTCACAGGCAGGTCAGGCCGCTGACGGATGGCGTCAGCGGCCTGAGCGATGAGACATCGTTGCGGCGCGGGGATCTCCCCGGCGCGAGCACAGAAGAGACAGAGCAAGTGAAACGGCCGGAGGCCGTCCTCCACGTTAGGTCACCTGTTCCACCGAAATGGCGGCGCCGCTCTTGACTTGCTTGAAGACCATCGGGTCGCCGTCCACCTGGCCGAAGACACTGACCGGGCTGGCGGGGCGAATCTCGTCGCCGCTGCTCATCGGCGTGGGGCCGAAGAAGATGCAGAAAGCGGGTCCCGGCGGCCAGTAGGCCAGGTCGCCCATGCCCACCGTCGACTGCAGGTCCTCGCCCGCCGTGTCCACGGGGATGTCGAAATAGATCTCGTCGCCCCAGGTGCGGGCCACGCTCTTGATGGGGCAGGCCTCCCAGATGGCTGTGGCCATGCCGCTGTCGTTGAGCGTGGCGGTGGCCGTCACGTCGCCGGCCGTGATCATGATCTGTCGTGCCATGTCCTTGCCTCCTCTATGAACCGTCCGCGAAGAGCCTCAGGTAGCCGAGGCCCAGCTTGAAGCCCTCTTCCCGCCCCAGGGCCGCGTCCTCGTGCTCGATGGACAGTACGCCGTTGAAGCCATTGCGGCGCAGGCGCGCGCAATACACGCCCCAGTCAATGTCGCCGAAGCCGGGGATGACATACCGCCACCAGCCCGTCTCCTGGTTGCCCAGCCACGCCAGCTTGTGCTGGACGATCTCCACGTCCTTGGCATGGGTGTGGAAGATGCGGCTGGCGAACTTCTCGACGGCCAGCAGGTGGTCAATGCCCTGCCAGACGAGGTGACTGGGGTCGAAGTTCAGCCCGAAGTTCTCAGCCGGCACTTCGTTGAAGATCATTTCCCACTGGTTGAGGGCGCGGATGTTGGTGGCGTACCAGTTCTCCATCGCGAGCTTGACGCCCTTGTCGGCGGCCTGCTTGGCGAACTCGCGGTAGAAGGGCGCGGCGTCCTCGGCGATGGACTGCTCGCGGGTCTTGCCGGCCGGCGGCAGCCCCGCCATGCAGCACAGCACATCGCAGTCGAGCTTCTCCACCCCATCCAACGCCTTGCTCAGGATGTCGCGGTTCGCCTGACGCACGGCGGGGTCGCCATTGGTGATGTCCACGTACGCCGCCAGGCTGGAGATCTCCAGGCCCGCCTCGCTCACCGAGTCCTGCAGCGCGTTGTAGTCCAGATTGTCCAGGTCGCCGTGCTTGCTGGGCACGCGGATTTCGAGGCAGTCGAAGCCTGCGTCGGCCGCGAAATCCAGCACGGTCTGCATGTCGTCATTGCCAAACGGCGCCGTCAACATCCCAACTTCCATGGGTCGTTCCTCCTCAGGTGGCCGGGCGTCGCCCGGCCTCAAAACAACGCACTGCTTGCTCGGCGGCGAAAGCGATCAGCCCCCGCGCCGTGTCCGGTTGCATGGCTTGCTCCAACGTCATCGGCGCATTGCACAGCGAAAACACCGCGACGAACATCTCGTTCAACGCCGCCTCCGGCGCGACCGACCCCGCGATGGCGAGGCAGGGCACGCCCAGTTCGGCGGCGACATCGGCAACACCTTTGGGCGTCTTCCCATAGGCAGTCTGCGCGTCGAGGCGCCCCTCGCCGGTGATGCAGAGGTCCGCCCCGCGCATCCGCTCGCGCAGGCCCACTGCCTCGATGACGATGCCCACGCCCGGCTCGAGCGTGGCGCCACAGAAGGCCACCAGCCCGGCCCCGAGGCCCCCGGCCGCTCCCGCGCCGGGCAACTCGGCGATTTCAGCGCCCAGGTCGCGCCGCACGATCTCGGCGAAGCGAATCAGCCCCGCGTCGAGCCGCTCGACGATCTCCGGCGTCGCGCCCTTCTGCGGCCCATACACATGGGCCGCGCCCGTGTGCCCGAAGAGCGGGTTGTCCACATCGCAGGCCACCCGGAAACCGGCGTCGGCAACACGCGGGTCCAAGCCGCTCACGTCAATCGCGGCGAGTTCGCCCAGGCCCGCGCCGGTCAGCTTGATCTCGTTGCCGGCGGCGTCGAGCAGCTTCGCGCCAAGGGCGGCGGCCATGCCCAGCCCGGCGTCATTGGTGGCGCTGCCGCCGAGGCCGATGATGAACTGCCGCGCCCCGGCGTCGAGCGCGGCGCGGATCAGTTCACCGGTGCCATACGTCGTCGTGTGCAGCGGGTTGCGCTGTTCCGGCAGCACCAGCGGCAACCCGGACGCCGCGGCCATCTCGATGACGGCGGTCGCCCCGTCGCCGAGCATGCCGTAGGCGGCCACTACGGGCTCGCCCACCGGCCCGCGGACACGGACGGTCTGCAGCGTGCCATCGGTGGCATCCACCAGCGACTGCACGGTGCCCTCGCCCCCATCGGCCATCGGCACCTTGACACACTCGATCGCCGAATCGCAGGCGGCCACGCCGGCCGCGATGGCGTCACAGACTTCCAGCGCTGTCAAGGAGCCCTTGAACGAGTCCGGGGCGATGACAATCTTCATTGGTGCCGTCGTAGCGGCGCAATTCATTGCGCCCTCATGTCGTAGCCGCGCAATTCA
>CAZZDO010000013.1:0-2002 GCA_964653205.1 uncultured Armatimonadia bacterium | reverse complement strand
ACCGGCTTCACCTCGAACGTGAACACCATCTTGTCGGTCGGCACCTCGTTCTCGAACACGCCGGCGTAGATGAGCGTGTTGATGTATTCCTTCAGCTCTTCCATGCCGTTGGAGCCGCCCGGGAAGTCGAAGCGCGGGTGCATGTCGCCGTAGGCTTCGAGCCCTTCCTCGGCCACGGCGTTGCCGGCGTGGACGTGGATGATGTACGGCGCGAGCGTGGACACGAGATCATGGACATCCTCGTGCAGGATGGGGATGTGCGACAGGTCCACGGTGACGCCGAAGTTGCCGACCTCGGCGCGCACGCGCTCGGCCATCTCTGCGGTCTCGGGGCTGGAGCCGATCAGGCATTTCTTGTCTATGCTATGGTCGAACTGCTCCACCGACAGCCACACCGGGTCGCCGTCGCCGGCCTGGGCCTGGGAGTAGCGAGCCAACTGAATGCACGAGTCCACCATGGCGTCCATCATGCGCTTGTTGTCGTCCTCGTCGTCGGCGCGGGGGCCGGAGAGGACGGCGCAGATGCGCGCGCCCAACTCGTAGGACGCGTCAATCGAGAGCTTGACCTCGTCTACGGCCGCCTGCCGCGCCGCCGGGTCGAGGCTGTTGAGGCTCAGCTTGCCGATCAGCAGGCAGGGCTGGGCGCCGACGCCGATCTTCATCCCGGACTGGTCGGCGATGGCCTTAAGCTCCGCGTGCACGCCGGGGTGGTTGCTGCGCCGCACCTCGATGACATCGAAGAACTCGTCCGCCGCCAGTTGCCTGGCGCTCGAAATGATCAGCTCGGGGTTATCATCCTTGATAACGGGCCAGGCCATGAAATGCACCAGACCCAGGTCCATTGACTGCCGCCACGTTTCCGTCATCTGAACAACACTCCTTTGGGAAGCCGGGGGTTAGGCATCGGCATTGGGGCTCGAAGGCCCCTATTCGCTGCGCGCTGGAGGATACCCTCTTTGCGTGGCGAAATCAAGGCAAGCCCTCCCTACTGACCGAGGCCCATTCCCCCATGCCCAAGCTCGACATCGTTTCCATCGGCAGCGCCACCCAGGACGTCTTCGTGTCCAGCGATCAGACCCGCCTGATCCGCGTCCAGCACACCGAGAGCGAAGAGGTGTACCTGGCCTACGAATACGGGGCCAAGGTCGCTGTGGACCACCTGTTCATTTCCACGGGCGGCGGCGCTGTCAACACCGCCATTGCCTTCGCAAAGCTGGGGCTCCGCTCCGCGGCGGTCTCCGAGATCGGCCAGGACGACGCCGGCAACATGATCGAGCGCGCCCTGCAGGAACGCGGCGTAGACGTGAGCATGCTCGTGCGCAACCCTGATCACAGCACGGGCTATTCCGTCATCCTCACTGGCCCGACCGGCGACCGCACGGTGCTGGTGCATCGCGGCGCGGGCTCGTGTCTGTCGCACAGCGACATTGACTGGGACCGTGTGGGGGAAGCGGGATGGGTGTATCTCAGCTCGCTCAGCGGTGAGTCCGCCGCGCTGTGGCACGATGTGGCGCGCTGGGCGGTCGAAGCGAAGGTCAAGCTGGCGATCAACCCCGGCAGCCGCCAGATCGGGGAGGGCCTTGACGGGTTGGGCGACGTGCTCGCCGCCGCCGACATCATCTTCGTCAACAAGGGCGAAGCCTACCGCTTCACCGGCACCGAGGAGCACCGCGGCGACGCCGACGAGCGCGCCGCGGCCGAGGTGCTGCACCGTGCCGGCTGTCGCCGGGTCGTCATGACCATGGGCGCCGAGGGCGCGCGGGCTTTCGACGGCGAGGAGCACTACTACCTCCCCGCCCCGAAGGTGGAAGTCGTCTCGAACTTGGGCGCCGGCGATGCCTTCGCCTCGGCCTGTCTCGCGGCGATCCACTATGGCCTGCCCCTGCGCGAAGCCCTCAAGGCCGGGGCGATCAACGCCGGCTCGGTGGTCACGTCCACCGGCGCGACGACGGCGCTGCTGGACTGGGCGGCGATCCAAAGCAATCTCGGACATCAGGGGTAG
>CAZZDO010000012.1:0-30192 GCA_964653205.1 uncultured Armatimonadia bacterium | reverse complement strand
TTACAAGTGCGCCTTCCTCGGCTGCGGCCCCCGCGCCGCCGGCCACGCCGAAGCCTATGACTTGATCACCCGCGGGCAGCGCGTCGCCTGCTGCGACATGGACGAGGCGCGCCTGTCCGCCTTCGCCGAGCGCTTCTCGATCCCGAACCAGTACACCGACCTGCAGGCGATGCTTGACCGCGAGCAGCCCGACGTCGTCCACATGGTCACCCGCCCGAACCTGCGCGTCGGCCTGATGACGCAACTGGCCGAGGCCGGCGTACCCGGCGTCATCGTCGAAAAGCCCATCTGCATCGGCGCCGACGACTACAAGGCCCTCCGGCAGCTCAACGCCGCCGGCCGGACGAAGTTCGCCGTCAACCACCAGTTGCGCCACCACCCGATGATCGTGCAGATGCTGCAGGAAGTCGCCGACGGCGTCTACGGCGAAGTCCGCTTCATTGATGCTTCCGCCGTGCTGCCGATGTCCGGCCAGGGCGTGCACGTGCTGGACCTGATGTTCGCCTTCAACAGCTACGCCCCGGTGCAGACCGTCTTTGGCGCGTCATCAGGCTACACCGACCTCGGCTGTGCGCACCCGGCGCCGAAGACTGCCGAGTCGCTGATCACCTTCACTAACGGCGTGCGCGCGGCCCTGCAATCCGGCGAGGGCGCCCCGATCTTCGAGGAAGGCCCCGCCCACGCCCACAAGCGCATCGCCGTCTACGGCACGAAGGGCTTCCTGCACTGGCGCATGTACGGCTGGGAGAAGTCCCTGCCCGACGGCACCGTCGAGCAAGGCAAGAAGGACTACCGCGAAGAGGACGTGCCGGGCCAGGCCGGCCTCACCCACGCCATGTTCGACTGGCTTGAAGACGACCGCAAGCCCAGCCCCACAAACCTGGACACGTCGCTGGACGAATGGCTCGTCATTCTGGCGGGCTATCTCAGCACCGTCGAGGCCCGGCCGGTGGACCTGCCCTTCGACCCGCCGGATGATCTGCTGGACCAGTTCAAGCGCTTTGTCGGCGCCCCGGAGTAGCCGCGTCGGCCGTCAGGGCCGCGTAGGTGCGCCGGTCCTCCGGCGCACGCCCGGCCGTCCTGCCCGCCGGGGGACCGGCGAGCCTACGCGGCGGGTTCAGGCCGCCACGTCCGCGTAGGTGCGCCGGTCCTCCGGCGCACAGCCAGGGAGGCAGTGCGATGAACGTCTACGACTACAGCCGCAGCTTCATCACCTTCACGGTGCCGGGCAACAACGCCCGCATTGGCCTTGAGGGCCGCTGCGTATTGACCACGCCGGACGGCAACAGCGAGGAGTTCCTCATGTTCGCCTCGTGCAAGTCGGAGGATACCTACGCCGAGCGCGACCTGTTTCGCAACCCGGAGACCAACCCCAGCTATGACTTCTCCGGTCTCTTCTCGCCGGACCGCTTTCGCATCGAGCGCATCTTCGTGAGCAGCGAGCGCGAAGCCGTGGACACCGGCCTGATCGCCGACCGGTTCGCCGAGGTGCGCCGCCACGTCGTGGCAGTGCCGGCGACGCCGCTACCGACCAAGCAGGACGTGATTGCGGCCACGCTCGCCGGCCAGGTCGTCATCGCCCGCAACGCGATCACCGACGAGGCCTCCGGGGCCACGGCGCTGCTGGAGTACCCGGTCAAGACCATGAACGTCAACCCCGAGCGCGGGATGTTCCAGACCGACACCGGCCCGCTTCCGTACTATGACTTCAGCGATCCGAGCCCCGACATCATGCACCGCTTCCGCTGGGCGTACTGCGCCTTCAACGAGTTCACCGGCGCGTACTTCAACTGCCAGGCGCCGTGGCCGATTGTCGTGGACGGCCAGGAAGTCGCCCGCCGCAGCCACTACCAGGAGATCATCCATCGCCCGCAGTCGGTGAACACGCTGTTCGCGTTTGATTGAGGACTACCATGACCAGCAAACCCAATGCGCTCGACGCCTCGGCCGCGCAAGCGGATGCCGCCGAGCGCCCGCTCAGCATCCTCGTCTTCGGCGCCCATCCCGACGACTGCGACCTGCGCTTCGGCGGCGCCGCGATGCTCTACCGCCGGCTCGGCCACAATGTCCGCTTTGTCTCGATGACCAATGGCGACACGGGCCACTTCTCGATGGGCGGCGGGCCGCTGGCGCGGCGGCGCTACGCCGAGGCCCAGGCCTCCGCCGCCATCGCCGACATCCGCTACGACGTGCTCGACATCCACAACGGCGAGCTGGAGCCGAACGTCGCCACCCGCAAGCTCGTCATCCAGATCATGCGCGAGGTGAAGGCCGACCTCGTGCTGTGCCACCGGCCGTACGATTACCACCCTGACCATCGCGCGGTCGGCGTGCTCGTCCAGGACGCGGCCTACACGGTGACGGTCCCGAACGTGGCCCCGCTGTCCGAGCCGCTGCTGCGCCCGCCCGTCGTCGGCTATCTCTTCGACGGCTTCCTCGACCCCACCCCGTACGTCGCGACCGTGGCCATTGATACCGATGAGGTCATGGAGCGCAAGATTGACATGGTCCACTGCCATGCCTCGCAGATGTACGAGTGGCTGCCGTACAACGGGGGCGTGCTGGACGAAGTGCCCGAGAGCGATGCGGAGCGCCGGGCCATGACCGCGCGGAACATGTGGACACGCTTCGGCCACACGGCCGACGCCGCGCGCGAGACGCTGGTGCGCTGCTACGGCGCGGAGCGCGGCGCGCAGGTGAAGACGGCCGAGACGATCATGATTTCCCAGTACGGCCGGGGCCTGCGCGAGGAAGACTGGCCGCGGTACTTCCCATTCTTCCCCCCGCCCCGGCGGAGCGCGTAGGTGCGCCGGTCCTCCGGCGCACGATGCACGTCGCCCGCCGGAGGACCGGCGGGCCTACGCGTCATCCGTCGCCAGCCGTCGCGTCCTCCTCCCCAAACTCCAACTCCCCCTGCGCTTCCCGCGCAAACGGTGAGAAGCTCCGCCGGTGCACCGGGCATGGGCCGTGCGCGGCAATCGCCTCCAGGTGCGTCCGGCACGCGTAGCCCTTGTGCCCCGCAAAGCCGTACTGCGGGTACAGCGCGTCCAGATGCGCCATGATGCGGTCGCGCGTCACCTTGGCCAGGATCGAGGCGGCGGCGATGGAGAAGCAGCGTCGGTCGCCGCCAATGACGCTAAGTTGGGGGAACTCGATATCCGGTAGCGGCCGGCCATCCACGAGCAGAAGCTCCGGCGGCGGGTCGAGCGCCCGGATGGCCTCGCGCATGGCCACGTGCGTCGCTCGCAGAATGTTGATGGCGTCAATGAGCGGCGCGGGCACGAGCCCCAGCGCCCACGTCAGGGCGCGGCGCTCGATCTCCTGCGCCAGCGCCTCGCGCTCCTCCGGCTGCAGCAGCTTGGAGTCGGTCACATGCGGGATGTGCACGCCGGGGGGAAAGATGACGGCGGCGGCGACGACCGGGCCGGCCAGGGGGCCCCGGCCGACCTCGTCCACGCCCGCCACGTGCTCCAGGCCGCGCCCCCAGGCCTGAAGCTCAAACGTCCTGGGCGCGGCCGGCGGCGCTTGCCGGCGACGGGGTGGCATGGCGGGCCCTAAGGCTCGACGTTCAGGCGCTTGACGGTGTAGCCGAGCTTCTCCTTGGCCCCGCCGGCCAGCCGGATCGTCCACTCCAGCGTCCCGCTGTCGGTCTGTTCAGACGGGTGGGAGCCCTTCAGGAGTTGCCAGTCCCCGGCCACGTGCTCCCGCACCAGCACCGTCACCGGCCCCGGGCGCTGGTTGCTCAGCTCCAACTCGAACTCCTCCTCGAGGTCAAAAAGCGCCAGCTTGCGGTACACGTCGCTCCGGACGTTGACCTGGTCGCTGCGCAGGCGGGTGCGCAGGACGGCCAGTTCCGGCGCGACCCCGAGGTCCAGTTCCAGCTTCTCCCCGGCCGGCACGTAGGGCACCCCGGCCTCGGCCACGAAGGCGCGTCCACCGGGCCCGGGCGCGTAGATACGGGCCTTGCCGGCCGGCAGGGGCGTCTTGAGACGAGCCTCGGCGGACACCGCCAACAGCGTGCGGACCGCGTCCTTGAAGCGGTTGCTGTCATACAGGTAGACGATCTGGTAGGCCACCTCGGGCAGGCCGAACAACTGCTGCTGCACCGTCTGCCCGGCTTGCAGACTGACCGTCGTCTGCTGCCCCTGCGGCAGCGTCAGCTTCGCTCCGGTCAGGTCGTGCTTGCCGTTGTTGCGCACGGTCAGATCGGCCTGCAGGTCCAGTTTCTGCTGGGCCGGGTTGAGCAGCAAGCCGTAGAGGGTGTCGGCCTGCAGGAACTTGACCTCGTAGCTGAGGCGCAGCCGGGCGCGCGTGGGCGCATCGGCCCCGACGGTCAGGACGACCATCCCGGGCTGCGGGCCGGTGGTCGTGGCCACGATCCGCACCTGCCCCGCCGGCTCCAGGACGCGCGCGCGAACCGTTGCCGGGTCCGTCTCCAAGGCCGCCGTGTCCAAAGTCAGGCGGTTTTCGCCCTGCTCCAGTTGCGCCGTCATGTCCCGGGCGGCATGCACCCCGGCGCTGCGGGTGAAGCACACAGTGGGCGCCCCGAGCGCGACGGTGGTCCCGAGATCGGTGGCCTGGGCCACGGCAAAACCGGCAGTCAGAGCGGCGATCAGCAGCAGCGCGGAACGCATCAGCAGTACCTCCGTATGGGTATCTTCCCCGCAAGTAGCGCCAAATCCTGCACCTTCCTTGAGCCCGTGTAGCTTGTCCAGATCTCGGCGGACCTATGTCATGAGGGTTTGGGGAACATGCCAGCCCGTCTATAATATGGGAACCGGCAGCACTTCCCGGGGAGGATAACACTCATCCGCAACGCATCGGTGCGTCTCACTCGGGACGGAGATCCCGGTGCCCGCACGCGCTGGGGACTAGCCTGTGTGGCAACTGCATAGCCGCTGGCAACTGCCGCAACACGATGAAGCCCGCAAGACGGAGCAGATCCGGCTGGAGACCTTCCGGCTGCGTCGGCTCCTGGTGCTCCTGGTCATCCTCGCCTCATCGGGCCTGACCGGCTCGCTGTGCGCCCGCCTCGTTCACCCCCTCAACTATGTCGCCATCGGCCTGTGGGCCATCGGCGGCGGCGCCGCCGCCCTGCTGCTTGTGGCCATTCCCGGCCCGGCCTGGCGGGTGCTGCGTCGCGGCTGGGTCTTCCTCGCCCTCTGGCGTCGCCGTCGGGCGGTTCGGCAACTCGTGCGCGCCGATCGCCACGCGCTGTCGCGCCTGACCGAAGACACACCGAGCAGCCGTGCGCTCTGCGACCTCGCCGTGGCCGAGTACCTGCGCGGGCACCTGGAGACCGCGGAGGCGCAGCTCGCGCACGCGCTGGAACTCGAGCCGGACAACCACGACCTGCTGAACAACCTCGGGGTCGTCCTGGCCTGCCGCGAGCAACCCGAGCGCGCCGCGGAGCTGTTCGTGCGGGCCATGCGCCACGGGGCCAATGGCCAGGCCGAGGCCAACTGCGCCCTGGTCGCGCCGCTCGTGAACGCCCCGGAGCAACTGGCCGCGATGGTCACGGCCACCGGGCACGAGTTGAGCGCCTCGGCGCTGAACAACGTCGGCGTGGCGCTGGCCCTGCGGGGGGACTGGGAGGGCGCCGACGAGTGGCTGTCCCGCGCCGCGCAGACCGCACCCGAGTTGGCCCCGGCGCGGGCCAATGTGGGGCTGGTGGCCTACCACCGCCAGCAGTTGCAGGACGCCGCGAACGAGATCATGCAGGCCGGCCGCCAGGACCCCACCGAGCCGGCCTTCGCCAACTACCTGGGCGTCATCCTCATCTCCGCCGGGCAGATGGAACAGGCGCGGGCGTATCTGCGCCGCGCCCACCGCGTGGCCCCGGGCGATGTGCCCATTCTCATCAACATGACCGCGGCCGATGCCGCGGCCGGCCACTGGCGGGTGGCGCAGCGCGGCTTCCGGGCCCTGCTGCACCGGGAGAGCCATCGGAGCGATGCCGCCTACAACCTGGCGGTGTGCCAACTGGCCATCCACCAGCCGACGCGGGCGGCCGACACCGCCGCGGTGGCCATCGAGGCGGGGGACACCAGCTCGGAAGCCTACTCGGTACTCGCAGTCGCGCTGTGGGAAACCGGGCGCCGCGCCGAGGCGCTCTCGCACTTCCAGTCGGCCCATCAAGCCGCCGATGCCGGGCCGATTGCCTACAGCAATCTCGCCCGGGCCGGGCTACTGCAGGGAGATATCGGCGCGGCCCAGAACATCCTCCAACAGGCCCTACAGCGCTGGCCGGACGATACTCACCTTGTGTTCGACGCTTCCACCGCCGCCCTGGCAGTGGCGGCCAAGAGCTTCGATGGTGCTGCCCCACTGGCCGAACGGCAGTCCCTGATGGTGCCTGCGCAGCAGCAGTACGCCGGCCTGCTCAGTGGCCTGGGCCGGCATGACCTGGCCGCCGAAGCCCACGTCAACCTCGGGCTGTACCACTACATGCAGGAGCAGCACGAAAAAGCGACCGAGCAGTTTGAAGCGGCCTCGCGCCTGCTGCCCCGCAGCTCCGAACTCACCTACCTGATCGGCACGACGCTGGCGGAGGAGGGTGAGCGCCAGACCCACCGCACGGCGGACGGTGATGTCGGGCTCACGGTCGGCGGCCGCAGTTGTCTCCGCCGCGCCGTGCCCTTCCTCGAGAGCGCCAGCGAAGCCCGCGAGTTGACGCTCTACGCCGCGCGCAACCTCGGACGGTGCCTGTACTTGCTCAAGGACTTCGACCAAGCGCTGACCGCGTTCCGCAAGGCCATCCGCACCGAGAGCAAGCCGGAAGTGGCCTCGATGGCCGCTTTGGCGGCCGCGCGCCAGGCCCACCGCATCCAACTGCTCTTCCGCACCCAGATGCTCTCGGACGTCAAGCGTGACCAGTTGCGCAGCCGCGCCCTGGAACTTCTCGATGTGGCCGTGCATTACTTCAGGCAAGCGTTGCTGCACGACGAACTGGACCCGGTGCTGCACGGCAACCTCGGCATCGCCTACATGCTGCGCAATCGGCCCAATGACGTCGAGGCCGCCTTGCGCCATTGGGAGCGCATGCGCGTCATCGGCCGGGGCGCCATGGATGGGCGCTACGCCGACCTGGCGCAACTCGAGAACCTCGTGGACCCCAGCCGCGTGGGCTTTGACGACCGCAGCATGAAGCTGCAGGGCCTCGAGCCCCTGCGCTGGGTCGCCGTGCCGCCGCCGCGCCCCACCGGCATTCGCTTCTTGCTCGAGCCGATGGCGGTGCGCCACCCGTGGAAGCTGGCGGCCACATCCCAGGGCCTGCAGCATGCCCTCCGCCTCAGCGAGGCGGTCGCCGCCGCGCAAGTCCGTCTGCAGCGTCTGCGCGTCTAGCGCGCGCCCACCGAATACGCCACCCTCGCGTCCCCCCCGGCAAGACCGTGGGGCTGCGAGGGCGGCTGCTGTTGGGAGAACCTCCATGCGTGGCAAGGCCGCGGCGTCCGGCGAACGACAACAGATCATCGAGTTGGTGAGCGCCGGCATGGCCACCACGCTCGGGCTGCTGGGCGTCTTCTGCGGCATCCACGCCGGGATCATCTCCTCGCAGGCGGCCCGCTACGGCTTCTCCGCCCTCGTATCGGTCCTCGCCGCCATGGCACTGGTGGGGGTCGTCTACACGATCCGCTACGGCTACGAGCAACTGGCCGCCTGGCTGCTCATCATGGTCGTGGCGGCGCGAGTCATCGTGGAGACCACCGCCACCGCGCCCCACCGGCATTCGCTTCGTGCTCGAACCGATCGCGGTGCGCCATCCGTGGAAACTGGCGGCCACATCCCAGGGCCTGCAGCATGCCCTCCGCCTCAGCGAGGCGGTCGCCGCCGCGCAAGTCCGTCTGCAGCGTCTGCGCGTCTAGCGCGCGCCCACCGAATACGCCACCCTCGCGTCCCCCCCGGCAAGACCGTGGGGCTGCGAGGGCGGCTGCTGTTGGGAGAACCTCCATGCGTGGCAAGGCCGCGGCGTCCGGCGAACGACAACAGATCATCGAGTTGGTGAGCGCCGGCATGGCCACCACGCTCGGGCTGCTGGGCGTCTTCTGCGGCATCCACGCCGGGATCATCTCCTCGCAGGCGGCCCGCTACGGCTTCTCCGCCCTCGTATCGGTCCTCGCCGCCATGGCACTGGTGGGGGTCGTCTACACGATCCGCTACGGCTACGAGCAACTGGCCGCCTGGCTGCTCATCATGGTCGTGGCGGCGCGAGTCATCGTGGAGACCACCGCCACCGCGCCCCAGGCCTACCTGCTGCTGTGGCCCCTGTACGTCGTGCCGATCCTCACCGCCCACGTCGTGCTCGGCGCCCGTGCCGGGCTGCTGACGGTACTCGGCGCCCCGGTGATGTTCGTCTTCAACTACTTCGCCCTCGCCGACACCGTGGAGTTGACCCGGGGCTTTGAGATGGCGATCATTGCCAACCTCGGCCTTTACCTCGGCGCCATCGCCCTGGTCCACGTCGCTCTCGCCCGCGTCAGCAGCGCCGTGCGCGAAGTCAAGGAGGTGGCCGGCTCCCATGAACGCGCCCGTACGGAACTCCGCGAGCGGGAGATGCAGTTCAGCGCCCTCGCCGAGAGTTCGCCGACGGGCATCGTCATCGAGCAGGACGGCCGCCTCGTCTACGGCAACCCCTACTTCTTCGAAATGGCCGGCTGCCTGAGTTCCGACGGCTTCGGGCTCTCGCTGTGGGACTTCTTCGACAGCGCCGGGGTCAGCGAGTTGAAGGCCCAACTCAAGCGGCGGCAGGCTCTCAGCGGCGCCGTGGGGCCGAGCCTCCTGGTCTTCAAGCCCCTCAAGGGCCGCACCCGCTGGTGTGAGGTGGCGGTGGCCGAAGCCATGTTCTGGCAGAACCCGGCGGTTGTGGCCAACGTCCTGGACGTCACCGAGCGCGTGCAGGCGCAACTGGCCGTGCAACGCGAGCGTGACTTCTCCAACAACATCATCAACACGGCCGAGGCCATCATCATGGCCACCAATGCCGACGGGCAGGTGACGCTCTTCAACCCGGCCGGCACGCGCATCACCGGCTACGAGGCGGCGGAACTGCAGGGCCGGCCCTACTGGGAGGTTCTCGCCCCGCCCGAGCAGCGTGAGGAAGCGGCGGCCATGTTCGCGCAGGTGCGCGAAGAGATGCGAGGCAACGCCGAGGTGACATGGACGACCAAGGCCGGCGAGGACGTGACCATCTCCTGGCACTTCGTCGCCCAGCGCAACACCGCCGGGGCCTTCACCGGGTTTGTGGGCGTAGGCATTGACGTCACCCAGCAGCGCCTGCTGGAGCGGCAGGCCATGGTGACTGAGCGGCTGCGCTCGCTGGGGCAGATCGCCGGCGGGGTGGCCCACGACCTCAACAACATGCTGGCCGGCATCATCGGCCCGGCCGACCTGTTGCTGATGGTCGAGACGGACGAGGAGCGCCAGCGCTCCCTCAACGCCATCCTCGCCGCTGCCACCCGCGGGGCCGAAACCGTGCGCCGCATTCAGAGCTTCTCCAAAGCCCGCACGGACCTGGACAAGCAGGTGTTTGACCTGCGCGAGCTGACCGAGGACGTGATCTTCTCCCTGCGGCCACGCTGGCGCGACGTGGCCCAGCGCCAAGGCATCACCATCGAGATCCTCGACGAAGTGCCCAAGGGGCTGACCGTCCACGCCAGCGCCGGCGAAGTCGGCAACGTGCTCATGAACCTCATCGTCAACGCCTGCGAAGCGATGGAGGCGGACGGGACCATCACCATCCGTGGTGCGCAACGCGACGACACGGTGGAGTTCCAGGTGCAGGACACCGGCAGCGGCATGTCGCCCGAGACGATGGAGCACATCTTCCAGCCGTTCTTCAGCACCAAGGGCGCGGACAACAGCGGCCTGGGCCTGGCCGTCATCCACGGTATCATCCTGCGCCACGGGGGCACCATCGCCGCCGAGTCGGAACCCGGGGTCGGCACCACGTTCACGGTCACGCTACCCGCTTCGATCCCCGACGAGGAGAGGCCCGAAGAGGCGGCGCCCGACGCAGCCCGCAAGAGTGAGCGCCTGCGGCTGCTGGTCGTGGACGACATGCCGGACATTGCCGACTACATCACGGCGGTCGCGCGCCACAGCGGGCACGAGGTGACCACGGAGTATGGGGGCGAGCAGGCGCTGGAGCGCCTGCAGGAACAGCCCTTCGACGCCGTCATTACCGACTACGGCATGGCGGGCATCTCCGGCACGCAGTTGGCCGACAGGGCGCGCCGGCTGCACCCCGGCATCCGCATTGTGCTCGTCACCGGCTGGGATGTCGCCCCCGGGGAGATCGAGGGGTTGGCGGCCCTGCTGCACAAGCCCTGCACCCGCGAGCAGGTCGAGGCGGCGCTACGCAAGCTGGCCGCCCCCAGCAACTCCTGATCGCTGCTCAGTACACGCTCGTCTGCCAGCCCTTGTCGTACTGCGCGCGGTTGGCCGTCTTCACATGCCCGTCCCCGTACAGCACGTTCCAGCGGAACTCCCCCCAGTCGTTCCCCCCATGCCAGGTCCCGCTGCCATCGAACATCACGTTGACGCTGACCGGGTCCGCCAGGCTCTCCTGGGAAGCCTGCAGGAACGTCAACTCCGTGCGGTACATGTAGCTCGAGCCGAGGGCGGCGTAGGAGCTGGGATGGGCCGGCAGCGGCAAGCCCCCCGCATCCTCGAGCACGTCGAACCCCTTGTCCGAAGCGCAGTGCCACACCTCGTGGTTCTTGACGTACGGGTCCACGAGGTCGTGCATCAGGGGCATGAAGGCAATCCAGGATCGCCAGAGGCCGGGGTTGCTCACGGGCTGGCGATCCCATATCTCAGGCAGACTCTTGTCCGCGATGTCCACACCCCAGGGGTACAGCCCGTCGTAGTCATCCATGTACATGCGCAACGCGTTGCCCAACTGCTTGAGGTTCGACAGGCAACGCGTCGAGCGGGCCTTCTCGCGGGCCCGCGCAAAGACCGGGAAGAGAATTGCGGCCAGGATCGCGATGATCGCGATCACCACCAGCAACTCGATCAACGTGAAGCCGCGACCGCACGTGGGGCGCCGGGTGGTGTTCATGTCAGTTATTGTACCCAACTCCGACCTCCTCAACCCCTGCCGTGACCGGCAGGGCGCCCGGCGAGCCTACCATTCCGGTTCCTCGCCCAGGCCGCGCGAGGGCGACTCCTCTTCGGGCTCAACCACCACCTGCAACCCCGGGACCGCATCGCCGAGAAGTTCCACGTGGGCCTCGACGACGGCGGCCGCCGCCGGCGTCACCGCGATGCCGGGCGCCGTCTCGCCCTCCGGCAGCAACGCGACCAGCGCCGGCAGGCGGTCGGCCGCGGCGCTGTCGCCGTCGGCCAGGTCCACCAGCACGCGCTGCGGCGGCTCGCCCTCCATCTCCCGCCACCACGCGCGCCACTCCAGCGCCGCCACCACTGCCCGGAGCACGTCATCCTGTTCCGGCTCCTTCTCGCCGAAGACCGCGAGCACATAGTCCGGCGCCACCGCCGCGATGCGCCCCTCATTGCGGCAGAGCGCGTCCAGGAGCGACTGCAGCAGCCGCTCGCGCTCCCCGCCGTCCTGCGCGCCCAGACGCGCCAGCAGGCTCACCGGCGGCAGCGGGCTCTGCTGGGGCAGGGGACAGGCCAACCGCGCCAGCGTCTCGCGCAACATCCGCGCCTCGCGCAATCCGTCGGCCATGCGCCCCACCGAACTGCCCAGGCTGGCGATCTCCCGGCCGCCCAGAGCCACCAGCGGCACATCCAGCTCTCCATGCGAAATCCGCCGCACGGCGCTGGCGAGGTCCTCCAGCGGTCGCGCCAGGTAGTCCGTCAGACGATAGGAGATGGCCACCCCGACGATGATGAGCAGCAGCGCCAGGCTCATGTTGCGCAGCGCGATCTCCAGGGCCGTGCGCCGGGCCAGGCTGCGCCGGCAGCCCATCTTGACGATCCCGGTGACCCGCCCGGCCTGAGACAACTCCGCGGTGATCGGCACCACGTCATACTGGCGCTGCAGGTCATGCGAGGTGGTCAGTTCCAGCAGGCGCAGGGCGACGGCTTCGCTGTCGCCGAGCATGGGCCGGCCCTGGGGGTCGCGGACGTCCAACCCCCGCCGCCGGGCGAAAGCGACGATGTTCTGCTGCCCGTCCAGCACGATCAGGTACTCGATGTCCACCGAGTAGAACCGACCTGCGAACCGGTGCTGAATGATGCGGTCCAGGTACTGCCGATAGGTCTCGGGGCTCGGCGGCTGCGCGACCCCCCGCAGTTGCAGAATCATCGTGGCCGTCTTGACCATCGTCAGCCGTACCTGCTCGTCCAGGACGGTCCAGGTGTGCTGCACTGACAGGAACGTGCCCGCGGTGACGGTGAGCGCGATCATGCTCGCCACCATCACGGCGACGCGGCCACGAGTGGTCTGCATCGGCGTGGCGCGGGGCGTAGGGCGCGCGGCCATCGCGGCCGCCTGCGCCGCCGGATGGCGCGTCGTGCGCACGACGATGAGATACGCCCCGGCCACGAGAATGACGATGCCGCCGAGGTGCAGGACGTTGAGCGTCTCGCCCAGCACGACCCATGACACCAGCACCGTCACGATGGCCGACAGCAGCCGCAGGCTGACCCCCACATGGGCGGGGATCTCCCGCAGGCCGCGGTAGTACAGCGTCATGGACAGGCTCGTGCAGAACACGCCCAGGATCAACAGCAGCAGCCACCCGCGCGTGTCGAGCAGGAACAACCCGCGTACATCGCCGCTGACCACCGCGATGAAGCCGGTCACGACAAAACCGATCCCGAAGCGCCACAGGGCCACCGTCGAGGGATAGAAGCGGCGCAGCGAGGTCTTGCTCAGAATCTCGGCCATGGCCCGCAACGCCCCGGCCCCGATCGCCATCGCATCGCCGAGCAGGCGCTGGCCCACCTGCGCCCCCGCGTGCATCTCCCCGGCGCCGATGAGCACATCGGCCGCGACCATCAGCCCCACGAGCAACAGCCGCGCCGACGTCACGCGCTCCCGGAGCGTGAAGTAGGCGAAGAACGCGACGAAGATCGGGGCGGTCTTGGACAGCGCGGTGGCGATGCCGACGGAGCTAAGATCAATGGCGCGGGTGAACAGCAGGGCGGCCAGGCCGGAGCCGAGCGCGCCCACTAAGACCAGCGCCACCCAGTCGCGCGTCCGCGGCGGCTCATGCTCCTCCGGTGACGAATGCCGCCAGCCGAAGGGCAGCAGGAAGAGCACGGCGATCAGGTAGCGCGCCCCCACGACCGCTGCCGGCGTCAGGTCGTTCAGCAGCAGCTTGGTCAGTACCGGCGACAGGCCCTGGAGGATGACCCCCGCGCCGATGTAGTAGAAAGGGCGTAAGCGCTCGGATCGCAAGCCTGCCTCCGTGGGAGAGCTGTCGGGCCCCGGAAGGGCCTGCCCGAGCAGCCGTTGCTCACCGCACTATCGGTTCCACGGCCGACTGCAGAATCCATCCTTGACTGCCGTTCTCCAGCGCAACCTCACACCAGAACCCCTCGCGCCGGAGCGTCTGCGCCATCTCCCCCTGGTAGGCGCTGCGCACCGCCGGGAACGTGTCGGCCGGCCCCGCGTACAGCGCACTATCAGTGACCACCACCGCCCGCGCCGGGTTCCAGTCCCCGCGCCACTTCCCCAGCGTCAGGCCCGCCACGAACACCATCAGGACCAGCGCCGTCACCAGGAGCCACAGGTAGCGCCGGCGGAAGTGGCGCCCCCGCAGCCGCCAAGTCAGCAACACGCAGGACAGGAGATACAGGGCCACCGCGGCCCCGGTCAATTCGTTGAGGGTGAAGAAGCCCAGCAACCTCTGCCAGACGAACTGCAGCCAGCCCGGCGCCTCGGCGGAGGGCGGCACCCGGCGGCTGGCCAGCGCCACCGACAGGTTCGCCTGCAGGTCGCGGTCGCGCGGCATGGCCAGCGCGGCCCGCTCGTAGTACAGGATCGCCCACCCCGGCTGCTGCAGCTTCAGCGAGGCATTGCCCAGATCATACCACACGGCGGGCGTGACCGGGCCCTGCTGCGCCTGCGCCAGGTAGCGCTCGCGCGCCGCCTCGTAGTCGCCCCGCTGGTAGTATGCGTGGCCCTCGGCGAAGGGCGAGGCAGCCTGGGCGTGTCCGGGCACGACGGACACGAGCGCGAAAAGCAGTAGAGCCACGTGGCGCCCGGATCGCCGCTTCAGGGCTGACAGGGCGCTACGCATCCGGCCTCACCTGCCGCTGCAGCGCCGCCACGACCTGACGGCACTCATACACCAGTTGCTGGGCTCGCGTCGGGTCCATGCCGCCGGGGGCGAACCGCCCGGCCGCCGAGCGCTCGACCAACCCGCGCGCCACCTCGGCCAGCTCGGGGTCTGCGCCGTGGCGGGTCAATAAGTCACAGGCGACCTCGGCCGTCAGCCCCGACGGCGGCGCCGTCGTCCGGTCGGCGATGTAGTCCAGCAGCGCCTCATGCAGCCCCGTGTAGAACGAGTCATGGTCGCCGTCGGCCAGCGCCCGGGCCGCGAGGTCGAAGCGCTTGTGCGCCAGGGCCAGGGCGTTGCTCGCCCGGGCCTGCTCCGGGGCCGCCAGCACCCGCGCCTCCTGCCACCGCTGCCGGGCGCTCCACAGCACCACCAGCAACGGCAGCGCCAGCACAGCCCACAGCCAGCGCCTCGTGACGAGCGGCGGCAGCGTTGCCCGGCCCAACTCGGTCTTTAGCGGCCGGAGGTTGTCGGCCGGAACGACCGGCGCCGCCGCGCCCGACCCCGGGGCGACGGTGACTTCCGCCGCCGGGCTCGTCGCCGTGCGATAGGCGCGCGCTTGCGGGTCGAAATGGCTGTACGAGACGGGGCCCACGGCCAGCGTCCCGGCCTGCCGCGGCAGCAGGAGGTACGAGAAGCTGGCCGTTCCGCCGATGGCGGTCGCGTCGCCCCCGCCCCCCCCCGGCTGCACCGTGCGCTTCTCGCCGGCCTTATAGACCCGCACCCAGTCCGGTAGCCCCAGTTGCGGCTCGCCCAGCGAGCGGATGTTGCCTGTGCCCACGACATCCACGACGCAGTTGACGGTCTCGCCGGCCCGCACCACCGGTCGGTCCACCCGCAGGCGCACCGTGAACGAGCCGACCGCGCCGCTGAAGCCCTTCGGCTGGGTCGCCTGCGGCAGCGGCAGCACCTCAACGGTGATCGGGTCGGCCACGAGTTGCTCGGGGCCCAACATCGGGTCCATCGTCGCCGTGACGCTCGCCTCGCCGATCGTGTGCTTGCCTGGCGACGTGGCGAACAGCGCCTTCATGCGCCGCTGCACCGAATACATGCGCCCCCCGACGTTCTGCGTGGCTTGCGGCGGGTTGGGCAGGTCCTCGGCAACGAACCCGGGCGTGTCGGCCGGCGAATACTGCACCTCGCCGAAGAGCTGCTCGGACTGCAGGAAGGAGAACGTGTAGGTGAGCTGCTGGCCGACGTAGACCTGCTTGTGGTCCACCGTGTGCTTCACATCGGCGGACTTGCCGGTCAGGAGCCCCTCGAACGGGTTGCCGCCGGGGGAGGGCGGAATGAGCGGCTGCCCCATGCGCCCCGAGCCGCGCGTCACGGTGATCGTGATCGGGTCGGTGGTGTAGTTGTGTCCGCGGATGCTGAGCATCACCGGCGGGATCCGCAGCGTGCCCGTCCGCGTCGGCTTCAGGTCGTACACGTAATTCATCGTGGTCTGCATGGACCCGCCGACCAGCGAGATGGACTGCTGGGTGCTGGTGCCGACCACCTGGAGCCCGTCGAGCATCGGCATGGTCGGCTCGACGAGCATGGTCAGCCCGTCGCCGGCCACGGTCACCGTCAGCGCCACCGTCTCATCCTGGCTGATGGTGCTCTGATCCACCTGCGCCGAGATCTGCACCTGCGCGCGCGCGAGGGCCGGAAGGCTCAACAGAGCCCCGACCAGGAGCCACCGCCTCAGGGGAGCAGGTCTCGGCATCATTACCAGTCTTTGGTCGTGCGCGCGGCGCCGCCGGGCTTCTGGCGCTGCTTGGACATCTGCTTCTGCAGGTCGCGGTCGGCCTGGCTCAGCGACTGCAGCAGCCGCCGCGCCTCGTCCTTGTCCATCTTGCGGTCCTGGGGCTGCTGCTGTTGCTGCTGCTTCTGCTGATCCTGTTTCTTCTGGTCCTGCTTCTGCTGCTGTTGCTGCTGCTTCTGTTGTTGCTGTTGCTGCTTCTGCTGCCGCTTGGCCAGCTCCAGGTTCCACTTCGCGTTCATGTCATCCGGGTTCAGGTACAGCGCCCGCTTGTAGTGTTCGATGGCCTGCTCGTTCTGTTGTTGTGCCAGATAGCAGTTGCCGGCGTTGTACTCCGCCGCCGGGCGCAACTCCTGCGCCCCGCCGGTGGCGATCTTCTCAAAGCCCCTGGCCGCCACATCATACTGCTTGTTCGCCGCCTGGGCCACCGCCGTGTTGAACGCCAGCCGCCACTCCTCGGGCTGTTGCTGGCGGGCCTGGTCATAGAGCTTCTCGGCCTGGTCGTACTGCTTGTGCCGGAAGGCCCGGTCCGCTTGTCGCCACAGGCGCTGCACGCCGCCGGGGAAGGTGAAGCCCACCAGCCACGGCAGGCAGAGCAGCAGCCCCACCACCCCCATGATCCGCCGCTTACGCGTCATCCTGTCCCTCCCCTCGCTTCCGCCGCGGGCGCATCCGCTCCGGCAACACGGCCTCCAGCGCCAGCAGCAGCAGCGCCAGCCCCAGCGGCCACTGGAAGCACTCGCCATAGTCCGTGTACAGCATCATGCCGACCTGCGACCCCTCCATCGCCTCCAGCCGGCCCGCCAGCTCATCCACCGCGCCCTGGTCCATGGCCCGGAAGTACATCCCCTTGCCAAGTGTCGCCAGCTTCTGCAGCCCCTCCTCGCCCAGCTTCGACAGCACGGTCTTGCCCTGCTCATCGGTCTTGAACCCGCGCACATTCCCCTGCTCGTCCTTCACGGGAATGGGCTCCCCCTGCGGGCTGCCGAAGCCGAGCACCTCGATGCGGCTGGCCGTTTCGCGCACGACGCGCCCAGCGGCCTCGAGCATCTGCCCGGCGAGGTCCTCGCCGTCGCTGAGCACGACGATGGCGCGATGCTTGCTCTCGCTGTTGCCCAGCGTCTCGCCGGCGGCCTGCAGCGCCGCCCCCAGCGACGTCCCCGGCTGCGGCGAAGCGCCGATCTCGACGGAGTCGACGAACATCTGCACCGCGTCGTGATCCACGGTGATTGGGCAGTACAAGTGCGCATCGCCCGAGAAGATGATCAGGCCGAAGCGGTCGTTGGGCAAGCGGTTGATGAGGTTGGTGGCGGCCAGCTTGGCGGCCGTCAGCCGGTTGGGCTGCATGTCGGCCGCTGCCATGCTCAGGCTGGTGTCCATCACGAGCACGATGTCGGCGCCCTTGCGCTGGGCGCGCTCGCGGTGCGTCCCCACCTGCGGCCGCGCCAACGCCACGACCAGCAGCCCCGCCGCGAGGACGATCAGTCCCGCCCGCAGAACGAGCCGCTCAAACAGCGGCCGCAGCGTCAGGCGCCGCTCGCCCTCAATCGGCACGAACCGCCGCGCGGCCGCTAGCCGCAGCCGAATGGCGCGCCACACCAGCAGCGCCAGCACGGGCACCAGCCACAGCCACACCAGCAGCTCAGGTTGTCCCCACTTGAAGTAGTTGGTCATGTTCCCAATGATGGGTGCGTCCGTCGCGGTCGGTGACCGCTCGTACAACGATCTCCTGTGATTGAACCGGGTCTTGGTGTAGGAGCGGTCACCGACCGCGACCTCTTCTTATGGTGCTTTGCGCAGCCACGTCGCCCCCAGCACCGCCTGGAGCACCAGCAGCCCCAGTCCCCACCGCGCGTAGCGGCCGAACAGCTCCGTGAAGCGTCGCTCGCGCTTGGCGGTGAACTCCGACTTCTCCATCTTGTCAATCTGGTCGTAGATCTGCCTCAGCGCCTCGGCATCCGTGGCCCGGAAGTACTTCCCGCCCGTGACCTGCGCGATCTTCTTGAGCATCGGCTCGTCCAGTTTGGTCATCAGCACGCGCCCCGAGCGCGGGTCGGTCAGGTAGCGCGGGCCGAAGGCTGAGCCGGGCATCGGCACCGGCGCCCCGCCCTCCTTGCCCACGCCGATGGTGTAGATCTTGACCCCCAGCGCCGCCGCGGCCTCCGCCGCCGTGGGCGGGTCAACCTCCCCACGGTTGTTCACGCCATCGGTGAGCAAGATGATGACCTTGCTGCGCGCCTGCGACGCCGCCAGCCGGTGAGCCGCCGTCGCGATGGCCATGCCGATGGCCGTGCCGTCCTCGTTCAGCATCCCCATCTGCACGCGCTCGAGCAGTTGGCTGACGATCTGGTGGTCGGCCGCGAGGGGACACTGGGTAAAGGCCTTGGCGGAGAAGACGACGAGGCCCAGCCGGTTGGCGCCGGCCTTGCTGACGAACTCCCGCAGCACTTCGCGCGCCACGGTGAAGCGGTTCTTGGGCTTGAAGTCCTCGGCCTGCATGCTGCCGGAGATGTCGAGCACGAGCATGATGTCAATGCCCGCCCCGCCGATCTCGCGGACGCCCGCGGGAGCTTGCGGCCGCGCGCAGGCGACGATGAGCAGCGCCAGCGCCGGCAGCCGCACCCAGGGCAACTGCCGCGCCAGCCACGGCCGCACCGACCGCCGCCGCACGGCCGTCAGACGCAGGTCCGGGTAGGCCGCGACGGCGCTCCCGGCCTTGCCCGGCCGGGCCAGTCGCCAGCCCAGCACCGGCAGCAGCAACAGCAGCAGCAGCACCCAGGGGTCGGCGAAGCTCATGAAGCCCCACCCCCGCGTCCGGGCGACGGAGGGGCCGAATGCGGACCGACGGTCGTATCGTCGGGCCGCATCCGGCCCTGGGCCGGATACGAACCCGCCGCTGTCGCGTCGGCTTCGTATTCGGCCCCTCCCTGCCGCGCCGTGGCGATCACCTGCTCGGCTTGCTCAACGTGGGCGTACGCCTCACTGTCCGTGGGCGGGAGGTTGGCGAACTTCACGCGGTCGGCGGCGTGCAGCAACTCCAGCGCCGTAGTACGCCACGCGTCGGCCTCGCGCCGCGCCCGCAGGAAGTACATCGTCCCCAGCGTAGTGCGCTCCAGGGCGGGAATGTCAAAGCGCGCCTGCAGCCACGCCCGCAGGATTTCGTCGAGCCGCTGATAGAACGTCAGGAAGTTGCCGTGGGCCACGAGATCATCCCCCCGCAGCCGCTCCAGGGCCGTCAGGGCCGCCGCATCGGGCGCCAGGATGCGCTCGGGCTCCGTGGCCGGCTGCGCCTGCTTCCGTCGTCGCCACAGGATGATCGCCGCGACGACCGCGCCGATGATCAGCAGCGCGATGAGCCCGGCCCACAGCCACTGCGTCCAACTTGAGCCCAGCATGATCGGCCCGACGAACCCCTTCGGCTCGACCTTCCCCTTCTCCGGCAGCACGCTGGCGATGGTGACTTCGCACGGCGGCGCCAGCCATTTCTCCTGCTCGCCGTTGGGCATGCGCACGGGCACGCGGAAGTCCTTGAGGCCCGCGAGGCCCGTATCGAAACACACGAGCGTGTAGCGCAGGACAACCTGCCGGCTGCCGTCAGGTTGCGGGACTTCCTGCGGCTGATAATCTCGGACTTCGAGACCCTTGAACTTCGCCTTCTCGCCCGGCAAGTCCAGCTGCGCGCCTTTGGGCACGAGCATGTTCACCGTGTAGACGAAGGGCTCGCCCACGGTGACCTTCTGCTTGTCCACGGTGGCCTCGATGGTGCCGGCGGCGGAAGCGAGGTGGGGGAGAGCCAGGAGGAGGAGGGCCAGAACGGCGACCCACCCCCGGCCCTGCGGGCCGACCCCTCCCCACGGGGGAGGGGTTGAGCGTCTCGACACGCTGGTGGTTTCTGCCGATGCGTCGTGGCTGCCACTTGGCGATGATGTCGGAGCTGAGAATCCTGCAACCGATCGCAACCGCCCAACCCCTCCCCCGTGGGGAGGGGTCGCCGAGCGTAGCGAGGCGGGGGTGGGTGTCGTCATCGCCGTCGCGCCCGCCTCTGGAAGAACGCCATCAGGGGCTCCGCCGGCGGCTGCCCGGCCTGTAGCTCGATCAGGTCCGCCTGGTAGCGCGCCAGTGTCTGCTTCAGTTGCCCCTTGCGCTGCGTGGCCTGGAAGCGCATGGTCTCGTCGAGGGACGCCGACAGGTCCACGATCCGCCGCTCGCCCGTCTCGGCGTCCTCCAACTCAAACAGCCCCACCGGGGGCACGGTTGCCTCGCGCGGGTCCTCGAGCCGCAGGCATACGACATCGTGCCGTCGCGACGCGACCTGCAGGGGCTTGGCATAGCCGCCGGTCAGGAAGTCCGAGATGACGAAGACGATCGCGCGGCGCGTGAGGACATGGTTGACGTATTCGAGGGCCTGCGCCAGGTCCGTCTGCCGGCGCGCGGGCTTGGCGTAGAGAATCTCGCGGATGACGCGCAACACCTGCCGGCGGCCCTTGCGCGGGGGGACATAGCACTCCACCCCATCGGTGAAGATCAGCAGCCCGACCTTGTCGTTGTTGCGGATGGCTGAGAAGGCCAGCGTCGCGGCGGCCTCGGCGGTCGTCTCGGCCTTCGTCGCCTGGGCCGTGCCGAAATCCATGCTGCCGCTGGCGTCCACGAGCAGCATCACGGTCAGTTCGCGCTCCTCGACATACTTGCGCACATAGGGCCGCCCGGCCCGCGCGCTCACGCGCCAGTCAATCGTCCGGGCGTCATCGCCCGCCTGGTACTCGCGCACCTCGGCGAACTCCATGCCCTGGCCCTTGAACGTGGACTGGTAGGCGCCCGCGAACACATCATTGGCGAGATGATCGGTGCGGATCTCGATCTGGCGGATTGTGCGCAGCAGGTCGGTGGGCAGCATTTGCTTCAGCAATTCGGGTCCGGTCGCGCTCTGGTGAGCGCTCCTACATCGTCCCACTCATGGGGTATGGTGTAGGAGCGCTTACCAGAGCGCGACCCCTTCGGTCAATTCACGTCATGTCCCCGCAAGCCGTCGCGGGTGAGGTTGATGTCCGGGTAGCCGTTCACCGCCGGTCGGATGGCCGTAGCGGGAAGGTACTTCACGTGGCCGTCGGCGAACAGGACGTTGCGCGACCCGCCCCATTCCCACCAGCTGACGTGCGGCGTGTCGTGGTTGCTGAGCCATTCGGCCGCCATGGCCTTGCGGCTGGGGTACTCCACGTCGGCCTGTGACATGGTCACGCAGCCGAAGCTCGTCGCACTATACAGGTCCGTCGTCGTCATCGCGTTGATCTGGGCTGGCGTATGGTAGAAGGCGGCCGAGTATGCGTACGACGTGCTGTCCCAGGCCGTGGGCGCCGTGCTGTCCGAGGGGCAGACCAGGATGTGCGCCCCCGCCCCGCTGGACAGGTTCGGGTTGACCGGGTCCACGGTGTCGCGCCGGGCGCCGTAGGCCAGGTACGGCTGCAGCGGCCAGCGCCACCGCCGCCCCATCCACAGCATCGTATCCCCGTTGTTGGGGAAGCAGTCGTCATGGTCGGCGACATACATCAGGAGGCCGACGCCGATCTGCCGCAGGTTCGCGTTGCAGGTGGTCTTGCGCCCGGCTTCGCGCGCCCGGGCCAGGACTGGGAACAACATCGCCGCCAGGATCGCGATGATCGCGATCACGACGAGCAGTTCAATGAGCGTGAAGCCCCGGCTGCGACTCCAACCGCCGTTCCTCCCTGTCTCACGCTCCCACACTCTCACGCTCTCACGCTCTCGTCTCACGGTATCTCGATCGTCTCAAACACCCGCCGCACAATGTCCTCGCTGCCGATCTGTTCGGCTTCGGCTTCGTAGGAGACGATGACGCGGTGGCGCAGCACATCCATCCCGACCTCCAGGACGTCGTCGGGCGTCACATAGGCGCGGCCACGAATGAACGCGTTCGCGCGCGCGCACAGGGCGAGGTAGAGCGTCGCCCGTGGCGAGGCCCCGTACTCGATCAGGCTGTCGCACTCCTGCAGCCGTGTCAGGTTCTCCTCGACGGCGGCCGTGTGCCCGGCGGCGGTGCGCTCGGGGCTCTTGCGCCAGCGCTCGCGGATCTCCTTGGCGGCGGCGGCCGGCTCGCGCGTGGCCCAGACCAGGTCCACGATGTAGCGCTCCAGCACTTCCTCCATGTGGATGGCGTGGATGGCCTCGCGGGCCTCCATGATCTCGGCGATGGTCGCCACCGGTTGGGCCGTCGGCTCCTGCAGGCCCGTCCAGCGGCGCAGGATGTCCAGCTCCTGCTGCCGCGTCGGGTAGTCAATGGCCAGCTTCATCATGAAGCGGTCCACCTGCGCCTCGGGCAGCGGATAGGTCCCCTCCTGCTCGATGGGGTTCTGCGTGGCCAGCACCAGGAACGGCACCGGCAGGGGGAAGGTCTGCTCGCCGATGGTGACCTGCCGCTCCTGCATGGACTCCAGCAGCGCGCTCTGCACTTTGGCCGGCGCGCGGTTGATCTCGTCGGCCAATATCAGGTTGGCGAACACCGGGCCCTTGCGAGCGAAGAAGTCGTGCTCCTTCTCGTTGTAAATCATCGTACCGACGATGTCACCGGGGAGCAGGTCGGGCGTGAACTGGATGCGCTGGAACCTGGTGTCCAGTGTCTGGGCCAGCGTGCGCACGGCCAGCGTCTTCGCCAGGCCCGGTACGCCCTCGAGGAGGGCATGGCCGTCGGCGATCAGCGCGATCAGCAGCCGGTCAATCAGGTAGTCCTGGCCGACGATGACCTTGCCGATCTCGGCCTTGACCCGCTTGACCCAGCGGCTCTTCTGCTCGATGTGCTCTTCCAGTTGCTTGAGGTCCAAGGTGATCGCTCCCTGAGGATGGGGAATCAGCAGCAGGAACCGGGTGTACGAGCGGTCACCGACCGCGACCGACCCGAGAACCGCAAGGTCGCGGTCGGTGACCGCTCCTACACCGCAATCCAGCCATGTTGCGTCAGGTTCTACTCGGCGGTCAGTGTGGCCACCGCCGCCGCATCCAGCTTCCGGCACAGCGCCACCATGAGCTGCACGCACTGCTCGTAATCGCGCAGGTGCATGATCGCGGCGTGGCTGTGGATGTGCCGGGTGGGCACGCCGATGACGAGGCTGGGAACGCCCCTTGCATAAACGTGGATGCGTCCGCCGTCGGTTCCCCCGCGTTCCAGCACCGTGGTCTGGTATGGCAGCTCGGCCTCGCGGCACGTGGCGATGGCCAGATCGCGCAGCCGCAGGTTGGGGATCATGCTGCCGTCGAGCACGTAGATGACGGGGCCCTGGCCCATCTTCACCGGCGACTCGTGGTCCTCGATGCCCGGCATGTCACCGGCGATGGCGGTCTCGGCGACCAGGGCCACATGAGGCTGGACGGCGTCGGCGGCGGTCTGGGCCCCGCGCAGCCCCACCTCCTCCTGCACCGTGCCCACGCCGTAGACGGTGTTGGGGTGCCCGCCCTCGGCCAACTGCCACAGCGTCTCGATGAACATCGCCACCCCGGCGCGGTCGTCCCAGGCTTTGGCCAGCAGCATCTGGTCATCGTTCATGCGCGCGAAGGGGCTGTCGGGCACGATGGGGTCGCCGGGGAGAATGCCGAACTGCTCCTCGGCCTGCGCCTTGTCGGTGGCCCCGACGTCAATGAACATGTCATGCATGTCCACGACTTCGCCCCGCTTGTTGTCGCGCAGCAGGTGCGGCGGCTTGCTGCCCACCACGCCGGTGACGACGCCCTTGCTGGTGAGGATGCGCACGCGCTGGGCGAGCAGCACCTGGCTCCACCAGCCGCCCAGCGGGGCGAACTTGACGAAGCCCTCCTTGGTCACGAGCTTGACCATGAAGCCAATCTCGTCCATGTGGCCGGCGATCATGATCCGCGGCTCGTCGGCCGCGCCGGGCTTGCGGCAGATGACACTGCCGAGGTTGTCGCGCGTGATTTCGCCCGTGTCGGCGAGAATGTCGGCCACGTAGCGCCCGACCGGCGCTTCATAGCCGGACGGGCCGTCCAGTTCCGTGATCTCCTTGAGCAGCTCAAGCGTCGGTTTCATGGTCAACCACGTCCTTCCGGTTCCAGGACTTGCGCATCACGCGCAGCTCGTGGAGCAAATGCGTTTGCCGGTTGCCAAACAGGAGCACCGGGATCATCAGCCCCAGGAAGAGCAGCAGCCGCAACACGGCCCAGACGAAGCTGCCCCCGTCCGGAAGCATGAAGATGCTCCCCAGCACGCGCGACAGCAGCAGCGCGCAGCAGGCCCACACGAACGGACTGAAGGTGCCGAACAGCAACTCGATGCGGCGCAGCAGGCTGCTTTCGTACTGCGGCAGCACGATCCCCACGCTCAAGATGGCCGCAACGGCATAGCCGAAGCTGGTCACGATCGCGAACGAACTGAGCTCGTGCACGTTGTGCCGGGCCAGCAGGAAGCAGCCGCAGGCCACCACCGCCGCCCCGACGAGCTTGTACGCGACGACATGATGGCCCCGGTCCAGAGCGATCAGCAGGCTGTTGGCTGCCATCGGCAGCGCCAGGAAGACGCTCGCCAGCGCCAGGATTTGCGTCGCCCCCATCGCGGGCATGAACTTGGGTAGCACGGCGTTGACGACCGGCGGCAGCGCAATGTACGCCGTCCCGGCGACGACCGGCATGAAGATGCCCGCCATCAGCGTCGGCAGCACCACCTGCCGGCGCAGCGCCTGCTGGTCCCCATTGGCCGCGCCGTAGGCCTCCAGGATGCGCGGCCACATGACGAACCCCGCGGCCTCGGGAATCGCGTACAGGTAGCCGGCCATCTGCATGGCCATGCTGTACAGCCCGAACCAGTACGAGCCGTAGTAGGCGGTGATGATGCCGCCGTCCACCGTCCGCAGCAGCGTGTCGGCGAAGATCATCGCCGCGATCGGCAGGCCGGCCTTGGCCAGTTGCCACCCCACCCGCCGGTCAAAGCGAACATGCACGTGGATGGGGGCCATCTTGCCGAGCATGAGCAACGCTACGCACGCAGCCAACAGCCCGCCCAGCATCGCCCCCAGCACCGCGTACTCGCGATGCTGGTCCGGTCGGCCGAAGTGGTAGAAGCCGTACGCCCCCAGCAGTGTGAAGGCGAAGGTTGTGATCGTCTCCACCGCGGCGACGATGCCCAGCGCCCGGAAATTCCCCCACGCCCGCGCGATGGTGCGGTACAGCGTCACCGTCTGCCCCACGATGAGCAGCCCGGCCCCGATCATGATGGCGATGGAAGTGACGCGCTGCCCGGTGGGGTTCAGCAGGCCGGCGATGAGCATGGCCACCGAGGCGATGAGGGTCAGGCCCACCACCCACGTCACGCCAACATCCTCGACCTCTTGTATCCCCGCCGCGTCGTTCTGCCCCAGGCGGATCGGCAGCTCCTTGTTGGCGCCGTGCAAGACCCCGAGGTGCGAGTGGGTGAGGTACTTGAGGATCAGGTCCACGGTCCGCCTTACGCCCTGTGGGGCCGGGCCGACCAGCCGCATCACGAGGACCGAACGCAGCACGCCCGCCAGCATGCTGAAGTAGGAGCTGCCGCCGACGATGAGCACCGCCGTGGAGGCCAGCGTTTGGCGCTTGCGGCGGTGCGCTTCCAGACGTTGATGAGCGGACACAAATACCTCCGGGTGAAACACCGGCCCGAGCCGGACCGACCATGGGCAGAGCACAGCCAGGACGCATCAGGGACGCCGCACAGTCAGGCCGCTGACACGTGCACGGCGGGGCCTGGGCCCCGCCGCACGGCAGCGGCTGCGCTACGCGACACGCTACGGGTTGGGCGCCTACCGCGCCAGGGCTGCCTGCCCCGCCGCCGTCTTGGCCCACCACCGCAGCATCTTGATGCGGTAGAGGGCATAGCCCTCGTTGCGGGCGGGGTCTTCCTTCGGCGGAATCGCCGCCAGTTGGGCCACGTCCTGGCCCTGGAACTTGTCAATCAACGCCTGCGCCGTGACCTTCTCCGCCGCGTTGGAGTCCGGCGCCGTCAGCCGCGCGATGGCCTTACAGGCCACGTCCAGATCGCCGCAACAGATCAGACCGCCGCGGTCCGCCGACAGTTCCGCGCGCTGCTGCCAGGCATGGCAGAGTTGCCCCAGCTTCATGCGGTCTTCGCGATGCACGCCCGCGTCCCAGCCGGCGTGTTCATCCTTGAGCAGGTACAGCATGTCCGTCTCGACATCGGTGATGGTGCGCGGGCTGCGCTCCAAAGTCAGCATCGTCATCTGGAGAAAGGCCACGTGCCCGGCGACGATCATGGCCGTGAACCGCCCCACCATGAAGACGAGTTCCTCGTGGGTCAGCGTGTTGATGCACCCGGTCGTCAGCGAGATCGTCGGCGGCGCGCCGCGGGTGATGCAACTGATCATGCGCCGTTCCGGACACAGACACAGCTCCCACTTGGGTGCGCCCAGCCGCGCCTCCACCTCGCGACACACCTCCAGCACCCCCGGGTGCCGGGCGGGGTCGAAGTGCACCGACCCGCTGATGGCTGTATCCCACCGCTCGTCGTCCCTCCAGAAATCAATGACGTTGGGCAGCAGCTTGGCGTAGACCGGGTTCGCCGCCATCTTGTCTCGGTACTTGAGGTCCTCTTCGTACAGCCAATCCGGCGGAGCGGCTTCCGCCGCAGGTGGCGGAGCGGCCGCGCCCATGTCATCCCCCGCCACCGCCTCCCCCGCCGCGTGTGCCGGCTGAACGCCCGTGATGCTCCCGACCTCTGCCTCCAACATGGCCTGCACGCCGCCGGTGTCAGCCAGGTCGTCCAGATCATCAACGGCCATGTCGTGGCTGAGGTAGAGTTTCTCCTCCACCGGCTGTTCCGTGGGGAACTCATCGGCCAAGCCCGCCAGATCATCCAGGTCATCGGCCACCCCTTCGCCGGTGCGGTTGGCCACAAACGGATCGGGGGCAATGTCGTGCAGGCGCTCGAGCCGGTCCGCGGCCGCCGCGTCAACCTCCCGCAGCGCCGCCCACGCCTGCTGGTTGTCGCGGTCCTGGTGGAGGATGTCCTGGTACACCAGCGAGGCCTTGCGGGGCTGGTCCTGCCGGCGATGGATATCGGCAATCCAGAACCGCACTTCGGTGTAGCTCGGGTCAGTGTCCACGGCGTCGTGGGCCAACTCCAGGGCCCGGTCGTAGTGATGCTTGGCGGCTTGTTGCTCGGCCTCCTTGAACTTGTAGAAGGCACGAGTGCGTTCCGGCGAGACATCGTCGCTGGCCATACGATCACCTCACCCAAGTCAAGCTGCAGGTCGCTTCGAGCGGCGGCAGGGCACTCGGGGAACAGGCACAAATAGTTGCCCGGTCAGGCACAGCTACCGAGAAGACAACGGCTTTCCGGCTCGATACGCCTAGTGTACCGTTTTGTGGCGGTTCTGTGAATCCCTTTTTGGCCGCGATCGCGGTTCCTTGAGCCGGTCTTGCGCTGCTACGGGCGCTGCTGGCCTGCCAACGCCTCGATTCGCCGGGCAATGCGCTCCCGCTCGGCCGAGAGCACCTGGGGATCGCGGCTGAAGGTGGTCAAGTCGGTGGTCACCGGGCCGCACGCCGCCCGGGCCTGCTCCCCGCTCCCCGTCAGCCTTTCCAGCAGCCAGAGGTACTCGTAGTCATCCAGCCCGTCCCGGAGGTTCGCCAGCCGGAGGCAACCGAGCGGGCCATCCTTCCCGGCGTAGAGCAAGTCGCCGTCGCCGTGCAGGGCCTGCAGCCATGCCTCCTTGCCGCCGGTGGTGATGCTCCAGCGCAGGCGCGGGCCGTCCTGCTCCGGGTCAATCAGGTAGTCATTGTGCGCCCGGTGCCAGATGTTCAGCCCCCAGTACAGGAAGCCGTCCATCTTCTGCTGGAAGGCTTGCCACCAGATCAGCCGCGCCTCGATCAGCGCGTCATCGGCCAGGAAGTTCGCGTACGGTCCGCGCGGCCCGCAGCAGACGTAGGCCCACACCTGCTGCCCCGCCTGCCGGCACCGATCCGCCTCCTCTAGATGGTAGCTCGGCGTCAGCGGGCAGTTCCAGTCCACGTTCAGGTCCCGCATTACCTGCGGGTCCTGCGCCAGCTTCGCCGTCGTCAGCGTCGGGATGCCGTAACGCTCCTTGATGAGGCCGAAGTACTCCCGCATGACCGGGTAGAACTCCTTGCCCCGTTCATCGAAGGTGTAGACGTAGGCTTTCTCGGCCAGGCCCCGCCGCTTCAGCGCCGCCACGTACGGGTCCAGCCGCGCGATGAGCTGTTGCTTGAAGGTCGGCGTGTACACCTCCAACGGGCTCCAGCACACCCAGATACGCGCGCCGCGCGGCTGCACCATGTTGATGACATTGAAGGCGTTCAGCCCGCGGCCGTTGTAGTAGGCGATATCCTCGATGTCCGGCGGGTCGGTCCGCGAGATGTCATCGGGGTTGAGGCGGTGCTGCAGCACGAAGTCGCCGTACTTCCGGCGCAACTTCGGGGTCAGGGGCTTGCCATAGAGCTTCTCCAGGTAGCCGTCCATCAGCGCGAAGGCCGTCTTCATGTGCCCCTGGGTCGGCAGGTCGAAGTCGTAGACGGTCAGCTTCAGCGGCACCTTCAGCGCCGGGGCCTTGGCCGGGGTGATCGTGACCGTGCCCGTGTAGACTCCGGCCTTCGTGCCCGGCGGGGCATAGGCCGTCAGCCACACGGCCTGCGTCGTCGCGGGCGGGACGGTGAAGCGCCGCACCGGCAGCAGCGGGTCGGGCCACCAGCCGGGCACCGCGTCATCGGGCAAGGTCGCTCCCGTGGACAGCGCGGGCGCCTGCACGAAGCCGACCAGTTGCCACTCCAGGTTGCTCCGGCGGAAGACCGCGCCGCCCGCGCCCTTCAGGTCGGTGAAGCTGACCGTACAGTCTCGCAGCTCCTGCTCCGAGCTGGGGCGGAGCGCGACCTGGCAACTCTCGTATTCGTTGCGCGCCAGGGACATCTCCGCCTGCAGCTTCCGGTCCGGGCGGGGCAGCCGGTTGATTAGCGTCCGCTCCATGCTGCTGTCCGTCCAGGCCACATAGCCCTGCCCCGGGCCCGACTTCGTGGTCGCGTGCTTCTCGATGTCCATCTGCTCGCCGAGCAAGTCGTCTTTCGCCAGCACCCGCAGCGCATACTCGCCGCCGGGCAGCAGCTTCCCGGCCGCATCCCGACCATTCCAACTCACCGATACGCCGGTGCCCTGGCCCTGCTGAGTGAAGACCGGCCGCCCACCCCTCAGCACCCTGGCCTCCCACTGCGCCGGGATGGAGAACCGGGCGAAGTAGTCGAGGCTGTTGCCGCCGTAGACGCCGGGTAGCAACTGCTCGGCCTGCAGTTCGAAGGGTGCCAGAGAAAGGGACAGGTCATCGAACCAGACCTCCCCCTGGCAGCGGCGGAAGAGCACGATGCACTGGATGAGGCGCAGGGGCTTCGCGGGGGTGAAGAGATTCTCGCTGTACTGCCAGTCGTGGGTGCCCGTGGCAAAGTGCGCCTTCATGCCCCACAGCGGCGTGCCGTCATCGTAGGCGCAATCCAGCCACAAGCAGTAGTCCCCGCCTCCGGTCACGCCCTGGGCCTTGCTCCAACCCGAGAACTTGATCGGGTGGCGGAGCGGGGGATCAAACGTCACGGTCTGCATCACGCCGAGGATAGTGTTGTTGTCGCCGGACTGGCAGCGGATGGCATGCTGCCCCGAGTGCGCGTCGGCGACAACAGTACAGCCGCGCACGTAGGACTGCCAGGGCGGTACACTGGCGCCCGCGGTGGTCTCGAAGCCGGCGTTAGCCAGCAGGTTGACGTGGCGCTGTGGCCCGGCCTGCCCGGGGACAGCAAGGACAAGCAGCATCAAGGCTACCAGCATCGGCATCAGATCACACTCCCGACAAACCCGACGATTCCCGAATCCCGGTTCCCGCCTCACACCTTCCGCGCCACCGCATACGTCCCGTTGAAGTTCTCCAGCTTGTCCACCGGCGGGTCGGCCACGTGCGCCGCCACGACCTCCCCCACAAAGATCGAGTGGTCTTCCAGCTCGAGCTGGCTCACGACGACGCACTCCAGCGCGATGGCGCAGCCCTCCACCAGCGGCGCCCCCACGACGTCCGCGTCCGCTTCCGTCAGCCCGAACTCCTCGAACTTGTTGATGTCTCGCCCGCTGGTCGAGCCCGTCTGGTTGATGAGTTCCTCCTGCCCCACGCCCGGCCAGGCCAGCACGAACTCCCCGGTCTC
>CAZZDO010000011.1:12093-30897 GCA_964653205.1 uncultured Armatimonadia bacterium | reverse complement strand
CCCGCAACTAGCGTTAGCCGATGTTCAGCTGCATGACGTCATCGAGCATGCGGTTGGCGGCAGAGATGACGCGGGTGCTGGCCTGGAAGCCCCGCTGGGCCATCATCACCTCGACAAAGCACTTGGTCAGGTCCACGTTGGACATTTCGAGTTGGCGTGAGCGCACCTGCCCCCGGCCGGAGGTGCCCGCCGAGCCGATGTCAATCTGCCCGCTGGCCGCACCCTCCTGGTACAGGTTGCTGCCCACGTGCACCAGCCCGGCGACATTGGCGAAGTTGGCGACTGCGACCCGCCCCAGCACCGCGACGTGCCCGTCGGAGTACTCCCCCTGGATGTCGCCGCCGTCCAGGATGCTCACGGCGCTGAGCGTGGAACTAGGCGTCCCGTCCTGCCCCAGGGCGCGGACGTTGCTGCCGGTCTGGGTGAGTTGCGTGACCGAGGACAGGTCGAGGGTGAGACCGAGTGGCGTACTCGCACCACTGGTCACGGCCGCGCTGAGCGCCAGCGTGCCCCCCGAGGCGACACTGCCGTCGGCGGAACTGAAGGTGATCGTGCCGCCGGCGGTGCTGCCCTCGCACTCCGCTTCGACCGTCCACTGGTTGGCCGTGGCGGTCTTGGTGAAGGTCGCGCTGACCTCGTGGGACAGGCCGAGGGAGTCGTAGACGGAGATGGTGGCCGTGCGGGTTGCGCCGGTCTCCAGGGCGGCGTCGAGGTTGCCGCCCATCGTGACGGTCTCGGTGGCCACGCCGGGCTGCACCTGGCCGATGGGGAAGCTCATCTCGGCCGGGTCGCCCGTGGCAGTGACGACGCCATCCTGGGCCATCCAGCCCAGCACCCGCAGGCCGCTGCCGCCGGCGACGAGCACATGGGTATCATCGAGCACGAACGAGCCGTCGCGGGAGTAGAAGCGGCCGTCACCGCCGTTGCCCAGCACGAACATGCCCTGGCCCTCGATGGCGGCGTCGAGGGCCGCGCCGGTGTTGCTCATCGAGCCCTGGGTGGTCATCATCTGGATCTGGCCGACGCGCGTGCCGCTGCCCACCTGCGAGGGGTTCATGCCCCCCAGTCCGCCCGGGGTGCCGGCCGCCCCGCCGCTGAGCGTCTGGTAGAAGGCGTCCAGGAAGGTCAGCCGCCCCTCCTTGTAGCCCACCGTGTTCGCGTTGGCGATGTTGTTGGACAGCACGTCAATGTACGACTGGAAAGCCAGGGTTCCGGACAGGCCGGACAGCAGGGCGCGGTTCATGCTCATGTCTCCTTCGGCGGATGCCGGACTACTCGGCGGCGTGCTCCGCCTCGATGTGATGTGCGACCCAGTCAATCAGTTGGTGGCGCAAGTCCCCGGCGGGCCCGGCGATGGCTTCGGGCCGCTGGCGCACCACCGCGAGGCAGCCCGGCCAGGTCCCGCGGCACAGGTGGTAGGCATCGCGCACCAGCAGGAGGGCCTGGGAGAGCAATTCGTCAAAGCCGGTGCGGGCCGGCGGGCCGGTCGTGACCTGCTCCAGCCGGTCCATGAGGGCGGAAGTGCGGTGGGCCAGATCAAGGGCGACCTCGGGGCCGGGGAGGGCCGTGGGGTCGTGCCGCGGCCGCAGCGCCCGCGCCGCCTCGGCCAGTGTTTCCATCAGATCGTGGACCGTGCGCAGGACCGACGGGCGGTAGGGCTGTTGCCACAGCGTCGGGACCTGGGCGCGCAGCTCCCACCAGGCCGGCAGGTCCGGGGGCACCGTGCGCAGAGGCGTCAGCGCCGCCTGTTGGCACGCCCGCAGGTGCTCGATGAAGGCCGCGAACGCCGGCGCATGGGGCGCAGTGAGCCGCCAGTGGTGGCGGAAGCCGGCCGTCACCAGGAGCGTCTCCCGGTCGTCGCCATGCAGGACAGTGGTCACCGCCGACCGCAGGCCGAGGTCGCTCAGCACCCGCTCCATTTCCCCGTCCTCAGGCGTGCAGCGCAAGTGCGCCAGGAGGTCGAGATGGTGGGACGAAAGCTGCCGCAGTGGGTCGTCCGCCGTGATGATCGTCTCCGGGGCGGCCGGCGTGGCCGGCGCCCACACCCCGGCCGGGGTGGCGGCCAACAGCTCCAGCCGGTCATCACGCAGGCCATGGCGCCACAGCAGCAGGGCGTCTTGCGCGACCTGCTGGCGCACCACGAGGCCCAGCACTTCCCATACGGCGCGGACAGGGTCAGGCGCGGCCACCGGGGCCGACCGGAACCGCCGCGCCGGCGAGGCGTCGGGCTCGACGGCGGCCCGCACTCGCAAGGGGATCGAGACAGCAGGACTGCTCACAGGCTTCCCTCCTCAGGACGACATGCCGGCTACGCGGCCGGGCTAGATTACCGTCAGTATGTCCCCCAGGCTGATCGTCGTGTCGCCGACCAGGAGTTGCGCCGTGCCGCCGCTGCGCACGACACCACTGACTTCGCCGGCGGCGACCGCACCGGAGGCGGCGTCCTGCCACGTGACTTGCCGGCCCAGCAGGCTCGTCGCCTGGGTGAACTCCTGGCTCTCGCGCGACAGGCGGTTGTCGGCGACGATCTGCAGCGTGGCCAGCTGCGAGACCATGCTCTGGGTGTCCATCGGGTCCAGCGGGTCCTGGGTCTGCAGCTCGGCCAGCAGCAGCTTCATGAAGGAATCGGCGTCCAGAAGGCTGCTGGTGCCGCCGGACGTGGTCTGAGTGGCCGAGCCAATGCTGCTGATGTCCATCTCGTTCCTCCGGTGAGGGCGCGCCTCACGCGATGATGTCCACGATGCGGCTCCACCCCGGCGGTGGGCCCTGGGGGGCCTCCGGGGGGCTAGAGTCTGGAACCTTCGGGCGGGCAGCCCAGGCGCCGGACGGGACGCTGAAGGGCTGGGGCAGATGGCTACCGCCCCCGCCGTTCCCCGCGCCGGCGAAGGCGCACGTAATGTCGAACGCCCGGGCCTGCAGCCCCTGGTCGGCCAGCAACTGCTGCACCTGCGTCTGCACCTGGCGCAGCACGTGCTCGGTGGCCGGGAGGCTCACGACGGCGTGGGCGGTGACGGCCCCGTTGTCGTGGCGCACATCCAGCAGCACTTCGCCGAGCAGCGGCGGGGCCAACCGGAGGCGCAGGTGAGTCACGGGGTCCGGTTCGTCGGTCTCGCGGGACGGCACGGCGGCGGTGGCGGCCACGTGGGGTGCGCCGGCAGTGGCGGCTTGCGGTGCGGGCTCTGCCGTCGCGACAGCGTTCGCGAGGGCCGCCAGCGGCAAGTCGGGCTCGCGTTCCGTGGGCGCTTCGTCCCGGTCCCGCCGGGGCTCGGCAGCCATCGGTGACACGACGGCCGTGGGCGCTAACTCGGGTGTGACCGCGGCGGCGGTGCCGGCCGGTGTGGTGGAGACGGTCCGCACGGCCTCCGTGGGCTGCGCCGGCAGGAAGCCACGGTGGGCCCGCGGGACGGCCGGTGTCGCCGCCGTGGGCAGCACGTCCCGCGGGCTCTCGCTGACGGCGGGCAGAGCGTAGGCGAGAGCGGCGCTTGCGGCGGGTGCCGCCGGTACGGTCATGGATGCTGTCGCGTCAGTCGCAGTCGGTGCGGTGAGCGTGGCGGGAGCCGAGTCCGCGACCTGCAACGGCGCCCCGGACAGGGCTGTTGGGGCAGGCGCCAGGAGAGCGTCAGGCGACTGGGGGCCGCCGAGAGGTGAGGCACCAGCCGACGCCGACGCAACCGGCGCGACCAGGGACGCACGGGTCGGCATGGGGTCTTGCGAGGACACCGGCGTGGCCGATGCCGGTGCGCTGGTGGCTGGTGGCGTTGCCACCGGAGTCGGCGTCGCCGGACGGGTCTGGACAACCTCCACGCTGACCGGTCCCGCGACCGGGAGCGGCGCCAAGGCAGGCCATTCCTGCGCGAGTGTCGCCGCCACAGGCTGTGGCGCATCGTCGGTCACAACCGGGAGTTCAGAGGCAGCCGGGGCCGCACCCAGGTCGCCCTCTGTCCGGGCAACCATGGTGCTGTGTTGCGCGTCACCGGTCGGCGCCGCGACGAGAAGCCGTCTCACAACCTCTGCGGAGCCATGGGGTGTCAGGCCGCAGGCCTGACGGGGCCCCGTGACGGGCTCGTGGGGCCCCGTCGGCTGCGCCGACACCCCACGACTCGGAGGTGGAACACGCTCTGGCCGTGTCTTAGGAACAGGGGCTGCGGCGGGCACTGCGCGCAGCGGGTCATCAGTCGCGGCCGGCGGTGGGGGACTGGCCGGCATGGCGCCCAGATCGGCCCCCATTCGGGTGGCCGGCGTCGGCGGACGTGTCGTGTCGGTCGCGGGGTCAGTGTTGGCTGAAGCGAGAAGTTGCCGGGCTGCCGACTCGGGCGCTGCGACGGGCACGGCAACAGGTATTGGGGCCGCCGGGGCCTTCGCTGTCGGCGGTGTTGGAGCGTCCGTCACGGGTGGCGCCGGCACGGCCGTCGCGAGCGCGAACTGCGGCTGAAGTGACGCCGCGTCCGCCTCGGGAGAAGTCTCGTCGTACGGCTGGCGAGGCGGTGGCGCAACGGAGAGAGCAGTCATGTCGTCATCCGTCGCCGTGTCCAAGAGGTCGGTCCGATCCGGGAACGTCTGCAGCCCGAAGAGCAGCGCGGCGAAGGAGGCGTCCAGGTCGGTGGCTCCGCAGACGTTCACGCTGGCAGCCGCCAGGTCAACACCCGGGGGCACGGACGCGAGATCGAGGTTGGTCAGGGCCAGCGCCACCGGCTATTGCCCCTTCCGCTGCCACAGAGTCTGCATGACGCGCTTGACGTAGGCCTGCGTCTCGCGATAGGGCGGCACGCCGTCATGGCGCTGCACGGCGCCCGGGCCGGCGTTGTAGGCCGCCACCGCCAGGTCTACCTCCTTGAAGCGGTCCAGTTGCTGGCGCAGGTAGCGCACGCCCCCGTCAATGTTCTGAGCGGGGTCGTAGGCGTCGCCCACGCCGAGGGCGCGCGCCGTGCCCGGCATGAGCTGCATCAGGCCCATCGCGCCGCAGTGGGACCGGCAGGTGGGGTTGTAGTCGGACTCGGCCTGCACGACGGCATGGACGAGGTCCTCGTCCACACCGTAGCGGGCAGCAGCCTGGGCGATGAGAGCGCTGAACCGGCGGTCGGACGAGGTGACGGGGGCGGGAGCGGCGGCGCGGGCCCGGCTGAGGACCTGGGCGAAGTCAGCCGGGGCCGCGTTCGCCGTAGCGTCGGTGTCACTCGCAGTGGAGTCAGTGGCGGCGGCCGGGCCGTCGAGGTGCTGCAGGGCCTGCTCGATCTCGAGCACGCGGGACAGCATGGCCGTCAGGCCGCTGCTGCCAGACAGCGGAACGAGCATTGGTGGGTCTCCCTCCCGATCAATGCACGAGCGCCGACGCCTAGGCGGCGTCGGACGCGGCGGTGTGACTGTGATTGTGGGCGAAGGCCAGGGCCCCGGCTTCGTCGAGGCGCTGCCCGTCGCGGCGCTGCTCGTCGGCCACATGGACCGACCGGCGGCGCTCGCGGAGGCGTTCGAGGACTTCGCGGTTCCGGGCCTTCTCGACCAGTTCCGACCGATGGGCCTGTTCCTGCTGCTGCCAGCGGTCCACGCTCGACTGTTGGGCAGTCGCGAGCAGACGCAGCCGCGCCAGGTGCAGGTCGTTGTTGAGCAGCAGCCCTGGCTGCACAGGCGCACCCGCGGCCGGGACGGCGTCCTGGCGTGCCTCGGCGCAGGCCGACTCCAACTCAGTCAGCCGCTCCTGATGGCGGCAGACCTCGCGCTGGCTGTGGGCCAGTTGGCAGCGCGCTTCGTCTTCATGGCGACGGCGCAAGTCCAGCAAACGCTGCAGGGGAAAGCGGAAACCGGGCATGTTCCCTCCCGCGGCCGCAAGCGACCGCGTCCGGATGTCTTGTCTGGACTACTTCGGCAGGCCGCGCCCGCACTTGAGGCCGCCACTGCCGAAACAGGCCGATTGTGGCACGATTGTTGCAGCAGCTTGCGCATGGCGACGCGCGCGGGAGCGCAACAGCGACAGGCTTCCGGACAGGCGGACCTGCTGACCGCGGTCGGGCTCATCGGCCTGATCGGCATGATGCTCGTGCCGCTGCCGCCCTTCGTGCTCGACCTGCTGCTGACCCTCAACCTCAGTGTGTCGCTGATGGTGCTGCTGCTGGCGATGTACGTGCGGCGGCCCCTGGATTTCTCCATTCTGCCCTCCCTGCTGCTGCTGACGACGCTGTTCCGCCTGGCCCTGAACATCTCGTCCACGCGCCTGGTGCTGTTGCACGCGTCGGCCGGGCGGGTCATCGAGGCCTTCGGCAACTTCGTGGTCGGTGGCGATCTGCTGGTCGGCTGTGTGGTGTTCCTGATCCTGATCGTCATTCAGTTTGTGGTCATCACCAACGGCGCCGGGCGTGTGGCCGAGGTGGCGGCGCGCTTCACACTCGACGAGATGCCCGGCAAGCAGATGAGCATTGACGCGGACCTGAACGCCGGGCTGGTCACCGAGGATGAGGCCCGGGCGCGGCGGCGGGAGATCGAGCGCGAGGCGGACTTCTACGGGGCGATGGACGGGGCCAGCAAGTTCATCCGCGGCGACGCCATCGCCGCCATCATCATCGTCTGTGTGAACATCCTCGGCGGCGTAGCCATCGGCATGGGGCGGATGGGCATGCCGCTGATGGAGGTGCTGCAGCGCTACGCCCTGCTGACGGTCGGCGACGGGCTGGTGAGCCAGATTCCGGCGCTGCTGGTGTCCACCGCGACGGGTCTGGTCGTGACGCGGTCGGCGTCGGACCACGACCTGGGGCGGGATGTGTTGACGCAACTGACGAGCCAACCGCGGGCGGTGCAGATCGCCGGGGGCTTGCTGCTGGCGCTGGGGCTGGTACCGGGGCTGCCCAAGTTCAGCTTCTTGCTGCTGGGGGGTCTCACAGTCGGGGTGGCGTGGCACCTGGCGCGGGCGCGGAAGGCTCCTCCGCGTGAAGCGGAGGCGGCGGCCCCGGCGCGCCCCGCGGCCACGGCCGAGCCGTCACTGACGGCGGTGGACCGCCTGAGCCTGCGCGTCGGGTACGGGCTGATCATGCTGCTGGAGGACGGGGACGCGCCCGGCGTGCCCAGCCGCATCGCGGCGCTGCGCCAACAGCTCGCGCGCGAGCTGGGGATGGTCATCCCGCCCGTGCGCGTGTGCGATGATTTCACGCTGGCGCCCAATGAATACGCCATTGACTTGCGCGGCAGCCTGCGGGCGCGCGGGACGGTGCGGACCGAGTGCCTGCTGGCCATCCCGGCGCAGCCCGAGGCCCCGCCGTTGCCCGGCGAGGAGGCGCGGGAGCCGATCTTCGACCTGAAGGCCTGGTGGATCCAGCCGGAGGTGCGCCTGCAAGCCGAGACGCGTGGCTACACGGTCGTCGAGCCGTCTGCAGTCATCGCCACCCACCTGAGCGAGGCGATCCGGCGCCACGCCGCCGAAATTCTCAGCCGGCAGGATGTAGCCGACCTGATCGAGCAGGTGCGCGCCGCCGAGCCGGCGGTCATCACCGAACTGATGCCCGACCTGGCCTCCGTCGGGCAGATCCACCAGGCCCTGCGGCAACTCCTGGACGAGGGCCTCAGCATCCGCGACATGTCCGCGATCCTGGAGGCTCTCACGGACGGGCTGCGCCTGTCGAAGGACCTGCAGCAGGCGACGGAATATGTGCGCATGACGCAGGCGGAGGCGATCTGCGAGCGGCTGTGCGACGAGGAGCGCGTCATCCACGCGGCCTCGCTGTCGCCGGCGCTGGAAACGCTCATCGAGGAGTGCCTGATCCAGACGCCGGAGGGCGTCGTGTGCGCCCTGCCGCCCGAAGCCGCCCAGAGCCTTGTGGACGAACTGGCCGAGTTCGTGCGGCAAGCCGGCAACAGCGGCCATGAGCCCGTGGTGCTGACGTCGCCGCGTTCGCGGCCCCATGTCCGCAGCGCCATCGCCCGCAACGCCCCGCAAGTGCGCGTCATTAGCTACGCCGAGGTCGCGCCGGAGGTGCGGGTGGAGGTCGTACGGCAGTTGGGCGTGGCGCGGGCGGAGTTGCAGGTGGCGTAGGGCCCGTCGGTCTCGTCGCGGGGCCCCGCCCTGCGCCCCCCCGCGACTCCATCGCGAGGCGGGAAGACGCGCAGTGAGGGGCACGACTGATCGCGGGATCGCGAGTGTTGCGCTCGGTGCGGAGTGCCACAACCGCCGGCGTTGACGCCGGTACCGCTCAAGGGCGAGAACAAGCGCCGGAGCAATGACCAGTTGATGAGCCTGGAAGGGCCGAAAACGGGCCATCTACTGGCATGCAGCTCGGCTTCTGTCAGCCCTGGTTGGCGGCTGGTCCCGCATCCAGCAGGCGGCTGATGTCGCGATGCGCCGCCGCGAGGTCCTGCAGTTCAGCCACGCATGTCGTGGCAGCGGATAGGGGCGGAGCCGTGGACAGCGGCGCAGGAGGTGGGGGGCTGAGGACCCCGGAGACCGCGACCGGATCTGCCAGATCCCCGGGGCACGCGAGCAGCACTAGCCCGGCCGTTCCTCGGTCGGGCGGTCGTCACCGGTGGGACGCCCGGCCACCACGTCGTCTGTTCGAGGATACCCGCCCACGGCCTCGGCACGGCCTTTCGGCGGCTGCCATCGCAGTTCAGCCGAGAGTTCCCGTGATCCTCCCGTACGCCTGGCCCCGGCGGTCGCTGCTGTCAGTTACCTGATGTGGACGACGGCTACATCCTGCTCCGGGATCGTCACGGTCATCTCGGCGGGAGCATCGTCCTTCGCACCCGCCTCGAACACCGTGCCCACCTGCCCGGCCTGCAGGTCCTTGTTCGTGAGCTTGACCTGCAACGGCTTGTCCCCTTCGTTGAAGAGCAGAACCAGTCGCTCGCCCCCGCGCTTGAGCACCAGCACATCCGGGTACTGCAACTGGTCACACTCGGCCAGGGCGTCGTCGCGGTCGCCCGTGTGGAACAGGTCTTCGTACGCGGCCAGGATCCGGGTGGCCTCGCCGATCCAGTACAACATGCCACCGGTGCGATCCATGGTGTTGCACAGGTCCACGCCGCCGCCGAGCGCCGCGACAATCCGCAGAATCTCGCGCTTCTGCAACCTGGGGTCCTCGTAGTCCTCAGTCTTGCTCAGGAAGGTCTGCGGGTTGACGATCCGCGCGTAGCAATGGCCCATCGCGAACTCCTGCCCCATCACCTTGTCGCGGCTCAGCCCCACCTTGTCGCGAAACATGACTGCGATGTCGTCGAGGTACTTCTGCCCGGAGGCGCTGCCCGCCTCGTTGCCGGGAACGCCCGGGAACGCCAGGTCAATGCTGCCCTTGAGCGCGTGCCACAGCTTCGTGTGGGATGACCACGAGTAGAGACAGTAGGGTTTGCCCAACTCGTTGGCCGCCTGTTTAGCAATGGCGGCCACCTGCCCGTCAAGCCCGCAGCGGAAGGTGTCCCACTGTGACTTGTAGTCGCGGAAGATGGCAGCATCGGAGAGATCGGCGTCGGCCGGCAGGCTCGCGAACTTGCGGAACTCGGCCTTGCAGCGGTCGCAGAAGCACCAGCTTCCGTTCGCATCGCGGATGCCCGCGCCCGGCGAGCCATGGCCCGGGCTCCAGGCGACCTCCTCCCAGTCGCTCCAGATGATCGAGGTCCCCGGCAGCTTGTCCAGCATGTTCTGGTAAGAGGCTTTCACCTCCGCCAGGAACGCCGCGCGCCCTTCGCCCACGACGTACGAGGGGCAGTACTGATCGCGCTTGTCCCAGGTGTCGCTGTCCTCGTAGTAGCGCGCCCGGGCCTCCGGGTGCTCCTGTAGCCAGCGGTAGCCGGGGCGTGACTGCACGTTCTTCATGCCGTAGAACGGGTAGTTCGACCAGATGATGAGGCGCCCGCCGGCCTTGCGCACCTCTTCAGCCGTGGCCGGTGCGGGGCTGATCCAGGTGTTGAAACCGGCCTGGAACGATTGCCGCATATGCTGCTGGTAGTGCTCCGGCGACAGGCGCGCGCCCGGGTAGTAGCCCGAGCACGGCTCGGAGCAGTACTGGGAGATCATGATGTTCTTGCAGAAGCGTCCGTTGATCGGCGGCAGGATGCGCACGGGTATCCGCTGTTCAAGCTCGGTGAAGTTCCCCTTGGCAATGCGCCGGGTGTACCAGGCGGTCGTCCGTTCGGGCCCCGGCCACTTCTCGAGCAGCAAAGGCAGGAACTGCCCGGTGATCCGGTCCGGCGCCACGCTGGTCTTTGCCTGTGAGATGCGGTAGCGGGTGTACGTGCGGCCGCCGTGTTCCGTCGTCTCGGTGGCGACTCCCGTGGGCCGCACGTTGTGTTGGCTGCGCCCGGTCTCATGCATGATGTCGAGCAGCCGCGTGCCGGCCGGGACATCCAGGACGAACTCGAAGCCGTCCAGGGCGAAGGGGAAGGGCGAATAGAGCATGAGGGCCAGGTTCTCCATGGCGCCCTCGGAGATGCCCCATTCCTTGATCAGCGGGTTCAGGCAGCGGTCCGGCCCGTCGTGGCCGGCGTTCCACAGCAGCGCCTGGCGCAGCAGCGCTCGCGGCGCTCCGCCGGGCGCCCACAGGAAGCCCTGCGCGTCAGGGGCAACCAGCGGCCACTGGTTGTCATCGAACTCCACGGCCTGCCATCCGGCGGCTTCCTGGGTGGAGACGCGCCAGCGGGCGTCGGTCACTGGATCGTCCGCGAGGCGCACCTTCACACCGGGATTTGGCCCCTGCGCCTGCGCGTCGAGGGCGAAGATCGTGACGCCCTCACGGACTCGCACCAGCGCCGGCTTGCCGGGCTGCGCCGTGATCGCCTCGCCATTAACGAGCAGCTTCGCTGAGGCATTGCGGGCCTGCAACTCGATGCGGATCGGGGTGGAGGCGCGACCGGGACCACCTGAGCCGCCGGGATCGCGGCCGTCATCCTTGATGAGTTCGACGTTGTCGTACCAAGCCGTCGCGCCACTGGAGATGTTGTAGAGCATCACCATGGACTCGAGCAGCTTGTCGCTCGTCTGGAAGCGGAGTTCATAGTGGCCCCATTGCCCCGCCACGTCGCCCGGGGCAGCGCGGTCTCCACACCGGCGGTAGGTCCACTCCACGTCCTTCCGGTCGCGCTCAATCACATCCACGCTGATAGTGCCGGAGCCGAACTTCGTGCGCTTGATGTCACAGCTCAGAAGGTACTTCGTCGCCGGCTCGAGCTTGAGGCCCTGCGAGCCCCCGACGAAGATGTTCGGGCCGCCGGAACCGTCGAGGCGGATGGACTTGCCGCCCATCGTCGCCGTGGTGGCGTCAATGGCCACGCGCCCCGGCTCCCGCAGACTCCAGCCCTTCACGTCGTCCTCGAAGCTGCCGTTGGCGACGAGGTTCCCGGCCGTCGCCTGCTGCCGCGCCAGGAACTCATTGAAAGGCGCACTGAACTGCTGCTGCGCGGCAGTGATGTCGGCGGCCACCGGCGCGCCTCGAAAGGCCAGCGCGGCAAAGTTTGCCACATCCGCGAAGCCCTCTTTGACCGGCGCCCAGGATGAGAATCTCTCCTCCGCGGGGCCACTCGTCAGGTTGCGGGCGATATTGAGCTTCCAGGTGTCGCCTTCTCGGGGCGTGACGCCGAGGACGGCGAAGGGGATCCGCTCCTCCAGGCACCAGTCGTCGCCAGCGATCTTCGCCGTCGCGGTCCACGCCCAGATCTTGTCAATTCCTCCGCTCTTCCTGCCATTCCAGCGGGCGCCGGCGGTGTTGGCGATGAGTTGGAAGTAGTCAGTCCCTGTCGGGACCAGGAAGACCTCGATGCTGTCGTCGTCCCACAGCGGCTCACCGTCGGCGGTCAACGGCCTGATCAGGCGACTGAAAGGCTCCCGGCAGCGCACGGCCACGTACAGGGAGTCGCCGGACCAGCCGATGCGGAACGAGGTGGGCTTCCTGTGGGCAAAGCCGTCCGCCCTGAGGCGATGGAACCCGACGGCCTCGGGCAGCGGTCGCCACGCCGCGTCGTCAAGGTCTCCATCTACCGTCGGGGGCGCCGCCAGACGGTAGCAGGGGTATGTGAGCGCCTGCTGCGCCGACGCAAGAGGGACAATCAGCAGTGCGAGAGCCACAACTGCCAGGAAGGCCTTACCCATCGTGGTCAACTCCCCTATCGTGATTTCGTATCGCGGGCGACAGTGAGCCGGACCACCCGGATGTCGCCCGGTGGGACTCTCCAGACGGCCGCTGTCTTCATTCCGAGGCGAAGAGCGCTTCCAGCACCTCCAGCGACTTCTCGACCAGCTTGTCCCCGCCTTCAGGCCCGACGCGGAGACTGGCCGGCATGGCGCTGTAGTGGCCGTGCGCCAGCGCGTCGCGCGTCGGCAGGTAGCTCAAGGTGTCGTTGGTCAGTTCGGCGGCAATGGTCTGGGTGGCCGGGCAGCGGGCCTTGATCCGTTGTCCGTATTCGAGGTACAACTCGAAGGGGTTGGTGGCCACGGCCAGGTCGCCGAGGCGCAGGAAGTTGCAGTCCGCGCGCAGCACGGGGTTCGGGCCCATCTCGGCGTGTCGTTCCAGCAGCCGGCGGGTGCGCAGCAATGTGCCGCCATCCCACGATTTCGGGTCCGGTTCGCCGTTGGCCGTCAGCGCCGCGATCTGCTCTTCGTAGTAGGCGACCTGCTCGGGCGACATGATGTACGCGGGCAGCTCGATCACGGCATGCGCGTGCTTGAAGACCGGGTCGGCCGTCATCGCACGACGACCGGTCTCGTAGCCCTCGACCACGCCCTGGGTCAAGCGCCGCGCCAGTCGGGCGCAGGCGTCCACACCGCGCCGGCGTGGCTCGCTGCGCCCCCAGCGGATCAGATCATCCGGGCACTGGTCGCCGGCCGCCCCGGCGACGGCCAGGACGGTGAAGTCGTTCCCGAAGTGCTCGCGCAGGTTGCGTCGCGCCGGTCCCCAGAAGTCCGCGGTCAGGAAGTTCTCGCCCATGCAGGTCTGGGCCGTGCAGGCGATGCTGACAACCGCGCCGGTGGGCGTCCCGCTCACGTCATGGGTGAACAGCAGCTCAATCCCGGGGTCCATGGGGCCCTCGACCCGGACGAAATCCGGGCGCCGGGCATCTCCGTACATCTGCCCGGTGCCGTCGGCGAAGACCACCCGGCGGCACCAGCCGAGCACGGCATGCCCGAGGGCCGGGGAGACCTGGCCCGGCGCGCGCGACTCCCACGCCGAGACCGCGACCTCCGTGACGCGGTTGATGAAGAACCCACGGTACTCCTCGGGTGTCATGGTCCCCGCGGGTGGCGGCGGAAAGAGATCGCCGCGGAAGTTCGGGGCATTGTGGGTATGGGTGCAACTGATCAGCACGTTGTGAGGGACGAACCCGGGGATTCGTTCCGCCACCTGCCGCCGCACCTCCTCCACGACCTCCAGCGCTACATTCACCAGGTCGCACGATACCCAGATGGCATGCTCGCCATCGGCGCCTTGCAGGGCCAGGGCGGTGGCCAGACAGGGCTCCTCGACGTGTGTGCTGATGCGCTCATTGAACATCCCGAACAAATTGACCGGCTGGTCCGGGGTGATGCTCGCTTGAGCCCACCCGATCTTCAGTGCCTTCGTCACCACGATGCGTCCTCCTCGAGAGAGTCCGGCAACCGCCTCTGCGGCCCCCTTCGCGTCTGACTCACTTCCCATGACGCCAGCTCTTCGCGCCGTCCGAAGGCTGGTCCGGCATCCCGTCTTCCGGCGGCCGCGCACCGTGCCCGTTCACGGACGGCTTACGGCTGTGGCCATCGGGATGACGAACGTGTTGAGCCCGTTGATCTGCCGCTGGGGGCGGAAGACCTCCTGGGTCGTCTCGCCCTGCACCTTCAGTCCATGGTCGCCCGTGAGGATGATGAAGGTGCGGCCTTCGCGCCTCTCGACGCGGTCAATCTCGTAGCCGTGAGTGCGGCCGTTGCCGTGAGTCACGATCATCCAGAAGCTGCGCAGCACCGTGCCGGTGGGCCGATCGGCCAGGGTCACGAGCGCGTCGGCCTCGGTGCCATCCTCCCGGCGCGTGGCGGCCACGATCTGCCCCTCGTGGCGGCTGGTCTCTGCCCTGATCTGCCAGCCGCCGCCGGACAGCCGGCTGTTGCAGGGCCCCGTGGGCCGCCGCCGCCGCCCACGACGTCGTGCACACCGCTTCTATTCGCCTGCTTCATAGTGTACGTGCCAGTTCAGCTCATCCAGCAGGCCCCGGGCTGAGTTCACGAGTGGCTGTGGTCCCTGCACCGAGCTCTCCACCCCGAAGGTCAGCGCCGCGCCAAGAGACGGGGCAACGTAACGCTGCAAGCGGCCGTACCTGCCGGTGCAAAGGTGCACGAAGGGTGTCGGGAGCTCCCGCTTGAGCAGTACGGTCGTCCGGAACGCCTCGATGACTTCGTCATCGCTATCCGCGCGCACCACGATCTTGGGGATGTCCGCGCCGCGCGACACGAAATCACTCAGGTGCTCGAGGATCTCCTCGCCGGTCAAGAACTCGTTGGGGGCGTGCGAGGACATGACCACCTCAGCGCCCTGCGCGTGAATGCGGTCGATCAGGCACCTCTGCTTCTCGATCGCCTGTCTGTCGCGCGTGCGCTCGCGGGGTGCCGGATCGTACATGTCGCCCATGATGTCGCAGGCCGCAGCGCCTGCCTCGACGGCCAGCAGCAGGAGTTCCGCCCGGGCATCATCGTCCACCTTGTCAGCGGCGAGATTGCCGGAGCGGTAGCACAGCGGCATCATTGGCCGCCCCGTGCAATGGAACACCCGTGAGAGTTCCGCAAGCGTGAGCTGGTCGCGCTCCCACGCTGCCAGACTCACCGCGAACGCCTCGGCGCCGTCGTGTTCGCACTTCAGAATGCCGGCGATGGTCGCTTCCGGTGTGGCTCCCTCGATGATGGCTGCGAGATAGGGTGACTGGAGCCGCACAAATGATGGTCGCATGGGTCCGCTCCCTGGGCCGTGAGATTAGAAGTCCCACCTGAACTTGGGGTTCTGGCACTTGATCACCTGGATGATCCGGCTGACCTCCAGGGCGTCGGCATTCGCGATGGGGAACGGCACGCCCTCGCGCAGCGCCTGGTAGAGATGCCGGGCGGTCTCAATCTCGACGTAGACCCACATGTTCGTGTCGGGCTGGACCGTCTGCGTCTCGTCGCGCCAGGGCAGATCCATGTCGCTGAAGTGCCCCCCGTTCAGGGGCGGGGAGTCCGTGCTGGCGGTCGCCTCGGGGAACTCGAACTCGGGGTCGAGGTAGCGCAGGCGGAGGTGCTTCTCGTCTGTGCAGATCAGGCTCCCACGGCTCCCGTAGACGGAGCACAGAGGCCCCGGCAAGGCCACGTTGTTGCTGATCTCCAGATCAACGACGACCCCGTTCTCGCCCGTCAGGACGACCTTCACATGGGTCTCCGCATCGGCGATGGTGTTGACGCCCTTCAAGTTGCCCCAGATGTCCTTCACCGGGCCGCCGATGAACTGCAGAGCATGGTCAATGATATGGGAGCCCCAGTTGCTCAACTGGCCGCCACCGTACCGGAGGTAGGCCTGCCAGTCGGCCCGGCGCGAGAAGGCGTGGTGGCGACATAGCTTGACCTGCATGAGGTCGCCAAGGAGGCCGCTCCTGACGATCCCGAAGATCTGCTGCATGGCCGGTTCGAAGCGGTGATTGTGCAGGAAGAAGAGCTTACCGGGGTAGTCCCGGTCGGCCTGGCGCAACTGCTCGATCTCGCCGAACGACATGGCAATGGGCTTTTCGAGCAACACGAACTTGCCGGCGGCAAGCGCCTGCAAGGCGTTGGCCACATGCGTGAGTGAACGCGTGGCGATGATCACCAACTCGACGTTGGGGTCCGCCAACAGGTCCTCGGCCCTGGTGTAGCCGGCGCAACCATGGTCCGCCACCAGCTTGTCAACCTTCGGCTGTTCGACGTCGCAGCCTGCCACGACCTCGTACATGTCGCTCTGAGTGGCGAAGTTCTCCACATGAACAAACCCAATGCGCCCGAGCCCCCAGGCTCCCAGCTTGATCGCTGACATGCGCTATGACCTGCCCCTATCTGTGGTCCCACACCTGGTGTGGGTTCTGGCCGTCATCTCGGCCTCTACGCTTCTGGTTCGCCGTTCGCTGTACACTCCCTGCCGCGGGTCCGGAGGATGGGGCTTGGCGGGAGTGCCAAGTGAGCCCTCGGACCCGACAGGAAAGCAAGGCTCCCGGCGCCGGACGCGTGCGCGCTGGAGATCCGGAAGGTCCAAGACGTCAACAGCGTGCTCGGGCAATGGGACGGCCGAGCATGTGACGGTCGGCTGGAGGTGGACGTGGGTGCCGGAGCGCGAGCAGATGGCCTTGCGCAGCGTCCCCGCATACTGCGAGGGCGCCGCCGTCAGAAGCGGATGACCAGCGGCGGGGCGATCTCGAAGGGCTGGATGTTGCGTACCCTGGTGGCTTTCCCGTCCCACGCTCCCACGCCCCCGGAAGGTGCCGTCTCCTCGCTCGGCGAAATACCTCTTGTCGCACCCAATCACCCACGAAGATGGCGGTGTCCCCCATGGCCCAACTCAAGCTCTCTGTGTGCATCGAAATGCTGTTCAACCAACTGGACATTTTGGACCGGCCGGCGGCGGTGGCCGAGGTCGGCTTGCCGGCCCTGGAATTCTGGGGCTGGAAAAACAAGGATGTGGACGCCATCAAGGCCAGGGCCGACGCGGCCGGCGTCAAGATTGCCGGCTTCTGCGTCGTGGCCGACGCGCCGCTGGTAAACCCCGAGACGACTGCTACGTGGGTCGCAGGCGCGAAGGAGTCCATCCTCGAGGCCAAGCGCGTGGGCGTGCCGACGCTCATCGCCACGACCGGCCAGGAGATGGAGATCCCGCGTCAGGCCCAACATGACGCCGTCGTCGCGGGGCTGAAGGCCGTGGCGCCCTTCGCCGAAGAGCAGGGCATCACGCTTGTCCTCGAACCGCTCAACGTCCTCACCGACCACAAGGGCTACTTCCTGGTCACCTCCGACGAGGGTTTCGCGATCGTGGACGAAGTCGCCAGCCCGCGCGTGAAGCTGCTCTTTGACATCTACCACCAACAGATCAGTGAGGGCAACCTGATCGTCCGCATCACCAGCAACATTGACAAGATCGGGCACTTCCACGTGGCCGACGTCCCGGGCCGCTTCGAGCCGGGGACGGGCGAGATCAACTACACGAACGTCTTCGCGCGGATGTCCGAGCTCGACTACGAGGGGTATGTCGGGCTGGAGTTCCGCCCGAGCACCGACCCGGCAACGGCGCTCAAGCAGGTCAAGGCGATCGCGGGGGTGTAGCGCACGTAGCGGCGCGATTCATCGCGCCCTCCTCTCCCGAGGCGCAATGAGTTGCGCCGCTACACACCCGGCGTTCGAAACAGGTGACCACCATGACCGACTGCATCTTCTGCAAGATCATCCGCGGCGAGATTCCCTCCGAGGCCGTCTACGAGGACGAGCGCTGCTACGCCTTCCGCGACATCGAGCCGCAGGCGCCCGTGCATGTGCTCATCTGCCCGCGCGACCACATCGCCCGCATCTCCGACGCCCAGCCGACGCAGGAGGAACTGCTGGGGCACCTGCTCTGGGTCGCGGCCGACATCGCGCGCCGGGAGCACATCAGCGAGGGCGGCTACCGCCTGGTCGTCAACTGCGGCGTGCACGGCCAGCAGGCGGTGGAGCATCTGCACGTCCACCTGCTGGGCGGACGGCAGATGGAGTGGCCGCCGGGGTAGCTCCGCCGTCGGGTGTACGAGCGGCTTCCAGCCGCGAGGCGCCCGGGACCCTCGCGGCTGGAAGCCGCTCGTACGATTCTGATTCGAGGTACAGCCATGCAGGCCAAGGCGCTCATCTGTGATGAGCAGCAGAACTTCTCGATTCACGCGGTGGACTTGCCCGGCCCCGCGCCGGACCAGATCGCCGTCAAAACCCACTACACGGCCGTCAGCCGCGGCACCGAGTTCGCGCTGATCCGCAACAAGATCTCGTGGGGGCCGTACCCGCTGTGCGTCGGCTACCAGGGCACCGGCGTCGTCGCGGCGGTCGGGTCGGACATCACCGACTTCCAGGTCGGGGATGAGGTCTTCTTCCGCGGGAATGACGCCATGACGCTGGAGGACGGGACGCGCGTCTCGTGCGTGCAGGGCGCGCATTGCAGCCACGTGATCCTCAAGCCCCACACGAGCCACGGGGCCTACCACATGGTCCCCGGCGCGCCGATGGACATCGGCAGCATGTTCGTCATGCCCGCCGTGGGCCTCTACGGCACCGACCTGGCCAACCCGCGCATGGGCTCGGTCGTGGCGGTCTACGGCGTCGGGCTGATTGGGCTGGGCGTGGTGGCGGCGTGTGTCCATCGCGGCTGCGTCGTCGTCGCGATTGACCTCGCCGACAAGAACCTGGAGATCGCCGAAGCGCTTGGCGCCAACCATCTCATCAACAGCGCCAAGTCCAATGCCCTCGAGGAGCTGCGCAAGATCGCGCCGCAGGGCGCGGACACGGTCTTCGAGGCTACGGGCCTGCCCGCGTGCATAGACCCGGCCATCGAACTGTGCCGGCCCTTCGGCACGTTCGTGTGGCAGGGCAACTACGGCGCGGCGCCAATCCAGATGAAGTTCCTGCCGCCCCACGGCAAGCGCCTGACGATGGTGTTCCCGTCCGACGACGGCATGATCCCGTGCCGGCGCGCGGTTCTGCGCAACATGGCGCTGGGGGCGCTGGACTGGGGGAAGACTGTCACCCACCGGATCGGCTACGCCGAGATGCCGGCGCTGTACGACATGCTGAACGCAGGGACGGACGAGGACCTTGTCGGCGTGATCGTCAACTGGCAGGACGCGTAGGCGCGTCGGTCCCCGACG
>CAZZDO010000011.1:0-11993 GCA_964653205.1 uncultured Armatimonadia bacterium | reverse complement strand
CCTTGTCGGCGTGATCGTCAACTGGCAGGACGCGTAGGCGCGTCGGTCCCCGACGTGGACGGGCAGGACGCGTAGGCGCGTCGGTCCCCGACGCGCACGGAGGCACCATGAGCACGATCCTCGTGACGGGCGCCAGCGGCTTCATCGGCAAGGCGCTCGCCCCGTCCCTGGCGCAGCGGCACGACGTGCTCTGCATGTCGCGTAAGAACCCCGAACTGGACTTGCCCTGGATCAAGGGCGAGTTCAGCTCGTTCGAGGACCTGCGCCAGCTGGACGGCCACGATGTGGACGCCGTCGTGCATCTGGCGGCCGTGACGAGCTGGGGCTCGGAGCGCGAGCAGATTCTCGCCAACGTCGAGGGCACGCGCTGCCTGATGCGCTACCTGCGCGACCGCGGCTGCCGCAAGTTCGTCATGGCCAGCTCGATCGCGGCGGTCGGCATGCAGAGCGTGCTCTTCCGCCCGCTGCAGGTCCCCATGCCCGACGAACACCCGTGCCTGGACCGCGACGGCTACGGCCTGTCCAAGACGCTGATGGAGGAGATGACGAAGTACTGCCAGCGCCAGAACCCGGAGATTGAGGTCCTCAACTTCCGGCTGGCGTCCATTGGGGCCGACGACCGCCTGCCCGCGCCGGGGCGCGTGCGTCCGCTCTCCCAGTGGGCGATGGGCAGTCTCACGATCATGGCCCTGAGTGACGCCCTTCGCGCCTTCACGATCGCGGTCGAGGCGCCGGTGAAGCCGGGCGTGCGCATCATGAACGCAGCCGGCCCGGAGGCGTGGGTGGCGGATCCCGTGGCCGACATCCTGCGCCACTGGTACGCCGACGAGGTGGACGTGTCGCACTTCGAGCAGCCCGGCCACGAGTACGACGCCGTCTACGATGTCAGTCGGATCAAAGCGGAGTTGGGCTTCGTGGCGCAGGTGCTGCCGCAACGCTAGGCGCTCCTAACCCGATCTCCACTTGCCAGGACCCAACCTCCATGCCCCCACCCAACCTCATCTTCCTCCTCTCCGACGATCAGGGCCCCTGGGCCGCCGGGTGCTACGGCAACCCGGAGATCCGCACGCCGAACCTCGACCGCCTCGCGGCCCGGGGTGTGCGCTTCGACAACTTCTTCTGCGCCTCACCGGTCTGTTCGCCCGCGCGCGCCTCGCTGCTGACCGGCCGCATCCCGTCCCAGCATGGCATCCACCAGTGGATCCACGAGGGCAACATGGGGCCGGAGGCGCAGCAGTATCTCGCGGGTGAAGTCGCCTATGCCGATGTCCTCAGCCGGCACGGCTACACGTGCGGGCTATCGGGCAAGTGGCACATGGGTGACAGCCTCCACCCGCAGCATGGCTTCGACTTCTGGTACGCCCACCAGCAGGGCGGCGGGCCCTATCACAACGCGCCGATGATCCGCGACGGCGTGCCGTACACCGAGCCGGGCTATGTGACCGACGTCATCACCGACGAGGCCCTCGGCTTCCTGGAGCGCCAGGGCGATGATCCCTTCTGTCTCTATGTGGGTTACACCGCGCCGCACAGTCCCTGGATGGGTCACCCGCAGGACATCGTGGACAGCTATGACGACTGCCCGTTCGTCTCGTGCCCGCAGGAGCCGCGCCACCCGAACGCCATCTCCCTGACCGACCACTGCCTCGGCAACCGCGAGATCCTCAAGGGCTACTTCGCGTCCGTGACGGCGATGGACGACAACATCGGGCGGCTGCTGGACTGGGTCGAGGCGCGCGGCCTGACCGAGGACACGCTGATCGTCTTCGGCTCCGACAACGGCTTCTCATGCGGCCACCACGGCTTTTGGGGCAAGGGCAACGGCACCCACCCGCGCAACATGTATGAGAACTCGGTCCGGGTGCCGTTCATCATGAGCCAGCCGGGGGCCCTGCCCGAGGGGCGGGCAGTGTCCGAGATGGTCAGCGCCTATGACTTCATGCCCACGCTGCTGGACCTGTGCGGGCTGCCGCTGCCCGAGGGCGGCAATCTGCCGGGCCAAAGCTTCGCACCGTTGCTGACCGGCACCGACGCGGCCGCGCGGGAGCATGTCTGCGTCTACGACGAATACGGTCCGGTGCGGATGATCCGCAGCACACAGTGGAAGTACGTCCACCGCTACGGCTACGGCTTCAACGAACTGTATGACCTGGTGAACGACCCGGATGAGCGCGAGAATCTCGCGGACGCGCCGTCGCAGCAGGCGCGAGTGAAGGGATTGCGGGGCGAGATGGAGGAATGGTTCGCGCGGTACGTCGAGCCGGAGAGGGACGGGCTGCAGGAGCCGGACGTCAAGGAGGGGTAAACCATGGCAGCCGAGAAGCGGCCATGCCCCAAGTGCGGCGCGGGCAACGATCCCGCCAATCGCTTCTGCGGGTCATGCGGGGCGCCGATGACGGGCGCGCTTCCTCCCCGGCCCGTCGTCCCTCCGCCGCCCTCGGCGGCGCCGGGGGCGGGCGGCGACAGCGGGTTTGGCGGCATCATTCCCCTGAAGAACCCGTCGGCCCTGACGGCCTACTACCTTGCGGTCTTCTCGCTCATCCCGTGCCTCGGGCTCATCCTCGGGATCATCGCACTCGTGCTGGGGATCAAAGGACTGAAGGTCTTCAGAGACAACCCGGCGGTCAAGGGAACCGTTCATGCCTGGATCGGCATCATCCTGGGCGGCCTGTGTGCCCTGGCCAACATCGCAGTCATCATTCTGGCCGTAGTGACGAGGAACCCATAGCCATCTGAAGACGCTGTCCGGCCCGAACCCAACATGCCCCTCTCCCTCATCATCATCAGCTACAACACCTGCGAGTTGATGCGCAACTGCCTCAACTCTCTCCGCGCCCACCCGCCTTCGTGCGAGCACACGATCACCGTCGTGGACAACGCCTCGGCCGATGACACGGTCGCGATGATCCGCCGCGACTTCCCGGACGTGACCGTCATCGCCAACGAAGAGAACGTGGGCTATGCCGCCGCCATCAACCAGGGCTTGCGCCTGGACGACAGCGGCGACGTGCTGATCCTCAACAGCGACATCGAGGCACGCCCGGGGACGATTGGTCGCTTGCGGGAGTGCCTGGCCGCGAACCCCGACGCGGGCATGTGCGCCCCACAGCTCATTCTCCCCGACGGCCGTCCGCAACCGACGTGGGAGCACGGCTTCACGCTGGGCCAGTTCGCCCGCCAGCAGCTTATGCTGGACAAGCTCCCGCGTGGGGCGGGACATCCTGGACCGCCCGATGCGCTTCAACCTCGCGCCGTCGAGCATCTCGACGGCGCGGCGCTGCTGGTGCGGCGTGAGGCCATCGCCGCCGTGGGGCTGATGGATGAGGGGTACTGGATGTACTGCGAGGACAGCGACTGGGAGCTGCGCTTCCGGCGCGCCGGCTGGAAGCTGCTGTACGTCCCTGAGGCGACGATGCTGCATCACCACGGCGCCAGTTCGCGCCAGTGCCGGGCCGAGATGATCGCCTCGTACAACCGCGCCGCCGCCCGCTACTTCCGCCTCCATGAGGGCGCGCTGGCCGGGGCGGCGGCCCGCGTCCTGGGGCTGACGGGCACGTCGCTGCGGCTGTTCGGCGCCGCGCTCGCGAGCGTTGTGACGCTGGGGCTGGTGCGGCCGGTGGCGCGGAAGGCGGCGCTGTTCCTGCGCGCGCTAGACCTGCAGGTCCGCCGGCGCTGACTAGCGTCAGGTTGCGCGTAGGTGGGTTCGTCCTCGAACCCACGCCGTGCGGGTCCGAGGACGGACCCGCCTACGGCCTCCGCGGCGCCGCCAGCGCCTCCACAACCCCCAGGGCCCCCTCGGCCGCCGCCTGGTTCTGCCGCGCGATCTCGTCGTACAGTTCCCCCCGCAGAATCGTGACCTCCGCCGGCGCCTCGATGCCGAGCCGCACCTGGTTGCCGCTGACGGCCACGACCTTGATGCGCACCCCATCACCAATGACAATGTCTTGCTCGACCTGGCGGGAAAGGACCAGCACCTGTCTCCCTCCTTGGAGAACGGGACTGCGGACGCGTGCGTCCGCCGGTCAGAAGAGCGGCACGCGCGCCAGGGATACGTCGCCTTCGCGCAACGCTTGCCGGGCCCGGCGGGTGCGACGGCACACGTACAGCGGGGCCAGCAGGTTCATCGTCACCTGCTGCGGGTCGGGCGCCAGGGAGATGACGACATAGACCTCGGGCACCTCGTCGGGCTGCAGGCCCAGTTGCTCGCGCAGCGCCGCGCCCGGCACTGGCGCCGGCCCTGCGAGGTCCTCATGTGGCGCGACCACGAGGCACACCGCTGGCTGATCCACCGCCTGCAGCCACAGGAATGGCTCTTCCTCGGGGTCGGGGACCAGCACGTAGCGGTGCAGGTCCATGAAGGGTGGCAGGGGCGCCACCAGATGAATGAGGTCCTCGTCCGCGATCTGCAGCAGGCCGAGGCGGGGATGGCGCAGCGTGGTGGTGGGTGTCATGGTGTTGGTCATGTCAGGTCAAACAGTCCGGGTAGCTCCAGCATGCGCGCGGTGAGCCCCAGGGCCGCCTGGTAGGCGGTCTCCAGGTTGCTCAAGTCCACGATCGCGGCGGTGACATCCACGCTCTCATCGTCAGCGAGCAACTGGTTCAGCAGCGCGGCGGTGCTATCGGCCCGCTCCTGCACCCGCTCCCAGCGCTGGGCGATGACCCCCACCTGCCCGCGCAGGTCCACCGCGTGCGCGTGGAGCTGGCCGAGGTCCTCGCCGTACTGCTCCAGCCCCTGGGTGTCGCCGGCCTCGATGGCGTCGGCCAGGTCGCTCAGCAGACTGAAGGCATCGGCGTCCACCCCGGGCACCGGCCGCGTGCCGGTGGCGTCGGGGTAGTTGAACACCGCGGCGCCGGTGAGCCCTACGGGGAGCTTCGTGTCCGCCCCGACCTGGTAGCGCAACTGCTGGTGGTCCCCGCAGTACAGCACCGGCAGGTTCGCCGTGTCGTCTTCGCGTAGCGGCGGGGTGCTGATCTGCGACCCGCCGAAGAGGTACTGCCCCTGCACTTCGGTGTTGCCGGTCGTCACGAGACTGGCCGACAGCGACCGCACCTGCGCGGCCAGCGCGCCGCGTTCCGCTGCCCCGAGGGTGCTGGTGTTGGTCTGCAGGCACAGGTTCTTGGCCTGGCTGAGCGTAGACGCCAGGTCTCCCAGTGCCGCGTCGGTGGCGCCGATGAGCTGTTGCCCCTGCCGCGCGACCGTTTGGCGGGCTGCCAGTTCGTTGAGCGTCGCATGGGCCCGCAGGACCCGCGCGGTGGCGGCCGGGTCGTCGGCGGGCTGCTGCAGCCGCTTGCCCGAGCTGAGTTGCCCGTAAAGTGTGCCGATCCGGTCTGCCTGGGTCGCCAGCGTCCGCTTGACGCTATTGGTGAACCCGCTATTGGAGATGCGCATCGTTCACCGTCTCATGTTCCCGGGGTCGTCGTCATCCGGCCAGCCCCAGGACCTCCTGCATCATCGTGTCGGCGATCTTCACCAGCCGGATCGCCGCGTTGTAGACCTGTTGGAGGCGCATGACTTCCACCGCTTCCTCGTCCAGCGACACCCCCGCCTCGGCGGCGTACTGCGTGTCCAGGGCATCCACGAGCTGCTGGCGGGCGTCCCGGGCGTCGGTGGCGCGCTGCATCTCGCGCCCGACCGAGGCCACGATCTCCCGGTAGGTCTCCTCCGCTGTCTGCGTGCCGCCCGCAAAGAGCCGGCCTTCGCGCAGGCTCAGCAGGTTCTGGGCATTGGTCACATCGCCCGGCGGGCCCGTGAGGGTTCCGGCAAGGGCGAGGGCTTCAGGATGGTCTTCGAGCGTCGCAGCCACCTGCAGGGACCCGGCAGGCGCGGCCGCGTCGTAGGTGAACATGTCGCCACCGGACTGGCTGTTCAGGTCGTACCCGGCGCGGTGGGTGGTGTTGCAGGCTCCAGCGAAGGTGGCGGCGAGGTCGTCCAACTCCTGCCGCCACTGGTCGTATTGGTCGCGGGCGGCCAAGCACCCGGCGATCTGCCCGCCGAGGCTGTCGGGCTCCGACACGTTCCCGACCGTCACGATCTGCCGGGTCGCGTCGGCCGGGTCGGCGGCCAGCGCCAACTCCGTGACATGACTGCCCTGTACCAGGCGCAAGCCGCCGAGCAGCACGTCCTGCGAGCCGTCAGGCTGGTCCAGGCCGGTGGCTCCGCACAGCGTCGCCAACTCGCGGATCGCCTGCTCCCGCGTCACCTTCAGGTCGCCGGCCTGCGGGTTGTCCCCCAGCGGCATGATCCGTGCGTTCAGTTCCGCCACTTGCCCCAGCAGCCGGTTGACCTCGGCCACGTGCTGCTCCAGTCCCTGAGCCACGGTCTGCTGCTCCTGCACCAGCGCGGCGGATGTCTCCCGCATGCGCTGGGCAAAGGTGTCGGCGGCGAAGATGACCTGATCGCGCGCCGCGCTGGAGGCGGGGGCGGTCTGGACTTCCTCGATCGCGTCGAAGAACGCGCCCAAGGCCTCACTGATGCCGTCGCCGTTCAGGTCGCTGAAGGCCGACTGCACGCGCGACAGGCTGTCGGCGCGGGCCTCGGCCTCCCCCAGTTGCCCCTCCTGGTGGTTGATCTGCGCCTCGAGGCACTGGTTGCGCAGGCGCTCGACGGCCGCGACCATCACGCCGTTGCCCACGCCCACGCGGCCCTGCGGGTCGCCCAGGGGGACCGGCGCCAGTACGGCGCGCTGGCGGATGTAGCCGGGCGTCTGGGCGTTCGCCACGTTCTGGGCGTTGACGTCCATCGCCTGGCGCGCGGCGGCCAGCGCACTGGCGGCAATCTCGAGGATCTGGTTGCCCACGGCTCAGGCCACCCTGCGCGCCGCCGCGGCCACCACCCGCGGGTGCCGTCCCTGGCCGTAGGCGGCCGGGGCGCCGTCGGGCGCGACCGCGCAGCGCATCATCTCCAGATAGCTGCACGTGTCCCGCAATAACTCCAGGTTGAAGCGAATGGCATCGCGCGCCGCCTCCTGCGCCCGGTCCACGGCGGCCTCCGCGACGGCATGGCGGTCCTCGACCGGACTCGGCCGGGCCTGCAGCGTCTGCTGATGGGCCAGCAGCGCCAACCGCAGCCTCTCGCGCAAGTCGGCGCGCAGGTCGTCCACGCGCTGGGCCTGGCGGGTCACGATGGCCTGCCGCTGCTGCCGCGCCAGCGCCTCCAGGGCTTCCCACGCGGCGATCTCCTGCCCTAGCAACAACTCGTAGGTCTCATGCACCGGCCTCGGCCTCCTCGGCGGACAGCATCGCTTCGGCGCAGGTCTCGCCATTGACATGGTAGCGCCCTGACGCGAGCAGGCTCTGCATCTCCTGCACGCGCTCGGGTCGCACCGCCGGCAGCGCCGACAGCGTCTGCCGGGCGTTGAGGAAGAGCTGCGCGGTCGGGGACAGGTCCAGGATGTCGCCGCTGCCGCCGGTCGCGGCGCGCGGCGTGGCCCGGGTGACGGGCGGGAGCATGCTGACGCGTGAAGTGCTTTCAGTGTGTATCCTGAGCATGGCTGCCTCCTTCACAGCGAACGGTCTGCGGCTCAGAAGCCTGGGTGGCGGAGTAGCCGGGGATCTGGCGGCACAGCATCCGGGCCAGCCCCAGCGGCTCGCGCTCCCCCAGTGTGTTCCCCAGCGCCTCGCACTGCTGGTTGATGAAGATGCGTTCGGCGCGGCTCGGCGGGAACAGGCCCCCGTCCTGCCCCTCGGCGTTCCGCATGGTCTTGAGCAGTTCCCCGAGCATGAAGCCCTCGAAGGCGCGGCCGGCCTGCGCCATCTGTGCCGCCCGTTCCTCGGGCGTCTGTCGCGCTGGCGGGTCGGTCTCCTGACGGAGCGGGAACATGAGCGACTGGCGCGTTTCGTTGTCTAGACGCATCGTGCTTGGTCCTTGTCAGTCCCTACAGCAGCACCAACTCGGCGCGCAGGGCCCCAACTTCCTTGAGGGCCTGGATGATGGCGATCAGGTCGCGGGGCTTGACGCCCAGGGCGTCGAGGGCGGTCACGAGATCATGCAGCGTCGCCTGCTCCGCGAGCGCCTGCACGCGGCCGCCTCCCTCCCGCACGGTCAGCTCTTCCTGGCGCGTCACGACCGTCTGCCCGCCGGGAGGGGAGGACGGCTTCGGCGCAGGGCCCTTGGCGGTCGGGTCCACGACCACCGGCGCGGCCTTGTCGTCCGGCGATGGAGCGGCGGGTGCCGGCGGCGGGCCGATCTGCACCTGCGGCGGCGGCTGCGACACCTGTTGCTCGGCCTTGACCTCGACGGTCAGCCCGCCGTGGCAGATGGCCACCGGCATGATGCGCACATCGCGGCCGATGACGACGGTGCCGGTGCGCTCGTTGATGACGACACGCGCGGCGGTGTCGGGCTCGATGGCCAGGTTCTCCAACTCGACGATGAATTCGGCCAGCCGCGCCCGGTCTTCACTCGGGACCGCCACCTGCACGGTGCTCTGGTTGAGCGCCACGGCGATGGCCCGCTGCTCCCGCTGGTTCACGGCCTGGGCGATGCGCACGGCGGTGGTGAAGTCCGGCTGCTGGAGCAGAAGCGATAGCTGCGGGCTGGCGTCCAGATCGGCGGTCAGCGCCCGCACGATCGAGGCCCCGTTGGGGACGCGGCCGACGGTCACGTGGTTCTTCTGCACCTTGTCGCCGCCGCTGGTCTCGGCGTTGAACCCGCCGATGGTGACGGGGCCCTGCGCCATGGCGTACACTTGCCCGTCCACCCCAGAAAGCGGGGTCAGCAGCAACGTGCCGCCCTGCAGGCTCTTGGCGTCCGCCAGCGACGACACGAGCACATCCAGCGTCGTGCCCACGGCCGCCACGGGCGCCAACTCGGCCGTGACGATCACGGCCGCCATGTTCTTGGCCTTCAGGTCGCCGGTATTCACATTGAGCCCGAGCTTCTGCAGCATGTTGGTGACGCTGCGGGCGGTCAGCACCGTGCTGTCGCCGTCGCCCGTGCCCTGCAGGCCCGCCACCAACCCATAGCCGACCAGCTTGTGGCGGCCCTGCCCCTGGATGACGGCGATGTCTTTGATGCGGCTGGGCGAACCCCACGCGGGCGCGAGCCCCAGCCCCAGCAGGGCCAGGACGCTGAGCGCGATACAGGTTGGCAAGACGCGTGAGGCAGTCATGATTCGCTCGATCCGATGCTCAGTCTAGAAGAGCCAGTGCAACAGTCCGGTGATGAAGCCAACCTTGCTGCCCGGGCGGCGCGGGTTCGTGCCGCTGTACGAGATCTGCGCCCTGGCGACGCGGTACGAAGGCACGGTGTTGTCGGCCCCGACGTCCTGCGGCCGCACTTCGCCCGTCAGCTTGATGGTCTGGACGTCCTTGTGCACGCGCACCTCGCGCGAGCCCTCGATGAGCAGGTTGCCGTTGGGCGCGAGGCCCGTCACCGTCACCGCGATGCGGCTCGTGAAAGTCCCCGCATGGGTTGTCGTCCCGCTGGCGCTACTGGTGATGTTCCCGCCGTAGCCCACGAGCGGGATGAAGTTGAGCAGCCCCTGCCCCGGGCCCATCGCCGCGTCGCTCTTGTTGGCGGTCTGCTCGTTGGCCGTCTGGTTGGCCTGCGCGGTCTCCATGATGAGCACCTGCAGCACATCGCCCACCTGGGCCGCGCGGGTGTCGCAGAAGAGCCGGGCGAACGGGCTCTGCGGCGAGTACAGCGAGTCGGCGCCGGCGATGCTTGCCAGCAGCAGGGCCCCCATCCACCAGTGTCTCATGGCACACGCTCCGCATAGGCCGCAGTCGGGCCTGGAATGATCAGCAGCACCTGTCCCGGCCCCGCCACCCGGCCGATCAGACGGCGGCTCCCCTGCGCCATCCGCACCTCGACCATGTCCCCCACGCCGGCATCACCGCAGGCGAACCCGGCCGCGCGCACCGCCACGCCGCCACACCGCACCTCGGTCTCGACCGACTGGCCTCGCCGCACGACGGGCGTCGCCGTGGCAACAGGAGTTGGCGAGGCCGCTGCCACCGACACCGTCCCCGCGCCGCCCGTCCGATGGACGGTCACGGCCTCGCCGACGAGTTCCACCTGCGCCGGCTCGAAGCCGAAGCGCCGCAGCCGCAGCCACACGTAGTCCGCCGGGATGACACGGCTGCCGCCGGGCACGGGAGCCGAACTGAGCGATACCGCCGCCAGCTTCGCCGCCACTTCCGCGCCGGCGGCCGTCACGTCCGCCACCTGCGCCAGAGCCACCTCGGGCGTGTTCACGGTCGCCTCGGCGCGCAGCGTGACCGTGGCCCGTTCCCCATCCGCGCGGGCGCACGCCGGCGCGAGGGCCAGACATAGCAGCAATCCCAGCAGTTGGGGGGCGCGCGGGTTACGCATCATTCATCCCACTCTACCGGCGCGTATTGTTGGCGGTCTGCAGCATGTCGTCAGCGACCTTGATCGCCTGCGAGTTGGCCTCGTAGGCGCGCTGGGCCGTGATCATGTTGACGAGTTCCTCGACGACCTGCACGTTGGACAGCTCCAGCACGCCCTGGGCCAGCCCGCCCCGACCGTCCTGGCCGGGGGTGCCGACGTCCGCCGCGCCCGAGGCCGCAGTGGCCGAATACAGGCTGTGGCCGATGTTGCTCAGGCCCGCGGGGTTGGCGAAACGGGCGATGGTGATCTGCCCGATGGTCTGGGGCGCGGTCTGGCCGGCCAGCGTGACGGCGACGGTACCGTCCGCGCCGATGCTGATGGCGTTGGTGTTGGCCGGAATGGTAATCGCGGGTTCCAGCGGGTAGCCGTCCGGCGTCACGACGTTCCCGCTGCTGTCGAGCTTGAAGGCCCCGGCGCGGGTATAGGCAATCTCTCCACTCGGCCTCGTGATCTGGAAGAACCCATCGCCCTCGATGACCACATCAAGCGGGTTGCCCGTGTCCTGGAAGGTGCCCTGGGAGAAGATCTTGGTGGTGGCCGCCGCACGCGTGCCGAGGCCCACCTGGATGCCGGTCGGCAATTCCACACCCTGCGCGACCGGTGTCCCCGCCACCCGGGCGGTCTGGTACATCAGGTCCTGGAAGTCCACCCGCTCCCGCTTGAAGCCCGTCGTGTTGACATTGGCCAGGTTGTTGGCGATGGTGTCCACGTTGAGTTGCTGGGCGATCATGCCGCTCGCGGCGGACCAAAGGGCGCGCATCATGGCTAGTTTGACCTCGTGATCCCGGAATGACTACTGCACGACGCGTTGCAGACTGCTGACGGTCTCGTCCTGGGTGCGCAGTGCCGTGGCATTGGCCTCGTAGAGCCGGTAGCCGTTCAGCATCCGCGCCATCTCCTGGACGCCGTTGACGTTCGCCTGCTCGACCATCCCCTGGCTCACGGAGAACGCCTGGGCCGGGCCGGCCTGGGCGGCGGTGAATAGGCCCCCGCCGATCTGCCGGGCGTTCACGGGCGCGACCAGTCGCAGCTTTCCCACGACGCTGCCGCCGCTGCTGATCTCGCCCTCCGCCGAGACGGTGAAGTCCGTGGCGGGCAGCGTGATCGGTCCCTGCTCGCCCAGGACGAACTGGCCCTGCAGCGTCACCAGCCGGCTCCGGGAGTCGAGCATGAAGCGACCGTCGCGGGTATAGGCCGGGCCGTTGGGGGTCTGGATGGTGAAGAAGGCGTCGCCGGTGAGAGCCAGATCGAGGGGGCGACTCGTGGTGGTGAGGGGGCCCTGGGTGGTGTCCAGGTCGGTCGCCGCCGCCGCCGCGCCACCGGCCGCCGGCCCGGCAGTGTCCAGGGCCGCTTGCAGGTCGGCCGGGAACTGACCCAACGCCACGCGACTCCGGCGGAAGCCGACGGAGTTGGCGTTAGCCAGATTGTTGGCATAGACGTCCTGCCGGGCCAATTGCGCCACCATGGCGCTGGCGGCGGCGTACAGACCGCGCAACATGGCTTGCCTCCCTGGCAACCGGTCCGGACGCTCGCGTCCGCCGAGCAGTTGCCTCCCTCGGCTCAGATATCGGCACGCGCGGGACCGGCTTGAGGGGAAGCGGGAGGAGTGTGGGAGCGTGGGAGTGTGGGAGTGTGGGAG
>CAZZDO010000010.1:16541-31768 GCA_964653205.1 uncultured Armatimonadia bacterium | reverse complement strand
ACCGGGTAGTGCGGGTAGACCTGGGCGATGCGGTCCAGGATCAGCGCGGCGCGGCGGGCGTACTCCGGCTTCTTCGTCGCCTGGTAGGCCATCCCCAGCGCCCGGCACTGCCCCACGATCCAGTTGCGCCGGTGCATCAGCAGGTGCGCGGGGATGAAGATGCGGATGCCGGTCTGCTTGTCCACCTGAAAGCGGTAGCTGAAGCTCTCGCCCAGCACGTTCACGCCGGTCATCACCTGGTCGTCGGGGTAGGCGTCGTTGGGGTAGGTCGTGCCGCAGTTCTTGCAGCGCAGCTCGTCGGGACGCTGGACGTCCCAGGTGAAGGTGTCGCCCGGGTAGCCCGCGTGGCAGTGCGGGCAATAGCAGAACCGGCAGAACGGCCGGTCCGGCACGAAGGCGAGCATCTCCTGCTCGCCCATGGCCATGACGCGCGTGACGGCCCGCTCGTATTCGGGGGCTCGCGCGGGGTCGAGGCCGTGGTCGAGGACGGGATGCTTGAGGCCCACGGCCTGCCCGGCGCCGGAAGCCGGCCCCGTCGCCAGCGCCAGCAAGAGCAGCCCGGCAAGTAGCCCGACCGGAATGAGAGTGTGCTCGGCCACAGCGGTCATGGGGTGCGCTCCCTTGTTCACGTGCGAATGCCCGCCTGCGATGGCCCCGCCGCCGCGACGACGCCAGGGCGCCACACGAGTCCCATTCGGCCTGCTGCAACGCGCCACCTCTCGCCCTGGCCGTCGCGAGATGCCCACGCAGTCGTGCAGGATTCCCCCGCGCGGCGGGGAAAAGCGAGTGTGGCCCCCGTGCAGTTGGGGGCCAACGCGTGTGTCTGCCGAGGCAGTGACGGGATCGAGTCTGGTGAGTTCGCTCTGGCGTTTGCTTCCCCACATGAAGCCGTACTGGCTGGCGGCGCTGCTCGCGCCCCTGTTCATGGCCCTCGAGGTGGCCATGGACCTCGCGCAGCCGCGCCTGCTGCAGACCATCGTGGACGAGGGGCTGGCCCACGGCGACCTCCCACTCGTTCTGCACACCGGTGGCGTGATGCTCATCGTGGGGCTCATCGGCCTGGTCGGCGGCGTGGCCTGTGGGGTCTTCGCCACTATCGCCGGCCTGGGCTTCGGGGCCGATGTCCGCGGCGCCGTCTTCCGCCGCATCCAGTCGCTCTCGTTCGGCAACCTCGAGCGCTTCGAGACCGGGCGCCTCATCACCCGGCTGACCAACGACGTGGACCAGGTGCAGGAAGCCTCGCTGATGTTCATGGCATCCTGGTGCGCGCGCCGCTGCTGGTCGTCGGCAGCCTCGTCATGGCGGTCCTGACCGACCCCCGGCTCTCGCTGCTGCTCCTGGCGATCAGCCCGCTCCTGGTCCTCACGCTGGTCGTGGTCAGCCGCCGCGGCCATGTCTTCTTCCTGGCCGTGCAGGACCGCCTCGACCGCGTCAACACGGTGCTGCAAGAGAACCTCGCCGGCGTCCGCGTCGTCAAGGCCTTCACCCGCGAGGCCCACGAGAACCGGCGCTTCGGGCGGGCCAACGAAGCCTACATGGACGCCACCGTCCGCGCCGCCGTCCTCGTGGCCACGGTCATGCCAGTGATGATGCTGCTGGTCAACCTCGGCGTCGTCGGCGTCATCTGGTTCGGCGGCTGGCAGGTGCAGGCCGGGGAGACGCATCTCGGCCAACTCCTCGCCTTCATCAACTACCTGCTCCAGATGCTCTCCGCGCTGATGATGGTCGGGATGCTCGTCATGCGCGTCGCGCAGGCCGACGCTTCCGCCGAACGCATCCTGCAGGTGCTCCACGCCGCGCCGGAGGTTCGGGACCGCCCCGACGCCGCCCCGCGGGAGCTGACCCGTGGCCGCGTCGAGTTCGACCAAGTGCACTTCAGCTATGACGGCGAGGAAGCCGAGCCGGTGCTGCGGGGCGTGTCCTTCGTGGCCGAGCCCGGCCAGACCGTCGCCATCGTGGGCGCCACCGGCTCGGGCAAATCCACCCTCGTGCAACTCATCCCGCGCTTCTTTGACGTGACCGCGGGGCGGGTGCTGGTGGACGGCCATGACGTGCGGGACGTGCGCCAGGAGGACCTCCGTCGCGACGTGGCCATCGTCCTGCAGGAGGCGATCCTCTTCTCCGGGCCGGTGCGCGACAACCTCCGCTATGGCCGCCCGGACGCGACCGACGCCGAGGTGGCCGAAGCCGCCGGTCTGGCGCAGGCGGCCGACTTCATCGCGGCGCTGCCCGACGGCTACGACGCCCTGCTCGGCCAGCGCGGCGTGAACTTCTCCGGCGGGCAGAAGCAGCGCCTCGCCATCGCCCGCGCGTTGCTGTGCCGGCCGGCGGTGCTAATCCTCGACGACTGCACCAGCGCCCTGGACGCCGCCACCGAGGCCCGTCTGACGCAGGCTCTCGGCGCCTCCCCGCACCCCTGCACGCGGCTCATCGTCGCCCAGCGCGTCGGCTCGGTGCGCAACGCCGACCGGATCCTCGTGCTCGAAGACGGGGTGGTCGCCGCCTCGGGGACACACGAAGAGCTGCTGCGCGTCAGCCCCACCTACCGCGACATCGTGCGCTCGCAGTTGGGGGAGACGGAGGGCGACGATGGCTAGCGAGCGCCCGACGCGCGGCTTGCACGACATGATGGGTCCGGGGCCCGGGCGGGGGCCCGGCGCCTTCTTCGCCCCGGTCACGAAGGCCGAGAACGTCCCCCTGGTCCTGCGCCGCCTGTGGGGGTACTTGCGCGGCTACCGCGCCGGCCTGACGCTTGTGACGCTGCTCGTGGTCGTGAGCACCGCCCTCACCCTCGTCAACCCGTACCTCATCGGCGTCGCCCTCGACCAGTACATCACGCCCGGCCGCATGGACGAGTTGGCGGGCATCGTCTGGCTGATGATCGGCGCGCTCGCGCTGGCCGCCGCGGGGACCTGGGGCCAGACCGTGCTGATGGTGGGCCTGTCGCAGCGCACGCTGCGCGACCTGCGCCGCGATCTGTTCGCCCGGCTCACGCGCCTGCCGTTGCGCTACTTCGACACCCACCCGCACGGCGAGGTCATGAGCCGTCTGACCAACGACACCAATGCGGTCAACGACGCCCTGGCGCAGACGGCCACGCAACTGGTCTCCAGCGCCCTGACGATTCTCGGCGCGGGCGTGGCCATGGCGCTGCTCAACTGGCGCCTGGCCCTCGTCACGATTGCCACCACGCCGCTCATTTTCGTGACGACCCACCTCATCTCGACCTTCAGCCGCCAGCGCTACCGCGAGCGTCAGCGCGACCTGGGGGTTCTCAATGGCCTGATCGAGGAGACGATCACGGGTCAGCAGGCGGTCATCGCCTATCGCGGCCAGCCGCGCGCCATCGCCGAGTTCGACGAGGCCAACGCCAACCTGCGCCGCAGCGCCACCGCCGCCGGCATCCTGACCGGCAGCATGGGCCCGGCGATGAACATGTCGCGCAACCTCACCTTCGCCGTGATCGCCGCCGCCGGCGCGTGGATGATCCTGCGCGGCTGGGCCACCATCGGCGTCGTCGCCGCGTTCATCAACTACTCGCAGCACTTCACACGCCCGCTCAACCAGCTTGCCCAGCTTTGGGGCACGGTGCAGTCGGCCATCGCCGGCGCCGAGCGTGTCTTCGGCCTGATGGACGAGGCCCCCGAAGCCCCGGACGCTCCCGACGCCGTCGCGCTGACAGACCTGCGGGGCGAAGTCGAGTTCGACCACGTGGAGTTCGGCTACGTGCCCGGCCAGCCGGTCCTGCGCGATGTCACCTTCACCGCTCCCGCCGGGCACACCATCGCCCTCGTCGGCAACACCGGCGCCGGGAAGACGACGATCATCAACCTGCTCAGCCGCTTCTATGATGTGGACCACGGGGTGATACGTCTCGACGGGCATGACCTGCGGGAAGTACGGCGGGAGGAGCTGCGGGGCGCGCTCGGCGTCGTCTTGCAGGACACGTTCCTGCTGGCCGACACCGTGCGCGAGAACATCCGTTACGGGCGCCTGGACGCCACCGACGAGGAGGTCGAGGCCGCCGCCGCAATCGCCAACGCCGACGGCTTCATCCGCCGCCTGCCCCACGGCTTCGACACCGTGCTGAGCGAAGCCGGCAGCAGCCTCAGCCAGGGCCAGCGGCAGCTTCTGGCCATCGCCCGCGCGGTCCTCGCCGACCCCAGCGTCCTCGTCCTCGACGAGGCCACCAGCAGCGTGGACACCCGCACCGAACTGCACATTCAGGAAGCGATGTTGCGGCTGATGGAGGGGCGCACGGCGTTCGTCATCGCCCACCGGCTCAGCACGATCCGCCGCGCCGACCGCATCCTCGTCCTCGAAGACGGCCGCATCGTCGAGCAGGGCAATCACGCCGAGCTGCTCGCCGCCCGCGGCGCGTACTGGCGCCTCCACCAACTGCAGTTCGCCGGCCTCCACGGAGCGCAGTAGCGGCGCGATTCATCGCGCCAGGCGTGTGAGGCAGCGTGGCGGCGCGATTCATCGCGCCCGTCGTCCCGGCCGGCCCTGGGCGCGATAAATCGCGCCGCTACGCGCTGTACCCACCCTCCGCCAGCACCGTCGCCACCATCGCCTCCAGGTGTGCGATCGGCGCGCCGCGGTGGACGGAACACGAGGCCATGATGATGAAGCCGCCGTCGCCCATGGCGTCGGCGAGCACCTGCCGCGTCACCTCGACGACGCGCTCGGCTGGCCCGGGCGCCAGCACCTCAGGCACATCCGGCCCGCCGAGAATGCACGTCCGTCCGCCCCACTTGCGCTGCGCCAGCCCCAGGTCGCACTGCTCGCCGAACTGGAACCCCGCGATGCCGCAGTCCAGCGCCGCGTCCACGAGATCGTGGAAGCGCGGGTCGGTGAAGCGCCCGTGGGGGTGGAAGATCGTCGGGCAGCCCTCCGCCGTGGCGGCTGCCACGAGCCGCCGCAGCCCCGGGATCGTGAACTCCAGGTAGTCTCGCGGCGAGATGACCGCCGGGCCGTCGGTAGCGGCGGCCAGGAAGAGAAAGTCGCAGCCGGCGCGCAGCAGGTCGCGCGCGCTCCGTACGCCCAGCTCGACCGACAGGTCAATGATCCGCCGCGCTGTGTCGCGGTCGGCGGCCAGGTCCAGCGCCAGCTTGTCCAGCCCGCGCAACACCCCGGCGCGCGTCACGGGCCCCTCGACATTGGCGGCAATGGCCGCCCGGTCGCCCACCAGCGTCTTGACGAGCCCGACCGTCTCCAGCACGTTCGGCCAGCGCCCCGGGGGCAGATAGTCCAGCATGTCGAAGGCGTCATCCAGGCGTTCCGTCAGACTCGCGTCATCGGCCAGCGGCGGCGCGGCGACGCGGGGGATGCCCCGCTCGGGGAACTGCACGGAGCCGCCCAGCCGCTCGGCGTCAAAGCCCAGGTCGGCCACATAGCCGACGATGGCGTCCTGGGAGAAGTGCTGCCGGCTGGCGACCATCGCGCGCGCGGCCTTCGCCGCGTCATACCCGCCGCTGACTTCCGGCGTGGTGAAGTCGCACAGGTCCAGGCCCAGGGTCAGGTCGCGCAGGAAGATGGGCACGCGGTCCGGGCGCCCTCCCGCCAGCGCCGTCATGAAACGCTCTCGGCCGGTCATCAGCGCTGCCTCGCTACTTGTTGATGAGGAAGTCGTACTCGACCAGGAACGTGTTGTTGCTGACCGCGTTGGCGCCCTCGCCACGGATGATGTACTGCGCCCGCCACTGCTGCTCACAGCCCTTGACGTGATAGTTGAGGCCGAAGGTCGTATAGCGAGCGTCGAGTTGGTCTGTCACGGCGTCGTTGGCGTCGAACTGCTCATACCCGGCCACGAACTCCAGCTTGTCCTGGTGTCCGCCGAGGGGGATGAACTTGCCGAAGTTGAGGTACCAGCCGTTGGCGTCCACCTTAGACCCGGGTGCCTCCGCCCGCAGGGCCGTGTAGCCGGCGTACACGCTCAGCCAGTCCCGTTGGTACAGCGCATCCACGCCCCACGCCGTCTCGGATACGTCGCGCGCCGTGTAGGACGCCTGCAGCCCGTACGCCGACCCGTTCTTCTTGAGCATCTTCTGGTAGGCGCTGCTCGTCACGCCGTCCTTGTACGAGAAGTTCACGCCCAGTGACAGGTCGGGGGAGGCGATCCATTCCGCCCGCGCCACGGGCATCAACCCGCCCCTGGTGCTCCACTCGTTCGCCCCGTTGCCCGAGAACAGCCCGGCCTGCCAGCCCAGCCGCTTCCCGCACTCCTGATGGTGGAGCATGACACCGATCTGGCGCCCTGGCACGAGCACCGTCGAGACGAGGGGCCGCTCCGCCAACGGCAGTTGCGTATCCGGCATCAGGTAGGGCCGGTCAAACGGCGCCATCATCTGCCCAACCGTCACGCTGGCCCAGTCCATGCTCGTGTTCGTCACGTAGTAGTCCTCGAGCTTCAGGTCGTCCATCCCCCAGTCCTTGCGCGCATGCACAAACCCGAGCCAGTCGTCGCCCAGTTGTCTCGTCACCGCCACGCGAATGCGGCGGGTGTTGTAGGCGTCGCCATCGTCCGTAGCGTCCAGGGCGCTGAAGGTAGGCTGTCCGGCATCGTCGGCGGTGAAGGAATAGCGGGGCTGGACGCGGAGCGTGATGCCCATCGCCTTGGGCGCGCCGGGGCGCGCCTCGGCGGGGCACTTCCAATACGAGCCCAGCTTGAGTGGGGGGCACTCGCCGGCCGCATGGGCCATCGCGCCCACCGTCAGCAACGACAGCCCAACCAGAACGACTGCAAGTCTCTTCACGGTACGTCCTCCCTGTGTGGGCGTTCTGGCCCCGCTACGGGGTCGCCTTCCCCACCACGGCCTCCAGGCCACGCGGGTCAATGAGAGCGTCAAGGTCCGGCATCTGCTTGATCTTCTTCTGGGCGTGTAGGAACTGCGCGGTCTGCTTGAGGCTGGCGACGGTCTTGGCGTCCAGTTCCACCTGCCAGTCATAGTCCGCCATGCCCTTGAGTTCCCGTTCCGGCGTCAGGCCGGAGACCTTCGCCTGGATCTCGGCGCCCTTCTGCGGGCTGTCGTGCAGCAGCTTGACGGCCTTGAGGGTCGCCCGCACGACCGCCGCGGCGACCTCGGGGTGCTCCTGCAGGAACGCCGCGCGCGCCATGATCGGGAGCGGGTAGTTGTTCTCCGGGCTCTCGAGGTTGGCCAACTCGTGGGAGTCCTTGCACTTGGCCATGACGTTCCCCGGCCACGGCTCGCTGCCGGCGATGGCGTCCACCTGCTTGCTGATCATGGCCTCGGGGAAGTCCCGCGGCGACAGCGACACGAACTGGATCTTCTTCTCGTCCACGTCGTTGCGCTTGAGGTACTGCAGGAAGGCGCCATGGGTGCTGGAGCCGAGTTGCACGGCCACCTTCTTGCCCGCCAGGTCGGCGGGGGCCTTGATGCCGCTGTCGTTGCGCACCACCAGCCGGTGCATGCGCGGACCGACGGCCTGGCCGCAGATGAGCTTGAGGTTATTGGAGCGCGACAGGGCAATCACCGTCGGCGCGTCGCCCATCGTGCCGAAATCCGCCTGCCCGCTGATCATGGCCTCGGCCGACTCGATCCCGCCGGTGACGACCCTCTTCTCGATGGTCAGGCCCTCGGCCGCATAGTGCCCCTCTTCCACCGCGACGATCACGGGCGCATAGCACGCCTTCTCACTGTACGTGAACCGCGCCGTCACTGGCGCCGGCGGCTGGGCAGCGTTGCCGGGCTGGGGCGGAGGTTGGGGCTTGGGGCCGGGGCATCCTGCCAGCAACACGAAAGAAGCCAGCAGCAGAACCGTCAGACACACTGTACGCATCAAGCTCACCTCTCGCATGAACAACAAGGCTTGGAGTGGCTGTCGGCGGACGCGCCGGGCAGCAGGTCGAACAGATGATGCTTCAGGTTGCAGATGTCGGCCTCGACGCGCGAGCGTGGCCGCGCCACGCCGACCACGACCTCCTCGCGCACGGTCCCCGGCCGTCCGGACAGCACAATGACCCGGTCGCCGAGATAGGCCGCCTCCTCGACGCTGTGGGTCACGAACAGGATCGTCGTGCCGGTCTCCTGCCAGAGCTGCAGGAGTTCGTCCTGCAGCCGCTCGCGGGTCTGGGCGTCCAGCGCGCCGAAGGGCTCATCCATCAGCAGCACGCGTGGCTGCAGCGCCAGCGCTCGGGCGATGGCCACGCGCTGGCGCATGCCGCCCGACAGTTCGTGCGGGTGGGCGCGCTCGAACTCCTCCAGCCCCACCAGCTTGACGAGCCGCTCCCGCGCCTGCTCTCGCTCCCGGCGCCCCTGCCCCTGCATGCGCAGCACGAACTCGATGTTCCCGGCCACCGTCAGCCATGGGAACAGCGCCGGGTCCTGGAACACCATCGCGCGGTCCGGGCCCGGCGCCGTGACGGGCTGCCCGCCGACTTGCACCCGGCCCGACGTGGGCGTGAGGAAGCCGGCGATGAGGTTCAGCAGGGTGCTCTTGCCGCAGCCGCTCGGCCCGATCAGGCATACCAGCTCGCCGGGGCTGACCGTCAGTGACAGGTCCTGCAGCGCCGTCACCGGCTGGCTCGCCGCGCCGTTGTACGTCAGATTGAGGCCGCTCAGTTCGATGAGGTCGCTCATGTCAGTCCCGCACCATCCCCCAGCGCCCCACGGTGGCACGCTCGAGGTTGGCAAACAGCAGGTACTCCACCACCAGCCCCAGCAGGCAGATGAAGATGATGCACACGAAGGCGGAGGTGTAGTCCAGCGTCCACCGCGACTGGATGATGCTGTAGCCCAGCCCCGTCCCGGTGCCCACGACCATCTCGGCGGCAACGACGACGCGCCAGCTATTGCCCAGCCCCACCCGCAGCCCGCTCATCAGGTGCGGAATGGCTCCCGGCATCAGCACATGGCGGAAGATCTGCCACTGGGAGGCCCCGGCCATCCGCGCCACCCGCAAGTGCTCCTCGGAGGCGCTGCGGATGCCCGCCACGGTGTTGACCGCCACCGGCGCCAGCGCCGTCACCGTGATCATGAAGATCGTGGCGCCATTGCCCAGCCCAAAGAGCAGAATCGCGATGGGGATCCACGCCAGCCCGGGGACGAGCTGCAACACATACACCAGCGGCATCAGCAGCCGCTCGACAACCCGCGACCCGCCGATGGGGATGGCCAGGGCCAGCGCCAAGAGCGACCCGCCCAGGAAGCCGATGATCCACCGCACGAGGCTGCCCGCGATGTGCGTGTAGATGCTGTGGCCCAGCAGCGGCTCGCCGGTCAGCGCGCGCCCGAGCATCTGCACGGTCTCCACCGGGCCGGGGAAGGGGACGTCGCGCACCGTGCGGACGGTGAAGCTGACCGCCGACCAGACGGCGGCGGCAATCACGAGGGGGCCTAGCGCCCACAGGAGACGCTCGCCGAACCTTCTCTTGCTGGTGTTTGTGGAGGTCAAGAGCCTGACGCTACCCGCAGAGATGCGATGTAAATGACACGATATGGCATATCATACCGTATCAAATCATAGTATGGCGTCTCGATTGGGCAGAGTCAATCACGCGGGGGGTCACAAGCGCATGTCTTGCGCGAAGCTTCCGGCTCTTGGGCGAGGCGCTTGCTCAGTTGGGGGATGGAAAGCCGGTTCGGCACGACGGTTGGGTCAGTTCGCCAGCCCCTCCACCGTCAGCAGCAGGCCGTTGTAGGCCGGGACCGTTACGCTCGCGGTCGGCCCGTTGATCGTCGCCGAGGCGGCCTTCCAGGCGCCCTTGATGACCGCCTGAGCCGCCTTCGCCGTAAGCTGCACCGGCCGGTCCTGGTCGGTGAAGTTGGACAGGACCACCAGCCGCCGGCCGGCCTTGCTCCAGTAGCTGACCCGCACCTCGGGGTCGGACACCATGAACTCCTGCTGCTCCCAGTAGGGCACGAACCTCACGCCCTTCATGCCGAAGGCGATCTGCGCCGCCCAGACCTCCTCGACGACTTCCTGGTTGCAGCTCCCGGCCCACAGCGGCACGCCGTAGCACATGGCGGCGGCGAGCAGGCACTCGGTGGGACCGCGCTCTTTGGTGGCGTCGGTGAGGCGGCCCAGCTCCGGCAGCAGGAACGAGGCCGCGCCGGTCGGCCCGGCGTAGAACTCCGTGCGCCACGTGCGGTCGGGGATGTCGGTCATGTAGAAGTGCGGCTTGCCAATGACCGCCGAGCTGTACTGCTCGCCCGGACACCAGCCGTCGTTGAAGGCGTTGAACAGGCTGTACCAGTGGCTGTGGGCGTGGCTGAAGTAGAGCTTGCCATGGTCGCGGCAGAGGGCGTACAAGCGGCGGGAGACGCTGCGGTGGGCGTAGAGCGGATAGGTGCGCCCGGTGCGGCCGAAGGCGTCGGTGAAGCCGCAGCCGTGCAGCGGGTTGTCGCACGGCGTGGCCCCGTCAATGTCGGTGTAGATGCCGTCGCTCCAGTCGTTCTCCAGGTTCTGCTTGACGCACCAGAGCAGGAACTCGGGGAAGCTACTGTTGGGGCAGACGGCGACCATGCTGTACGGCGCGTTGTCACCGACGCGCTTGTAGCCTGAGAAGCTGCCGCCGTACGGCTGGTTCCACTCCTCGCCAAAGAACAGGTACTCCGGCGAGATGTTGGCGGTGCACTGCACGCAACTGTAGTCGAGGTTGTGCTTGTCGCGCGCGCGCCAGCCGTCCACGAGCTTGCGTTCGGCAGCCGGGTCGCGCGCGATGACCGTGGCGTTCAGCGTCGAGATCTGCTGGCCCCACCCGTAGACGAAATAGTTGGAGCCCGCGAACTGCGGGCCGCTGGCGAGGCGCAGGTCGTAGACGTCGGGGTCCGGCGGCCGGACGGGCGTGGGCTCGAAGCCGAAGGTGTAGGTGAGGGGCTTCGTGACCTTCGTCGGCTCGCTGATGAGCTGCAGGCGGACGATGACGGCGTCGTCGCCATCGCGGCGGATGGTCACCGCCGGCTGGTCCTTGCCCTGCCGCCAGTTCGCCGAGGACTCCATGAACCAGGACAGGCCCCGCTGCTCGTTGCCGAGCCAGCCGTACGGCAGGAACTCCTTCTCGTCGAGGGACTGGCCATCGAATTCTCGGCAGACGGGGTTGCGGTAGTACTTGGCGACCTCGGGCTTCAGGGGGATCTCGAGAGTAAGCGCCTGGACCTGCGCGCCTCCGGCGGGCGGTGTCAGTGTGATGTCCGCGCGGATCAGCCCGTCGAACTCCATCAGCGACCGGTACGACGCGGCCAGAGGCCCCAGCTTGCCCGCGCCGGCCGTTGCGATGCGGAAGGGCTTGCCCTCGACAACCGCCGGGTTGGCCCACGTCGCCGCGGTGTCTGCCTGCAGGCGAATGGGGGCGGCCAGAGTGTCCTGCCCCGCGACCTTGATCTGCGTCGGCAACGCTCCCGCCAGCGCCACCTCGCCGTTCCAGTACTTCACCGTGCTGCCGCTGAGCGACAGCGGTGTCCACGGCTCGAGCACGCGGTCGGCCCGCCAGTCCGTCACCTTCGGCAGCCACGGCGTCGGCGGCTTCGTCACCTTCGCCTCGCCAAACAGCGCCTCCCCGCCGCTGGTGAGACTCGCCGTGGCCGTGTAGTCGCCGTCGGCCCACGCCTTCACCGGCACGACGAGGGCCTCGTTCGGTAGCGGCCCTTCGAGCGTCTTGAGCACCGCGCCCCCCGGGTCGGTGACCGTCAGCTGCACCTGCGCCTGCGGCAGACGCTGTTGCCAGGCGGCGCTGAGGTGCGCGGGCTTGAGCGCGACGGTCAGCCTGTGGCCGAAGTAGTCCGGCTTCAGCGTGACCGCGAGCTTGGGCTTCAGGTCCGCCAGACCGCCGGGCACGTCCATGGCGTACAGGTCGAGCACCTCATCGTCGGTCAGCGCGTGGTCGAAGATGCGCACCTCGTCGCAGATGGTGCGCTCATCCGGGTCGGCCCACTGGCTGCCGGCCCAGTACTGCACCGGGCAGATCGTGAAGGTGCCCTGAGTCACCTGCGGCAGCACGCCGGCGGTGAGGCCCTCGCCGACCTGCTTGCCATTGGCGTAGATGCGCAGGTACTTGGCATTCCAGGTGGAGACGAGGTGAGTCCATTCGCCCTGCTTCAGGATGTCCACCGGCGCGCCGGCGCGGGAGGTGGTGTCCGTGGGCGTCTTGGCGTTGACGCGGATGTAGTGGGAGACGTTTTCGTCGCCGACGCAGTACAGGTACAGGAGCATCTGGTAGGAGGTGGCGGCCATGCCGTCCCAGGGCTTCTGATCGGCGCTGACGACGAGGAAGTGGCGGAACTTGCCGGAGTGACCGTCCCAGTTCAGTGGCTTGACCCAGACCGAGTACGTCCCCTGGCTGGTGTCGAAGTTGCCGGGGATCTGATAGCTGCAGCGCTCGCCCTTCTCCTGCAGCAGCCCGGCGCCCTTGACGCCCTCCTGCGAGCGCAGCTCGAGGTTGGCGGTGAAGGTGGAGTTCGGGTCGCCCTTCGCAAAATCGGCCGTCGTGATGAGTTTGTCGAAAGAGACGTAGAAGGTCTGGCCGGGGGGGAGAGCAAAGGCCGCGACGCAGAGGGTGAGCAGCAGAGCAATCACCAGGATGGAACGCACGAGAAGCCTCCGATGGCGGGCGCAGCCGTGGGTTAGCGGGTGCATGAGGCTGAGCTTGAGAGGATGGAGAGGATAGAGGCAAGGATAGTGAGGATAGTCAAGACAATGACGCGTCCTTCATCCTCGACATCCTCTCCTTGATCCTCTCCATCCTCTCAAGCTCAGTATCATTCCCCGCCATCCATTCATCAACACCACTACCGCTTCCTTGGTCCCACGGTGCTCAGGTCAATGGGCTCAAAGCCCAGCTTGAGGGCCGGGGACGTGGGCTTGAGGCGGTAGTCGTGCTGCTTGGCGTTCACGAACTGTGGGTCGGCGATGATGCTGTCCTTGTCGAAGCCGAGGCTCTGCCAGGCTTCGAGGGGCCGGAACCACTCGGCATAGGCGCCGTCACCCGGCAGGTATACCTTCACGGGCCGGCCGGCGTTCCAGTACAGGTTGGTGTCCCAGCGGGCGATGCTCTGCTGGGCCTGGCGCACGGTGTAGATGGCGACGGCATCGGGCGCGTCGTAGGCCACGAGGTTGTGGTGGAATTCGGTGCCGCGGGAGTTGTCCGAGAAGTTCGCGATGAGAACCTGCCGCCGCGGCCCGTTGTCGGCGAAGATGTTGTTGAAGATCTTGTTGTCCTTGCCGCCCTGGACCATCAGCCCGCCGTCCCACGTGTTGTAGCAGACGTTCCCGTAGACGGTAAAGCCCCCGGCGAAGGAGTCCAGGTAGATGCCCCACGAGTTCCACATGTCCCGGCCCATCGTCGAGGAGTAGCCGCCCGTGTCGTGGATGAGGTTGTAGCGGAAGGTGCTGCCGGAGCGATGGTCGCGCGACTGCTGGGTGACTTCCAGCCCGCCCGTGTCCATCGTCTCGGTGTTGCAGTCGTGGATGTGGTTGTACTCGACGAGGTTGTTGGTGCTCGTCGTGTGGCCGACGCTGATGCCCCAGCGGGTGGTGTCGTGCACATGGTTGTGGCTGATGAGCGCGCCGTGCACCTGGTCGCCCCCTGAGATGCCGGCCACGTGCTTGTAGACCCACCCGAGATCATGGATGTGGTTGTCGGAGATGACTGTCCCCGCCGGCGAGTTGTTGACGTAGATGCCCCCCTCGGCGCCGTAGGCGACCTCGTTGCCCAGGACGTGGTTGTCGCTGCCGTACGCCAGGTAGATCCCGGCCTTGCCGATGTTGCGCAGCTTGCAGCCCTCGACCGTGATGTGGTCGGCGTAGCCCAGCGTGATGACCCCGTCAGTGCTCTTGCCGTAACCGATGAAGCCGTCGTCGGGCGTGTAGTCCGTCTCCTGCAGCGTGAGCCCCGCCAGGCGCAGGTGCTGCACAGGCTGTTCCTTCGTGCCACGGATGTCCAAGAAGCGCGTCAGGCGCGGGGCGATGACCTGCGTCTTGCTCGTCAGCGGCTTCTTCGGCCACAGGTAGAGCTTGCCCTGGGCGCGGTCGAGGTACCACTCACCGGGGCTATCCAGCTCCTGCAGGATGTTCTCGACGAAGTAGCGATCCCCGGCGCAGACCTCGACATAGGCTTCCTTGCCGCTGACGACGACGAGGCCCTCGGTCTCATCCACGCGCTCGAGCTTGAGGATCTGGTTGAAGGCGCGGCAAGACATGGGCGAGGAGGGCCAGACGTGGACTTCGGCGTCCGGCTCGCCGGCCCACGCCGGCTTGACCTGACCGGCCACAAAGGGGAACTCGGTCTTGCTCGTGGCCGACAAGCCGCCGCAGTTGACGACCTGCAGGCCGTGGCGGGCCCGGGTCTGCTCGGCCTGGATGATGACCTGGTGCTTGCCGGGGGCGGGCGGGGTGAGCTTCCAGCCGGAGATCTGCCACGCCGGGTCGTCGGTGAGGATGAACGCGTCAATGTTGTAGCCCCCGCCCTGGTCGTTGCTCCACCGCAGCACGTGCTTCCCGGCCGTCAGCTTGAGGGTTGCGCTGCGGCTCCACTGGTGCTTGCTCCAGCCGCCGGTGTCGGGCAGCGCCATGAGCGGGACCTTCTCGCCGCCGTCCACCGTGAGACTCGTGTGGCCGGCCATGTCGTCCACCTTCAGCAGCTTCATGCCATGGGCGTAGAGCATCCAGACGGCGTACTCGCCGTCGGCGGGCACGTCCACTTCCCATTCGAGCCAGTCGCCGATGTTGTGCATGGCGCCGACGGCCTCGCCGAAGCAGTTCGGGCGGATGTAGAGGTAGCCCTTGCGGTGGGGGTCCTGGGGGTCGTAGTTGGGGTAGCGGGCGCGGATCATGCGCTCGCCATCCACGAAGAGCGAGCGGAAGTACGTGTCCTTCAGGGATGCAGGCACGTCCGCCACCAGGATCTTGCCCTTCCAGGGCTTGAAGCCGGTGACGGGCACGCCGCCGCTGAAAATCGGCGTCTCCTTCGGGGTGGCGACGTAGGAGATGGGGCAGGTTTCCGTGCCGGAGTCCTGCGGCTCGAAGGTGAGCATGTCCGCCGGACGGTAGACACCGCCGCGGACGCGCACCTCGACGGGCTGCGTCAGCGGCCCGGCGGCCTGGAGCTTGCGGAGGGCATCCCGCGCGCCGCCGAGGGAGGCCAGCGGGCCGTCGGTCTTGGCGGCATTGGGCGCGGCGAGCCTCCCCGACCAGGCGTCGTTGCCGGAAGGGGAAACGGTGAGCACCAGGGGGGCGGCCGTGGCGAAACCGCAGAGGAGTACGGCCAACGC
>CAZZDO010000010.1:14530-16441 GCA_964653205.1 uncultured Armatimonadia bacterium | reverse complement strand
CCATCCACGAGACATTGTCGCGGGTGTTGGGCGTCAGCGGGTAGAAGTCGCCCAGGAAGTACGGGGCGATGGCGCGCCACTCCTCGACCAGTCGCACCAGTAACTCCAGGTCCAGGTCGTCGCGCCGCACGTCATAGGGCAGCCCCATGCCCAACGCGTGGCCGCTGCGGACGCCGTAGACATCCACCGTGTCCACCGGCAGCGTGTTCGAGCCGTAGTACGGGATCCACTGGCTGAGGCTGTAATGGAACGACTGCTTGACCGGGAGGTTCCAGTAGTCGAAGTCGGTCGGGTGCAGCGGGACCGACCGGCGCATCGTCTCCAGGTCGTTGCGGCGCCCACCGGAGGCGCAGCTATCAATCAACATCCCCGGGTGGCGGCGGCGCAACTCGTCCCAGAAGCGCAGGTAGCCCTGCACGTGCTGGTTCTCGGTCATGCCCTGGCGGTCGGGGGCGTCATGCCCGCGCCAGTGCGCCAGCGGGTCGAAGTTATGGTCCTGGCGGTACAGGTCAATGCCCTGCTCCGTGAGCACGCGGTCCACATGATCGGTCAGCCACTGACAGGCCGCGGGGTTGCCCAGGTCCAGCAGGCGGTTCTGCGGCTGGTCCGCCGGCACGCCCGGCTGGTTGATGAGCCATTCGGGGTGCTGCGTCTGCAGCCACGTGCCATCCGCGACGCGCTCGGGCTCGAACCACAGGAGCGTCTTGAGGCCGCGCTCGTGGGCGAAGTCGCTGATGGCGCGCAGGCCATTGGGGAAGCGCTCCGGGTCGGGCTCCCAGGTGCCGGTGCGGGGCCATTCCCCGCCGCACGGATACCAGCCCGCGTCCATCCACCAGTAGTCCAGCGGCACGCCCGCGTCCAGGTAGCGGCTGATGAACCACCTCTGGTTCTCTTCGGTAGCCTGGGTCATCTCGACAAGCTGGACGTTGCTGCCGCCGAAGAGGAGGGGCCGAATGGCCGCGCCGTCTGCGGCCATCCGGCCCTGGGGCCGGATACCGGCGGTATGGCTGCCGGTATTCGGCCCCTCCGCCATGCGCGGGACGTTGTGGGCCAGCATCCAGCGCCGCCAGAGGTTCTGGGCGCGGTCGAGGTCGTCCCCCTCCCAGAAGAGCAGGGCGATGAGTGGCCCACGGATCGTCTCCCCCGGATGGAGCACGAGGTCCACCTGCTGCTGCCCGGCCGCCACGCGCAGGTTGCCACCGGCGCTGCGGGTGAAGGCGGCTTCCCATTGCCCCGGCCAGCCGACCGCCAGACACAGGCCGCCGCCGGGATGGACGAGGTTGAAGTAAGGAAAGGCGCGGTTGCTGCCGCGCCCGCCGTCGGGGGCGATGTGCTCGTCACAGCCGGGCGGCAGGTTGAGCACATAGGGCTCGTAGCCGTGGGCCGAGTAGCAGTCGCCGGTCACCGAGTGGATGGTGAAGGCGTCGGCGGGCGGGGCGGGGAGGAGCAGGTCGCCGCCCTGGACGTCGGCGATGGCGTCGGTGTCGCGGGTGTGCTCGGCCGACAGCCAGACAGTCCACTCGACGGCCGGGAAGTCGGCATAGCTGCGGGCTTCGAGCCGCACCTGCAGGCCGGTGCGCTCGTCCTGCCACGCGCGCTCGGAGCGCAGGCCGTCCGCCGAACGCGTCTCGACGCAGGGCCAGGAGAGTAGGAACTCGTCGGAGGGCTGGCCGCCGTAGCGGAACGAGAACGGCGGCAGCAGCCCGCCGTCGGCCTCGCCCAGCGTCCGGCCCAGGCCTCGGGCGTGCAGGGCCTGGGCCAGCGTCTGGGCGCGGGCCAGCTCCGAGGGTGTGGGCGCAATCGGGTCAGGCGCGGGCATGTTCGGGCCTCCCACGGCAGTTGGGCGCGATAAATCGCGCCGCTACAACGTCGGGCGCGATGGGTCGCGCCGCTACAACGTTGGGCGCGATG
>CAZZDO010000010.1:0-14430 GCA_964653205.1 uncultured Armatimonadia bacterium | reverse complement strand
GGGCGCGATGGGTCGCGCCGCTACAACGTTGGGCGCGATGAATCGCGCCGCTACAGCTTCTCGAGCCACCCGTCCTGCAGCTTCGCGCCCCAGCATTGCGGGTGGCCGTTGCGGCGGGCGCCGAAGATCAGCCACTTGTTGTCGGCCGTCAGGTACGGGTGGGCGTGGCTCCACTGCTGGCCGTCGTACTCCGTGCGCGACAGGCAGGCGCGCGCATACTTGCCCGAGGCGAAGCTGCCCACGTAGAGGGGAATGCCGGCCTCGCCGGTGTCGCAGACCCAGTACTTGCCGTCGCGCGACACGCTGATGTGGCCGAATCGCAGCGGGCCGGAATAGACCAGCGTCGGCTGCGCGTCGCCGACCTTGCCCCGCCAGATGTTGCCCTTGCTGCTCCCGTCAGAGCCGGTGGAGAAGAAGATCTCGGCGGTCTCGCCGATCCAGGCCTCGTGGCCGGTGGGGCGGAGCGTGTACGGCTGGTCGGCCGGGAAGGGCGTCTCGCCGCCGCCGATCTCCAGTTCCGAGAGCAGCACGACTTTGACGCCCGGGATCTGGTTGAGCTGGATGAGCACGCGGTTGCGGCCGTCGCGCGAGAACTGCTCGTGCTTGGCATGGTAGCCCGGCTTGTCGAGCAGCACGCTCCACTGCCCGGTCTGGAGGTCGAGCAGGTGGACCTGTGCCGGCGGCGCCGGCGCATCCGCGGCCGCGCCCTCGGGCTTGGGCGGCACGACGCTCACCGCATAGTAGCGGTGATCCGGCGACACGGTGCCGTAGCTGTAGCTGCCGCGTTCCGGCGGCAGCTCGGCGACGTTCTCGATCTTCAGGGACAGGTAGTTGCAGCGCCGCAGCATCTTCTTGCCCTCGACGGTCTGGGCGTAGTACAGCCATTCGCCCCAGGCGTGGAAGGCGGGGAAGGGCGGCTTGCCGGAGAGAATCTCGTGGCGTGAGCCGTCCACGAGGTCGAAGATCTCGATGCCGCCGGGCTTGGCCTCGGTCTTGTAGTAGCGGATGGCGATGCGGCGGCCGGTGGGGTCGCCGTACGGCTGTTCGCCGTAGATGTCGTCGGCGGGGCGTTCGTCGGCCCCGAGCAGATAGACCTGCGCCCCACTGTCGGGGTCCACTTCGACAGGCTGTCCGAGCATGTTGTTGCCTCCCGGCTGGGCCCATGCCGCGATGGCGATCAGGCCCAGGGCAAATGCAGCAGTTCGCATGGTTCACCTCCAGATCGTCGCCACAGAGTTCGCCGCCCGCCCCGGCAGCCCTTCTGCACGAGCGGAGCAGGAGGCGAGACGGTCCGAACGGAACAACAGCCCAATGCTCGGGGGACAGGGGATTCCGTCATGCGAATGCCGTTGGTCTGCGCAACGCTGGTGTTGGCCTCGGTCGCGCTGGCGCAGGCGCCGCCCGCCCTGCGCGGGGTGCTGGGCGCCGTCACCAACGGCGACTTCGCGCAACTGAGCGACGACGGCAAGGGCTTCGCGGGCTGGCAGTTCATCGTGTCCCGCAACGCGACGGTAAGTGTCGCCGTGGACGCCACCGGTGGCCGGGGCGGAGGCACGGCCCCGCGCTTCCACGACGAGTCGCCTGTGTCGCCGCACGTGTACGGGCGCTTCCGGCAGACCGTCAAGGTCCTGCCCGGCATGGGCTACCGGCTGTCGTGCTGGTGCAAGGCCGAGAAGGCGCCCGGCGGCAACCACTGGACGGACTGGAAGAGCTACTCGCTGGGCTTGCCCGGCGGGACGTACGACTGGCGCAAGATCGAGGCGCGCTTTGCGACGAAACCCGATCAGACGGAGCTGGACCTGGGCCTCAACGTCGTGGACGTGACGGACAAGCTGTGGGTGGATGATCTGGTGCTGGAGCCGGAGCTGTCCACGGCGCAGGCGGGGGAGATGTGGCTGGGTTTCTGGAGCAGCCCGGCGGTCAACACCGAACAGGAGGAGTTGGCCTATCGCGTCTGGGCGACGGGCGTGCCGGAGGGCGGGAAGCTGCGGGCGGAGGTGGCGGCGGGGCAGGAGCAAGTCGGGCACGTCGAGCTGGCGCCGGCCGCGACGGGCGAAGTGAATGGGAAGCTGAAGCTGACGGACGCAGCCGAACGCGCCGGGACGGTGCGGGTCTCCGTGGTGAGCGGCGGCGGCAAGGTCCTGCTGACGGCCGAGCGGCCGGTGGACCTGTTCAGCGCCGCCTACGTGCAGGCGTGCCTGGCCCGGGTGAAGCAGCAGGCGGTCGCCCTCAGTGAGGCCATGGCCGGCTGGGAACGGAAGGGCCTGCCCACCGATTACCCGCGCGTCACGGCGACCGTGGCCGAGAACTTCCTGCCGTGGATCGAGGGGGACATCAAGCAAGGGAACCTGCCGTTGGCCGCGCAGGAACTCGACGAGTTGGGCGAGGCGCTGACGGGGGCGCTGGCCCAGTGCGCCAGCCCGCCGCCCGTGGCCGCGCTGACCGTGCCCCGCTACACCGGCGGCCCCATCCGCATCACGGGTGGGCACTTCGCGTCACAGGTGCGCTGGCTCGACGGGAAGACGGAGCAGCGGCCCGTCTTCTTCATGGGCTACGGGCACTTCTCGTCGGTGCAGCGGGACCTGGAGAAGTTCCCCGCGTACGGCCTGAACATCATCCAGGTGGAGTTCGGCCCGAGCAGCGTCGTGCAGCCCGACCTGACCTGCAAGACCGATGTTGTGGACGACTTCCTCAAGCTGCTGGACCGCGGCGCGCAGGCCGGGGTGGCGGTCAACCTGCTGCTCTCGCCGCACTACTTCCCGCAGTGGGCATACGAGAAGTGGCCCGAGTTGGGGGACGTGAAGGGTGGGTTCATTCACTTTGATGTGGACGCCCCGCAGGCGCGGCAGGTCGAGGAGGCCTTCCTGAAGGCCGTCATCCCAAAGCTCAAAGGCCACCCGGCGCTGCACAGCCTGTGCCTGAGCAATGAGCCCGTCTACATCAGCGCCCCCAAGAGCATCTACAACCTGCAGAAGTGGCACGCGTGGCTCACGCAGCGGCATGGCGACATTGCGAAGCTGAACGCGCTCTACGGCACGCAGTACGCCTCTTTCGACGACGTCCCGATTCGTGCGGCGGACGACCTGCGCGAGAGCCCGCAGCTCTATGACTGGGTGACCTTCAACAACGAGCGCTTTGCCGGCTGGCACCGCTGGATGGCCGACATCATCCATTCGCTCGCCCCCGACCTTCCCGTCCATGCCAAGATCATGAACATGCCGTTCAGCCGCGGGACGCTCATGTACGGGAATGATGTCGAGCAGTTCTGCGGCCTGTCGCAGATCGCGGGCAATGACTGCTGCAACTGGGTCCAGCGCCGGGAGGACAGCCGCTTTGGGGATGACTGGCGCGGCGAGATGCAGTTCTATGATCTGTTGCGTTCGATGCGCGGGCAGCCGGTGTTCAACTCCGAGAACCATGTCGTGCTCGACCGCGACTGGGGGCCGGTGCCGGGCATGCACATGCGCAGCCTGATCTGGCAGGGCGCACTGCACGGGCTGGGCGCGAGCACGATGTGGGTGTGGGAACGCAACACGACCGACCCCAGGAGTGACTTTGCGGGCAGTGTGATGCACCGGCCGATCCTGTGCGACGCTCATGGACGCGCGGCGCTGGACCTGATGCGCCTGGCCCCGGAGATGGTCGCCCTGCAGGACCAGCCGGCCCGTGTCGCCCTCGTGTATTCCATCGCCAGCATGGTCTGGAACCAGCGGTATCCGTCGCTGGTGGGGGAGACCTACGAGGCGCTTGCGCAACTGGGCGAGAAGGTGGACTTCCTGACGTGGGGGCAACTGGCGCGCGGGGAAGGCCAGCGCTACCGGGCGATCATCTTGCCGGGAGTGACGCACCTCGAGGGCGACGGCTTCCGGGGCTTGCAGGAGTTCGCGGCGCTCAAGGACAAGCAGCTTCTCGCCGTTGGCGAGGGCTGCCCGGGGGCGGATGAGTACGGCCGCCCGCGTGACCTCACCGGGCTCCCGCTCGTCACGCTGGGTGAAGATGACCTGGCGGCGAAGCTACGGGCCGCGCTGAAGCTGGACTGGCCGGTGCAGGTCGCCGTAGGCGGGGCCGCGACGCCGGCGCCGTTCGTCGGCTTCCGCTGGGCGCGCGACGGCGGGCGCTGGCTCATCAACGTCTCGAACTACGGCCGCCGGCCCGCGACGGTGCGCGTAACGTGCGCGGGCGCGAAGCGGGTGACCAACCTGTTCACCGCGCAGCCGGTCCAGGGCGACATCACGCTTCAGCCGATGGAGCCGGTGCTGATCGAGGCACGATAGCATCGCGGGGCGCGTAGGTGGGTTCGTCCTCGAACCCACACGCCTTGTGGGTTCGAGGACGAACCCACCTACGCGGCACCCGCCGCAGTGGATCATCAGGAGACTCGATATGGACACTCTCAGGATTGCTGGAGCCTTTGCCCTGCTACTTGCGGTGGCGGCTGCGCAGGCCAAGCCCACCCCGCCGACCTTCTACGTCGCCGCGAAGGGTGACGACGCGAACGCCGGCACGCGCGAGCAGCCCTTCGCCACGCTGCAGCATGCGCGCGACGCCATCCGCGAGTTGAGGGCCAAGGGCCCGCTGCCGGACGGCGCGCGCGTGCTCGTGCGCGGCGGGACGTACTTCCTGAGCGAGACGCTGACTCTCGGCCCCGAGGACTCCGGCACCGAGACCGGCGAGATCGTGTACGCCGCCATGCCCGGCGAGCAGGTGTACCTCAAGGGCGGCGTGCCGATCACCGGCTGGAAGCTGTGGCGCGACGGCATCTACCAGGCCCCCGTGCCCGAGGCGGCGCTGGCCGGCGGGCGCTTCTGGCAACTCTACTGCGACCACCAGCGACAGGTGCTGGCGCGCTTCCCCAATGAGGACCCGCAGCACCCGCGCAGCGGCGGGTTCGTGTACGTCCCGCAGGTCGTCGAGAAGGAGAGCAAGACGCTCCTGTCCTACAACCCCGAGAAGCTCGACCCGACGAAATGGGCGAGACCAACCGAGGTGCGCGTCCACATCTGGTCGTGGCTGAACTGGAACCGCAGCATCGTGCCCATCAAGTCCATTGACGCGGAGAAGCACGTCATCACCCTCGCGGGCAACTGCAGCTACATGATCAGCAAGGGGAACCGCTACTTCATCGAGAACGCGCTGGAGGAGTTGGACGCGCCGGGCGAGTGGTACCTCGATGTCGAGGCCAAGACGGTCTACTTCCGCCCGCCCGACGGCAAAGACCCCGGCGACCGCGTCTCCGTACCCGTGCTGCCCAACCTGATCTCCTTCCAGGGCGGCAAGAACCCCGACACGTTCGTTGGCCATGTGCGCTTCAGCCGCTTTGATCTGAGCGAGGCTCGCAGCGGCCTCGTCACCTTCAGCGTGGCCGACGGTTGCGCCCTGACGGCCGGCAATCTGCACAACTGCGGCGGCAGTGCCGTGACGGTGCGCGATCGGTCGCACCACAACGCCATTCGCGGCTGCGACATTGCGCACGTGGGCGGCGCGGCAATCACGCTCGACGACGTGCGTGACTGGACCCGCAGCCCCGAGGGCAAGCTGCACCACAATGTCATTGACAACAACCATGTGCACGACGTGGGGGAGTACGGGGACGCCTGGGGGGCGATTCGCTTCAACCCCGCGTGTGGGGGCAACGGCAGCTACGCCAACGTCGTGTCGCACAACCTCATCCACGACACGCCGCGCCAGGGCATCAGCTTCAACGGCATGGGCAACATCGTCGAGTACAACGTCGTGCACCACACCAACCAGGAGCAGTCGGACACGGGGGCCATCGGCATGGGCTCCCGCGACATCTACGAGCGCGGCAGCATCATCCGCTACAACTACGTCCACGACACCGGCGGCTACAACATGCTCAAGCCGGGGGTTTGGGAATACCCGCACTACTGCTGGGGCATCTACCTGGATGACTACACCTCGGGCGTGCACGTCTATGGCAACCTCGCGGTGCGCACGTACCTGGGTGGGGTGATGATCCACGGCGGGCAGGACAACGTGGTCGAGAACAACATCATCGTGGACGGGAAGTCCCAGCAGATCCAGTACGCGCCGATTGACAGCCTCACCAGCGGCCGCACGCCGGGCCATCCCGATGACAAGAGCATGTGGTTGATGCAGGGCAACCGCTGCGTGCGGAACATCTTCAGCTACTCGGACCCCAAGGCCCAACTCGCCCGGGGCAGCAAGTGGGAGCAGGCCATCGCCGAGTCGGACCACAACGTGATCTGGCACGGCGGGGAGGCTGTCACGGTCAACTTGCCCAACGTGACGGACGGCGACTTCTGGGGCGCGTGGCAGAAGCTCGGCTTCGACCGGCATTCCGTCATCGCCGACCCGAAGTTCCGCGACGCCAAGCGCGACGACTACCGGCTCAAGCCCGACTCGCCGGCGCTCAAGCTCGGCTTCAAGCCGCTGCCCCTCGAACAGATGGGGCTGTACAAGTCGCCCGACCGCGCGACGTGGCCCGTCAGTGACGACCAGTGGCGCGAGGAGCACATCCGTTTCCCGGAGGGCGACCCGGCCCTCCAGCCCCCGAAGGCGCGGACGAACATCCCGGCGCTGCAGGCCGTGCGCCGCGCTACGCCGCCGGTCATTGACGGGAAGGTGCAGGCCCCCGAGTGGAACTGGACGCCGGAACTGACCGCGACGGTCGTCGCGCTCTCGATGGGCGACGGCCCCGGCAAGCAGCCCAGCCGCGCGCTCGCAGCGTACGACGCCGAGGCGCTGTACGTGGCGCTCATCAACCAGGTCAGCGACAGCAGCAAGCTCATCGCGAACGGCGGCACCTGGGGGCAGGACGACGGGGCGGAGATCTGCCTGCAGGACGTCTCGGGCGCCAAGCCGGGCCCCGTCTTCATCGTACAGGGCTACCCGTCGGGCAAGCACGAGAGCAAGATTGACGCCGGGGCCCCGCCCGCCGCCGCGCTCAAGCTCGGGGAGGCCGTCACGTACGCCGCGACCATCGGCGAGGGCCAGTGGAGCGGCGAGTGGCGCATCCCGTTCGCGGCGCTGGGCGTGGACCCGGCGAAGACCACGAGCCTGCTGTTCAACATCGGCGTGCTCAAGCAGGCCGAGAAGCAGTGGATCGCGTGGGTCAGCACCGGCGGGGCGCCGTGGCACATGGACCTGGCCGGTAAGCTGCTGCTGCAGTAGCATAAGGAGGAGCCGACATGTCACGACTGATCGCCGCCGCGCTGTTGCTGGCTGCCCTGAGCGTTGCTCAGGCCGCCCCGGCGGTGCTGCATGTCTCAACGACGGGCAATGACTCGTGGTCGGGGACGCTGGTGGCCCCGAACAAGGCCGGCAGCGACGGCCCCTTCGCGACGCTGCAGCGGGCGCGAGACGAAGTGCGCAAGCTCAAGGCCGCGGGCCAGCTCGGCAGCGGTGTCACCATCCAGGTGCACGCCGGGCTCTACCAACTGCCCGAGACGCTCACCCTCGACGCCCAGGACTCCGGCAGCGCCGAGGCGCCCGTCGTCTACCAGGCCTTCCCCGGCGAGCGCCCCATCCTCACCGGCGCCCGCACCGTCAACGACTTCAGGCCCTACCGTGGCAAGATCCTGCAAGCCGACGTGGGCGCCCAGGGCCTCAAGGGCGTCGTCTTCAAGCAACTCTTCTTCGATGGCGCGCGGCAGATCCTCGCCCGCACGCCCAACTTCGACCCGAAGAACCCCTACGGCGGCGGCTGGGCCTACGTGGACGGCAAGCTCGTGAGCATGTACGCCGAACAGCCGGGCGATGACAAGCGCAAGCTCGTCTACAAGGCGGGCGACATGCCCGAGATGGCTCGGCCCACCGAGGCCGAGGTCTTCATTTTCCCGCGCTACAACTGGTGGAACAACGTCGTGCCCATCAAGACCATTGACCGCGCCGCCCGTACCGTCACGCTGGCGGGGGACTGCTCCTATGCGATCCGCCCCGGCGACCGCTACTACCTGCGTAACGTCTTCGAGGCCCTCGACAGCCCGGGCGAATGGTATCTCGACAAGGAGGCCGGGAACCTGTACTTCTGGCCGCCGGCCAAAATCACGAAGGACAGCGTCACGGCCTCGGCGCTCAAGAGCCTGCTGCAGATGAGGGACGCGGCGTACGTCACCTTCCAGGGCTTCATCATGGAGGGTTGCGACGAGACCGGGCTGTCGCTGCAGAACTGCCGACGGTGCACCATTGCCGGCAACACCATCCGCAACACCGTGGGCGTCTGGAGCTGGGGGGGCTCGGCGGTGGCCGTCAGCGGCGGCAGCGACAACCGCGTCGTCGGCAATGACATTCACGATACCGGCGGCAACGCCATCGCGCTCAGCGGGGGTGACCGCAAGACCCTCACCGCCGCCAACAATGTCGCCGACAACAACTACATCCATCACATGGGACAGATGTACAAGCAGGGCGTAGGTGTCGCCATGTACGGGGTGGGCCTCAAAGCCACCCACAACCTCATCCACGACGGCCCGCGCATGGGCATCATGTTCTCGGGCAACAACCTGGTCATCGAGTACAACGAGATCCGCCATGTGAACCTGGAGACGGAGGACACCGGCGCGGTCTACACCGGTGGGCGCGATTGGATCTCCTCACGCGGCAGCGTGATCCGCTACAACTACTTCCACGACATCCTCGGCTACGGGCACGACCAGTACGGCCGCTGGCTGTCGCCGCACTTCGCGCGCGGCGTGTACCTGGACGACAACGCCGGCGGCGTGGACGTGATCGGCAACATCATCGCGCGCTGCCCGACCGGGCTGGTCATGCTGCACAACGGGCGGGACAACGTCATCGAGAACAACATCCTGGTCGGCGGGCGCGACAACATGGTTCACTACAGCGGCTGGACCGACAAGCACCCGTTCTGGCTGAGCCACGTCAAGACCATGATCGAGGGCTACAACATGGTCAAGGACCAGCCCGCCTGGCAGGCCATGCGGTATCTCAACATCGGCCCGGAGCAGGCCATCCTGCCCGACGGCAAGATCATGGCCCACAACGTCTTCCGCCGCAATGTCATCTGGTATGACAGCGCCAAGGCCCCCGTGTATGACCTCGGCAACGTCAACCTGGACCACAACAGCTTCGATCAGAATGTCATCTACAATGCCGGCGGCCCCGTGACGATGCGGCTGCCGAAAGTGGACCCGCCGGACCAATGGGCCGCGTGGCAGAAGCTGGGGCAGGACAAGGGCTCGGTCGTCGCGGACCCGCTGTTCGTAGACATGAAGCGGGACGACTACCGCCTCAAGCCCGAGTCGCCCGCGCTCAAGCTGGGCTTCAGGCAGATCCCGATGCGGCGCATCGGGCCGTACAGGAGCCCGCTGCGCGCTTCGTGGCCCATTGTGCAGGCCGAGGGCGCGCGGGAGCATCCACTGATCTCGCAGGATAAGCTGCCGATCCCGCCGACGGCATACGAACTGCGGATCAAGACGCCCCTGCCCGTGCCCACGACCGCGACGGTCCCGACGATTGACGGTCAGTTCTCCACGGGCGAGTGGCCCGCGGCGCAGCTCCAGCTGGCCGAGACGCCGGGCCGCACGCCGATCAAGAGCCTGCCCGCCGCCGCCGTCGTCACCCACGATGCGGCGATGCTCTACGTCGCCCTCACGGTGCCCCTGCCGCCCGGCGGGAAGCTGAGCCTCGGCGAGAGCTGGGGGCAGCACGACGGGGCGGAAGTCTGCCTGCAGGCCATGAAGGGCAGCAAGCCCGCCGGGCCGATCTACGTCATCCATAGCTTCGCCAACGGCAAGTTCGAGAGCGTCACGGACGCGGGGGCGACGCTGAAACAGGCACGGGCGCTGGGGGAGAAGACGAAGTTCGCGGCGCATGTGGGCGCGGACCAATGGACGGGCGAATGGGCCCTGCCGCTCGCGGCCCTCGGCGCCAGCGGCAAGGCGGGCGCCACGCTCCGCCTCAACCTCGGCGTCAACCGGACCAGCACTGCCGAGTGGATTGCCTGGGCCGGGACGAACGCCCAGAACTGGGTCGTCGCCAACGCCGGGATGATTGTGCTGCAGTAGAGGTTCAAGGTGCGAAATGACGCATTCTGGGGGGGCCTGGCTCGCGCCGCGGCGCTGGTGATCTCGACCGCCGCCAGCCCGTTCATCGTCCTTGCGGTGACGGCGGCCCTGGTGGTCATGCGCCTGCACGCCTCGCCGTCCCAACTGCTGTTGTGGGCGGCGATCTGCATCGGGTGCGGGGCGGTCGTGCCGTTCCTTGTCGTGTTCGGGCTGTGGCGCGGCGGCCGTGTCGGCGATGTCCATGTGGCCCGACGGGAGCAGCGGCTCGCCCCCCTGGTGGCGGCCCTGGTGAGCACTGCCGGCGGCGTGGTCTGGCTGTACGCCGCGCGCGCCCCACAGCAGTTGGTCGCGTTGGGTTGCGTCTACCTGGTGGTGGGGGCGGCGCTCACCATCGTGTCGCTGCGGTGGAAGATCAGCATGCACAATGCGGTCCTGACGACGGGGGTGGTTGCCCTGGGGCTCATCGGCTACGCGAACGCCTGGTATGGGCTCCTCGCGGTGCCGCTCGTGCTATGGGCCCGGGTCTACCGGCAGAAGCACACCCTCGCGCAGGGGCTGGCGCCGGCGCTGCTGGGCGTCGTCCTCACGCCGCTGGTCTATTGGGCCGCAGTGGCGCTGATCCCCGCCCCGTAGGACTTCGACGCGGGGCGCAGCGCGGCGGGGGCGCCACAACGACAGTGAGGCAGTGATCATGAGCAACGACCGTCCGGACATCATCGCCGCTGACGCCGCCGCACCGGGCCAACGCTGGCCCGACTGGCTGGACGAGCGCCTGCGCTGGTTCGGCTCGCTCAAGTTCGGCCTCTTCCTGCACTGGGGGCCCTACTCCCAGTGGGGGTGCATCGAGTCCTGGCCGCTGGTGGCGGCGGACACGTGGGCGCGGCCGGATGATCTCCCCGCCTGGGTCGAGCGCGACCGCGACCTCGAGCGCTTCCGCCGCGACTACTGGGCCCTGAACCGGACGTTCAATCCCGTGGACTTCTGCCCCGAGGCCTGGGCCGACGCCGCCCGCCGCGCGGGCATGAAGTACGTCGCCTTCACCACCAAGCATCACGACGGCTTCAGCATGTTTGACACGCGGCAGACCGACTACCGCATCACGCATTCGGACTGCCCCTTCCACCGCCACCCGCGGGCGAATGTAACGCGCGAGGTGTTCGACGCCTTCCGCGCCCGCGACTTCGCCATCTCGTGCTACTTCTCCAAATCCGACTGGCACCACCCGAGCTACTGGGACCCGGCCCGGCCCGCGCCCGACCGCCACCCGAACTACGACACCCACGCCGAGCCCGAGCGCTGGGAGCGGTTCGTGCGCTTCGTGTACGACCAGATCGAGGAGCTGATGAGCCAGTACGGCCCCGTCGCCTGCCTGTGGCTCGACGGCGGGCAAGTGCGGCCGCCCCACCAGGACATCCGCATGGCCGAGATTGCCGCGATGGCCCGCCGCCACCAGCCCGGCCTGATCGTCGCCGACCGCACCGTCGGGGGCGAGTACGAGAACCTGCTCACCCCGGAACAGGAAATCCCCGATGAGCCCCTCCCGCAGGCCTGGGAGTCGTGCCTCACGATGGGCACCGGCTGGGCCTTCAAGCCGGGCGACAGCTACAAGCCCGCCCGCCGACTGATCGAGATGCTGCTGGACATCATCGCCAAGGGCGGGAACCTGCTGCTGAACATCGGCCCCACGCCGCTGGGGACGCTGCCCGAGGAGGCAGTCCGCCGCCTGGACGAAATCGCCGCGTGGATGGATGTGAATGGCGATTGCGTCCACGCTAGCGAGCCGGTCGCGCCGTACGTGGAGGGGCAGTTCCGCTTCACGCGGAAGGGCGACACGGTGTACGCGGCGTACGTGGCGGCCGAAGGGCAGATGGCCCCGCCACCAACGCTGACGATCAAGGGCGCGTGCCCGGCCGAGGGCGCGACCGTGCGGATGCTCGGCGTCGCCGAGCCGCTGGCATGGAGCTGCACGGATGGCGGAGCCAAGATCACGATGCCTGAGCGACTGCCGTGCGAACATGCGTGGGTGCTGAAGTACCCCGCGCGGTGATGGCCGGGGGTTGAAACCCCCGGCTATGATGACCGTCCCTCCGGGACGGGGCACGACATGCGTCCCGGAGGGACGCTTCCCATAGGCGGGGGTTTCAACCCCCGACTTGACGACGACCGCGCCGCCGACAGAGAGGACCTGATTGATGAGAGCCAACGTAGAAGCCATGCTTGCGCACGCCCGCGAGTACGTCGTATCCGGCGACCTGCCGATGGTCGCCGTCGCCGTGAGCGAGGGCGATGGCCTGGTGTGCCGTTCGGCCTTCGATGGCAAGGGGAACCAAGACGACTCACTCTGCGAGCGGCAGTTCGCCCTCGCCTCGATCTCCAAGGCCATCACCGGAGTGCTGGCGGCCATTCTGGTCGAGCAGGGGGTGCTCGACTACGACGCGCGGATCGTGGATATCATCCCGGAGTTCGGCACCAACGACGCGCGGAAGACGATCCGCTTCAGCCAGATCTTCGGCCACAGCACCGGGCTGCCCTCGCGGTTCGTGGACGGGGCTGCGGAAGATGGCTACGACCCGCAGAAACTGCTGCAGCGCATGTATGAGGAAGAGCTGCTGGACGAGCCGGGCACGCGCTGCCGCTACAGCACGCACACCTACCAGCTCATCAACGAGGCGATCCGGCGCAAGCTCGGGCTGACGATGGAGCAGGCGCTGCAGCAGTACGTCTGCGGCCCGTGCGGCCTGACACTGACGAGCTTCTACCCGGACCCCGCGCGCGCCATGGACGTCGTGGACCATCCCGTCCCCGACGGCCCGCAGTATGAACTGGTGCAGCGCCTGGAGATGTCCGGCGGGGGGCTGTGGAGTTCGCTGGACGACCTGCAGGCCCTTGGTCGGGCGTGGCTGACCGACCAACTCGTACCCGCCCGGGCGCGCGAACGAGCGACGGCGCTACTGCCCGGCCTGCCGTACGTGGACAACGAGATGGTGCTGAGCCGCCGCACGCTAGGCTTCTGCCGTGACCAGGCCTTCGCCAACCAGCCCGAGGGCGCGTTCTACCACGGCGGCGCGACGGGGACGCTGTGGTACATGGACCCCGAGCGCGACCTCGTGTTTGTCTTTCTGACGAACCGCTGGGGCGCGAGCAACGAGCAGGCGTTCGCGACGCTCAACATGCTGTACGGATAGGGGAGACCACCATGAAGATCGTCGTCATTGGCGCGGGCAGCAACAGCTTCGGGCGTGGGGTGTTGGCCGACCTGCTCGGCGAGCCGGGCCGCAGCCTGATGGACCTCGAAGTCTGCCTCGTGGATGTGAGCCCCGAGGCGCTCGACACCATGACGCGGTTCGCCGGGATGCTCAAGGAGCACCACGGCAGCGCGGCCACGATCACGAGCACGACGGACCGCACGCAGGCCCTCCCCGGCGCGGACTTCGTCATCACCGCCGTCAGCATCCGCCGCATGGCCCTGTGGGAGCAGGACTTCCGCGTGCCGCAGGCCTACGGCGTCCAGCATGTGCTGGGCGAGAACGGCGGCCCGGGCGCGCTCTTTCACGCGCTGCGCAGCTTCGAACTGGTCCTCCCCGTCTGCCGGGACATCGAGCGCCTGTGCCCGGAAGCGCTCCTGCTCAACTTCACCAACCCCGAGTCGCGCGTGCTGCACGCCATCCTGACGCTCACGCAGGTGCGGGCCATCGGCCTGTGCCACGGCGTGTTCGGGCTGCAGCGCCTCGCCAGCCGCCTGCTCGACATCCCCGAAGAGCACCTTGAGCTGACCAGCGCCGGCCTGAACCACATCTTCTGCGGGCTGAGCATCAGGGACACGCGCGACGGCAGCGAGCACCTGCCGCGCATGCTCAAGCTGGTGCAGGAAGACGAGACTGTGGACGTGCCGCCGCTGTATCGCGAACTGGCGCGCATCTGGGATGTGCTCAGCTACCCCTCCGACGACCACATCGGCGAGTACTTCGGCTTCGCGGCGGAGTTCACCGGCCACAAGTGGCACTACGGTCAGGAGAGCCATCCCGTCACGGCGAAGCAACCCGAGGAGAGCGTCATCGCGCGGGTGCTGAAGGGCGAGGTGCCGATTGCCGATGTGGCCGGCGCGAGCGGGGAAGTCGCGACGGCCGTCATCGCCGCCCTGCAGCGCGAGGAGCCGCTGCGGGTCGCGGCCGTGAACCTGCTGAACACCGGGCCGCTGATTGACAACCTACCGGAAGGCGCGGCCGTCGAAGTGCCGGCGCTCGTGAACCGCGAGGGCATCGAGCCCCTCGCGGTCGGGCCGCTGCCGGAGACCTTCGCGGCGCACCTGCGCCTGCAGTGCGACATTGTCGCGACGCTGACCGAGGCCTACCGCACGCGCGACAAGCGGCTGCTCCTGCAGGCGCTGTTGCTGGACCCGTGCCTGCACAGCATCCGCAAC
>CAZZDO010000009.1:0-32978 GCA_964653205.1 uncultured Armatimonadia bacterium | reverse complement strand
GCGGCCCCGTGGCCCTCCAGCAGTCCCAGCAGCAGGTCGCCCAGACGGTCCTGCCCGATCAGCCCCATCAGTGCGACGCGCGCCCCGAAAGTACTCATCGCCAGGCCGGTGTTGGGCACGACACCGCCGGGCGTGATCTCCAGCGGCCCGACCTCGATGATCTTGCCCGGCCGCAGCAGTTGCGCCAGCGGCACGTCACCCGCGCGGTCGGGGAAGGTGGGCGCCAGGTCCACACCCGTGTAGCCGGCCACGACAACGTCGAATTCAGCGGCCATCAGGACTCCCCTGCGCTCCCTCAAACACGTACAGGTAGACTGAACCCGGCGGCATGGTGAGCGCAAGCGCGCCCTGCTTGAGGCTGGACGGTGGCACGGTCTCGTCCTGGATGGCAATCTCCAGCGCCTGCCGGTTGTTCGCGCGCGGGTCGCCGGTCAGCTTGTGCAGCGTGATGCGCTGGGCGTTCGTGAAGGGCAGCTTCAGTGTGACCGGCGTCGTGCCGTCGCCGAAGTCCTGCCCATCGTGACTCCCGTCCAGCTTGCGGCTGACGACGAATACCGACCAGCGCCTTCCGTCGCGCATCGCATAGGCGCCGATGAGCGGGTACTGCTTCTCGCCGCGTCGCAGCGTGGGCCATGTCTTCCCGATGACCATCATCAAGTCGCCGGAGGCGTAGCGGTTGCGCAGGGTCATCGCCAGCCATCCGGGCGACGGCCGGAAGCCCGCGGAGAACCAGGTGTGGCTGTTCCAGTACATCCCCTGGCCGTAGCTAAAGTAGCACTGGTCGGTCCAGCCGTAGGCGTAGCTGCGCATCCAGGCGTCGAGGGCCGTGACGGCCATGGCGAGCGACTTGCCATAGCGCTCGTTGGTCTCCTTCTGCTGCGGGGTGTCGCGGCCGGGGATGGCGAAGCCGCTCGGCCCGCCCTCGTACGCCCCGTGATCGTACTTGAGGCCCTGGGCGGCGAACTGCTCCGCCTGCTGCTGCGCCGCCGGGAAGCCGCCTTCGTCCGCAGCGAGGAAGGCCAGCAGCGTCTCTTGCACGCCGTGGTCGTCGAAGGTGTCGCGCGACTTGTCGCCGGTCTCCCACTTCGGGCCGACATAGTTGGCGTGGACGACCAACTGCGCCTCCGGGCATTCGGCGATGGCCTCCTCGCCGTAGGTCAGGCGCTTGCCGCCGCCGACATCGCGGCGGATGTAGCCGTCGCCCACGGCGAAGCGGATCTTGCCGTCGAGCTTCTGCGCCTGCCAGACGGGGCTCCGGCGCATGTTCTGGATCAGGTAGCGGCAGAACATCCCGTATTCGCGCCCGCCCTGCCAGACCGCGTTGCGCGTGGCGAAGCCCAGCCAGTCGTCGAAGACGCCGTTGTGCCAGGTCTCGTTGCCGAACTCGAGGGTGATCTGGCTGAACTCGTCCGTCCACGGGGTGCCCACGCCGCGCTGCTGGAAGCGCTTGTACGCCCACGGCTTGGCCTGCGGCGTGTCCTGCGCCGGGTCGTACGGCGCGGCCAGGTACTCGATCAACCCGCGCCAGTCGTCCTCGCTGTGGAGGAGGTGCTGCAACACCAGCCACGGCTTCATGCGGGTCTGCGGGTCCGGCCCGGTCTGCAAGTCGAACATCAGCCCCATGGGAAGGGTCATCTCCATGGTGCCGGACAGAGCCGTGCGCCAGTCGGGCCGCACCTTTGAGTTGGCGTGCCAACTGGTGATCGACTCCAGCGTGGCGTCGCGGTCCAGGAACCAGATGCGGTGGGAGCCCTTCGGTCCGGTGGCAGGCTGTGACGCCAGCAGTTCGTTGAGCACGACGGGGTTGGGGACGTACGGCTTTGCCAGGTCCGCCGGGTCATCCACGCGGAACACGCGCGCGTTGTCCAGCCACAGCGTGCCCGGGCCGGTGAAGGTGAAGCGGTGGCCAAAGTGCCAGAGCTTGTCGGGACGCTCGGGCCCGGTGAAGTCACAGGTGTACTTCGCCCACTGGCCAGTTACGTTGAAGCCATGCTTGATCTCCGGATAGGCCCGGCCGTAGGAGAACGTCACGGCCCCGTTGTTGGCGAGGCCCTCCTGCCGCAGCCACACCTCCAGCCGGTACTGCTTGCCCGGCTCGAGCTGCCCGTACCAGATGGACTCGCCGGCCATGTCGGTGCCGATGAAGACGAACTGGTCTATGAACTGCTCGCCCTCGCCGGCCGTGACTTGCAGGCAGGTCTCGCCGGGGTCGGTCATCTCCTTGGGCAGGGGCTGCGGGTGCGGGACCAGGGCGAGCTTCGTGCGCGCGGCGTCATGGTTCCAGTACATCGCCGGGGCGTCGAAGGGGTTGCCGATGCCACGCACGCGCGGGTGCACCGCCCTCATGTCAAAAGGCTGGAAACGCTTCTGGATGACGGCGTAGTCGAAGCGTTTCAGCTCCGGCGCGCCAGGGGAGAGGACGACGCGCTGCCTCTGCTGCGCCAGCGGCGCGGCGCTGCGCTTGAGGCGATAGGCGACGACATGGGCCGAGGGGCTGGGCGACCACGAGAGCGTGACACAGCCCGGCCCAGCGACGGCCTTGACGTCGCGCGGCGGTTCGGGCTTACCGGCGCCCGTCGGGGCAGCCGGGTTCAGGACATACCAGCGGCTATCCTCGCGGCCGGCTGCGTCCGTGACCTTCAGGCGCAAGCGCGTTTCCGGCGGGGTCGTCTTGAGTTGCCCCCGCAGGCGGCCCGTCGTGGTGTCGAACGCCAGCCCTTCGGGCAGCGCGAGGGCCCCGCCTTGCGCGTCCTCGATCCGCCACTGCAGGGGAGCCTTCCCGCCCGTGATTCCCGGCGCAAAGTCAAACCCCTGGCCCTGCTTTGCGTCCGGCAGCTTGTCCTCGCGGACGATCAGGATATGCGGGCCGCCATCACCAGCCGGTGCGACGGCAGCGCTCACCTCGTTGGCGAAGTCCGACTCCTTGCCATCGGCGCTGATGGCCGTGATGGTGTACCAATACGTCCGTCCGGCCTGCACGCCGCTGGCGTCGGTGCACGAGAGATTACCGTGGCGGATCCAGGCGTTGGGGTAGACGTCGCCGTACTTCGTGGCGACCCAGCCGCCGTCGGGGAAGCCGGGGGAGCCCTCGGGCAACACCTGCGCCTTGCCGACGAAGGCCACGTGGTCGGCCCGGCTCATGTCCAGGCCGTTGCCGGCGCTGTTGGTTGGCAAGGGGGCTCCGGCCTTGTCCACGATCCGGTACAGGCGTACATCGGCCCCGCTTAGGAAGCCGTTGGCCCACAGGTCCCACCACGACGTGCCGGGGCCATCAATCTCGAACCAGTTGGGCCCCACCTGCATGATGCGGTGCAGATTGCGCCAATACACCGGCTCGTTGCCGCTGTTGCGGACGAAGTTGTTGGCGGCCCACTCGATGGCCCCGCAGCCGCCATAGTTGTTGGCCCCCAGCGGCGGGACCTGGGCCGCCGGGCGGAGCACCGTGTCGGTCACGACCAGCTCGGCCGGGTCCGCGGCGAAGGCGGTGCCGGCAAGGCACGCGGACAGGAGAAGAGCCCGGAAACAGGCGAGCAGCAATGCGGTTCTCATCGGTGCTTTCGCCTCCGTAGGTCACGCCAGCCTATTCGGCGGTCGGCTTCAGGAGTTGCTTGAGGAAGGCGCAGGACAAGCACTGGCCGCGCTTGCTCTCCCAGTCCTGATGGCGCGGCTCGGCGCACAGCGTGCCGTGCAGGAACCAGCACAGGTGCCCCTGGGCGGTCCGCCGTGAGATGCAGTTCTCGCAGCGCTCTGGGACACAGTCCATGACTTCCCAGCACTTCACTTCGGGTAGCGCGCTGCCGTGCCGGTGCGCCATGAGGAGCAGAATGATCGTCTTCTCCAGGGCCGGACTCGGGCGGCGCCAGCCTTGCTCGCAGCTCTGGACGGCCCGCACCGACACGCCAGCCATGTCGGCCAACTCCGCCTGGCTGAGACCCAGTTCGTCGCGAACAGCCTTGATGTCAAGGCGGTCGTCCTGCATGGGCAGAGGCGGGCTGGCTGGCATGCTGCTTCATCTCCCGGGTGCGTGTCACGCCTGCGACTCCACTACATTCGCAGTATAACACCGCTGCCGCAATGTCACAATGTGATAGGTCGCCGGGTGCGGCAGAGCGCGGGTGGGAAGATGGGGTCTAGCCCTTCACGGCGCCCAGTTGGATGCCGCGCACGAGGTAGCGCTGCATGAAGGCGAACAGCACGATCATGGGCAGCAGCGACATCGTCACCGCCGCCATGATCAGGTGCGTGGACTGGCCCTGCGTGGAGTCGAAGTACAGCAGGCCGATGGGGAGCGTGTACCTGGCCACCGTTTTGAGCATGACCAGCGGCCAGAAGAAGCTCTGGTACGTGCCGATGAACGTGAAGATCGTCAGGGCAATCATCCCCGGCCGGGCCAGCGGCAGGATGACCTCCCAGAAGACTTGCCACTTGCTGGCCCCGTCAATCTCAGCCGCCTCGTCCAGGCTGGTCGGGATCGTCAGCATGAACTGCCGCAGCAGGAACGTCCCGAAAGCGCTGAACGCCGCCGGGATGATGAGCCCGGCGTACGTGTCCACGAGCCCCAGCTTGATCATGATCTGGTAGTTGGGGATCATCATGACCAGGCCGGGCAGCATGAGCGTAGCCAGATACAGCAGGAAGACCTTGTCGCGCCCGGGCCACTGCAGCCGCGCGAAGCTGAACGCCGCCAGCGCGCTGGTGAAGACCTGTAGGAACGTCACCCACGCGGCGATGAAGAGGCTGTTCCAGTAGAACCGCGCGAAGGGGATGACCGAGAAGACCTCGCGGTAGTTGCTCCACTGGATCTTGCTGGGCAGCCAGTTCTCGAGGCCGACCTCGCCCAGGGGCTTGAGGCTGGTCAGCACCATCCACACGAAGGGGAGCACCATCGTGAAGGCGAGGATGACGAGCACGACATGCAGGCCCGACAGCGACAGGTGCTGACGCACGGTCATCCCCCACCGCCAGGGGCGGCGCGGGTGCGTGGGCGGCAGGGCCTGCTGCGGGCTGGAAAGCCCGCGCTCCAGCGGCGCCTCAGTCATTGACGTGCTTGCTCCCGAACTTCCAGTTGATCAGCGTGGCGATGAAGACCATCGCGAACAGCGTCCAGGCCACCGCCGAGGCGTAGCCCAGGCGCCCGGTCTCGAAACCCTCGGTGTAGATGAAGTAGGCGAGTGTCGTGGTCGAACCGGCCGGCCCGCCCCGGGTCATGGTGCGGGCGATCTCGAACCCGCCCTGTAGCCCGCCGATGACGCTCATCACGACGATGAAGAACGTCGTCGGCGCCAGTTGCGGCCAGGTCACGTTCCAGAACCGCTGGTGGCGGGACGCGCCGTCAATGTCGGCGGCCTCGTACAACTCCGGCGGGATGTTCGACAGGCCCGCGAGATACAGCAGCATGTTGTTGGAGCCCATCGCGGCCCACAGCCCCATGATCATCATCGCGGGCTTGGCCCAGTGGTAGTGGGTGAGCCACTCGGGGGGCTGCAGGCCGGCCTCGGCCATCCCCGGCAGGCGATAGGCCAGGATGGCGAAGCCGAGGGCGACGAACTCGCCGACCAGGTACAGCGCGGCCAGCGCCGCGGCCGACCCCGACCCGCTGGAAGCCAGCGAAGGCAGCCGCGCCGACGTCAGGCCGCGGATGAGCTGGAACAGCAGCACCAACGTGGCCCCCACGACCAGCAGGAACTTGCCCTCGAAGGTCGGCGCCCAGAACAGGGACGCGATGACCGGCACCAGCAATCCCACCGCGGCCGGCGCCGCCAGCCACCAGGAAAGCTCGCCCTCGACCCACATCAACCGCAGGCGCCGCAGCCCCAGGAACAGCAGCAGTAGCGCCAGCACCAGCCACACCCACATGCCGGCAGTCAGGTGCGCGGCCGGCACGCCGCGCAGTGTCTCCGTCAGGCGCTCCAGCGGCCCGGCCAGGAACGTGTTCACCGGGCCCGTCTCGTGGGCGTACAGCTTCTTCCACAGGATGAAGGTGGCGACGCCGCTGGTGAAGTGGGGGATGTAGAAGACCGTGCGGTACGTCGTGGCCCCGCCGAACGTGCCGCCCACCAGCAGCAGGCAGATGACCCCGCCGATGAGCAGCGTCATGGCGCTGGCCCCGGCGCCCAGGAGCCCCAGCATCACGCACGCGGCCACCAGCAGCGAGCCGCAAGCCACCGTCCAGTAGGTGCGCTTGCGGCCGACGCCCAGGTCGTTGCTCAGCAGCAGGGCGGCGATGAGACTGGCGGCGATGGACAGGGGAATGCCCATCATCAGGAAGACCGTGTTGCCCAGGTACTTGTAGAAGTTGGGCTCATGGAACAGGCGCACGAAGCTCTCGACCCCGATGAACTTCAGGTGCTCCTGCTTGAACATGTTGTGGTGGCGCAAGTCCCAGTTGGTGAAGGCCAGGACCAGGCTGAACCCCAGCGGGATGAGTGTGAAGGCCAGGAACCCCAGGATGTTGGGGGCCAGGAAGCCCAAACCTGTACGTAGTCGTCGCCGGTCCTTCGGGGTCATCATCTGGCCATGCGCGCCCACTCGTAGTAGCGCCGCAGGAAGTGGTTGTCCACCAGGTCCAGCGGGATCTTCTCCCCGCGCGCCTTCAGGTCGTCAATCTTCTTCTGCTTCGCCAGCAGTTCGTCGTACTTCGGCTGGAGCGAGGGGTCTTCCTCGAGGCTGCGGTCAATCTCGGCGTTGATGCGGTCGGCGGCCTGCCGCGCGGCTTCTTCCGCGCTGGTCACGCCGGACATGTAGGCCTCGACCGCCTCGCCGTCACTGCGGTTCACGACATCCGGCACGATGAAGGGGCTGTATTCCGGCCCGATGGCGATCTGCCACATGGCGTCCTCGAACACCTCGTGGCAACCCCACTCATTGGGATAGTCCTTGGGGCGCAGGTACTCCGCGGTCTTGGTGTACTTCGGGTTCGGCGGCTGGGAGTCGGCATCCCGCACAATCTGCATGTTGTAGTCTTCGCTGGCGAGGTAAGCCAGGAAGTACTTCGCCAACTCGGGGTGCTTGGAGCCGGCGTAAATGCCCGCAGCGCGCGTGCCCGTCGAGCAGTTTGGCATACCACCGGTCGGCGGCCACGATACCGCCAATTCCAGCGCGCCGAACTTGCGCAACTGGATCAGCGCATACCGCCCCATCATGAACATCGCGTAGTTGCCGCTGTTGAAGAGCTGCAGCGTTGAGCCGCCGTAGCCCGAAGCGGTGCTGAAGGACTGCACCTCGGCGGCCGTCGGGCACAGGTGGTCGTCGTAGGTCCACTTGCGGATTAACTTGAGCGCCTTCACGTAGCGGTGGTCGTCGAGCGTGCAGCGCGTGAGGGTCTCATTGAACACGCTCACGCCCCAGCCGCGGCGCACCACGTCCAGCGGCGCGCCGTTGGCGAAGAAGTTCTCGCGGCGCTCGCCGGGCGGGTTGGCCGCCGCCACGTACGCCTTGCCCAGGCGCTCGAAGGTCTCCAGGTCCCACTTCATCGGCGGGAGCGGCTGGCCCATCTTGCGGAAGGTCGCCTTGTTGACCCAGTACAGGTGGTCGTAGCAGTTGCACGGGAACATGTACTGGTGGCCGGCGTCGGTGACCTCGGTCTTGATCGCCGGGTAGGTGTGGCTGGGGTCGAAGCCCATTTCCTTCGCCCACGGCGTCACATCGGTCAGCAGCCCCACGGAGTTGAAGTAGCGCATCCCGCCGCCCGAGCCGATGTCCATGCAATCCCCGCCCACGCCCGACACGCCCTGGATGATCTTCTTGGAGGTGTCGTTGTTGGCGGTGTCCAGGCGCAGCTCGATGCGCGGGTGGTTGTGCTTCTTGAGCCACGCGTGGAAGAGCCGGATCTGCTCCTCGCGCGCGGGGTTCGGGTCGGTCACCCAGTAGATGACCGGCACTTCACTGCGCGCGTCCGGCAGCGTGGCATGGGTGATGACGGAGGCGAGGATCAGCACCGCCGCGATGATGAGGAAGAGGTATTTCATCAGTCCACAGCCCCGTTCGCCGCGACGCGGCGGGGCACCTGCAAGCACCAGCAGCGCGCGGAAGGAGCCCGTCCTGCGGAGGCGAAACCTCGCACATCTCGCCTGAATACGGTGACCCCATGCCCGAAGACAGCGCCGCGTATCTCAACCCCGACCTCGCTCCCGCCGAGCGCGCCCGCGACCTGATGGGCCGCATGACGCTTCCGGAGAAGGTCTCGCAGATGGTCCACGACGCCTTCGCCATCCCGCGCCTGGGCCTTCCGGCGTACAACTGGTGGAACGAGTGCCTGCACGGCGTCGGTCGGGCGGGTATCGCGACCGTATTCCCGCAAGCCATCGGCCTCGCCGCGACGTTCAATGCGGACCTCGTCTTCCGCATCGCCACGGCGATCTCCGACGAGGCCCGCGCGAAGCATCATGCGGCCCTGTCGGCGGACGGCGGCGCCCTGTGGTACTACGGCCTCACCTTCTGGACGCCGAACATCAACCTCTTCCGCGACCCGCGCTGGGGCCGAGGGCAGGAAACCTACGGCGAATGCCCTTATCTGGCGGCGCAACTCGGCGTGGCCTTCGTCAAGGGCTTGCAGGGCGACGACCCGAAGTACCTCAAGCTAGTCGCGACACCGAAGCACTTCGCCGTCCACAGCGGCCCCGAGGCCGAGCGTCACGGCTTCGACGCGGTCGTCAGCCAGCGCGACCTGCGCGAGAGCTACCTGCCGCACTTCAAGGCCACTGTCGAGGCGGGCGCGTGGTCCATCATGTCGGCCTACAACCGCACCAACGGCGAGGCCTGCAGCGCCAGCCCGACGCTGCTGCAGCGCATCTTGCGCGATGAGTGGGGCTTCCCGGGCTATGTCGTCTCCGACTGCGGCGCGATTGACGATGTCTTCCAGCACCACAAGGTCGCCGCCAGCCCCGAAGAGGCCGCCGCGATGTCGGTGAGGGCCGGCTGCGACCTGAACTGCGGCTGCACGTACGGCTCGCTCATCGGTGCGGTCGAGCAGGGCCTCATCACCGAGGCGGAGTTGGATGTGTCACTGGAGCGCCTGCTCGAAGCGCGCTTTCGCCTGGGCATGTTCGACCCGCCCGAGCGCGTGCCGTACGCGCAGATACCGATGGCGGTCAACGACTGCGCCGAGCACCGGGCGCTGGCCCTGCAAGCAGCGCGCGAGAGCATCGTGCTGCTCAAGAACGATGGCGTGTTGCCGCTGGCCGCCGACGTAAAGCGCCTCGCCGTCATCGGCCCGAACGCCGATGACGTGCCCGTGCTGCTGGGCAACTACAACGGCGAGCCATCGCTGGCCGTCACGCCGCTGCAGGGGATCATCGCCCGCGCCGGCGACGGCGTGACCGTGACGCACGCGCGGGGCTGCGAACTCGTCGGCGACGACCGCTCCGGCTTCGCGGAAGCCCTGGCGGCGGCCGACGAAGCCGACGTTGTCATCATGGCCCTCGGCCTCTCGCCACGCCTGGAAGGGGAGGAGGGCGACTCGGACCTCAACCGCAGCGGGGACCGCACCTACATTGACTTGCCGCCGATCCAGGAGACGCTGCTGCAGGAAGTCGCCGCCGTCGGCAAGCCCGTGGTTCTCGTGCTGCTTTCGGGCAGCGCCGTCGCCGTGAACTGGGCCGACCAGAACGTCAGCGCGATCCTGGCAACGTGGTACGGGGGGGAGGAGGCCGGGACGGCGTTGGCCGAGGTCCTGTGGGGCGACATCAACCCCGCCGGGCGCCTGCCCGTGACGTTCTACAAGTCGCTCGACCAACTGCCGGACTTCAGTGACTACAACATGGCCGGGCACACGTACCGCTTCTTCACGGGTGAGCCGCTGTACCCGTTTGGCTGCGGCCTGAGTTACACCAGCTTTGGATACCGCGACCTGACGATCACCCCCGCCGAGGTCCGCGCCGGCGAGCCGGTGCAGATCGGCGTCACGGTGACCAATCTTGGCGATCGCGCGGGTGATGAAGTCGCGCAGCTTTACGTCAGCGACGTGGAGGCCTCGGTGCCGGTGCCGCTGCTGCAACTGCAGGGCGTCCAGCGCGTGCACTTGCAGCCGGGCGAAGGGCGCCGCCTGACGTTCGCGCTGGCGCCCGGGCAGATGGTCTGCTACACCGACGCCGGCGAGCCGATGATCGAGCCGGGCGAGTTCGCCGTCTCGGTCGGCGGCGGCCAGCCGCTGGCGAACGCCACCAAGAGCTTCGTGACCGGCAGCTTCGTTGTTCTGTAGCGGCGCGATTCATCGCGCCTGGGAGAGAGCCAATGATGCGCCTCGCGCTGCCGATCCTCGCCGCCGTCATCATCGCCTCGGCTGCCCCCGCGGCCATCTACTACGACGAGGCGCGGCAGTGCCTCCGCATCGTGGACTTCCCGGCCGATGCCCCCTGCACCCTCGCGCGCCTGCTGGCCATGGACCGCCTGTACGGTTGGGGTAAGGTCGCCTATGACGCCGCCACCGACACGACCACCGTGACGGGCGACCTCTGGGTCGGCGCGAACGACGGGACGGAGACGTGTCTCCAGATCGGCAGCCCTGAGCACCCGCGCGAGACGCTCGTGATGCAGGGCAGCCTCGTGCTCCACCCATACTGGATCCAGGGCGACAACCGCGAGGACGACTACTGGAAGGCCCCGAAGCGCGCGAACCGGCTGGCCCTCGGCGTCGCGGGCAAGCCGGAGATCACCGCCGCCCTCAAGTTCCGCGACCAAGAGCGTGCGGGCCACACGCTCTATCTGGGGCGCTTCCCCGCGACGGACGCCCCACGGGTGAACACGACCGGCGGGCAGCTCTTCGTGCACCACAGCCTCATCACGTCCGCGCTCGCGGGGCAGACCTTCGGCCTGAAGGTCGAGCACTACGGCATGAACCTGACCGGCGATGCGGTTGTGCTGGACCATGCCACGATCTCATGGGTCCAGGGCGCGGCGACCTATGGCATGGGCACGCCACGCGCCAAGGTCAGCGACACGACCTTCGACCACGTGGGCACCGCCATCATCAACGACCGGCATGACCTCACTCGCTGCACCTTCACGAACTGCGGCATCGCCGTGCGCGACTACGGCTCGATTGACGCGGTGCTGACCGACTGCGTGTTCCGCGGCAACGACCACAACTGGACGCTCAACTACAGCGACAAGGGCCTGGTGTGCATTGACTGCACATGGGACACGCCCCGTCAGGGCGACACTTACCAGTGCTGGAAGAACCCGCAGACGAGCAAGACTCAGTACCCCAGCTTCACCTCGATGCGGCACATCATCGTCGAGGTGCTCGACGAGGCCGGTAAGCCCGTCGCCGGGGCGACTGTGAGGATCCGCCCCGCGGGCGGCGCCGCGGAGCTATCGCAGAACACAACGCCGACCACGGACCAGCAGGGCCGCACGCCCGGCCGCGGCCAGGAGGGCGCCGTCCTGCTCGCCGAAGTCGTCAAGCAGGCCACCGACCAGCCCAACCAGCCGCGCGTGACGGAGTTCAGCTACAGCCTCGAGGCCAGCGCGAAGGGCTTCGCGCCGACGAAGCTGACCGGCTTCCGCCCCGCGGAGAGCTGGCAGGTAGTCAAGCTGACGCTGCGCCGGCCGTTGCCGTGACAAGGAGCCTCCAATGACCCGCCACTGTGTCTGCAGCCTCCTCCTCCTCGCCCTCCCTTGCTTCGCCCAACCGCCCGTCCCCGAGGTCACCGTCACCCCGTGCCAGGCGCCGGTGAAGGTGGACGGCGCGCTGAACGAGGAGTGCTGGCAGCGGGCGCAGGCCCTCGGCGACTTCCACGTCCTCGGCGCCGGCAACGAGACGGCCGACAACACCTTCGCCAAGGTCGCCTACGACCAGGCGTTCCTCTATGTCGGCGTCCGGTGCCTGCACGCGGCGCTGGCGGAAGTGAAGCCGCAGCACCTGCAGCACGACAGCGCCGTGCACAGCGACGAGTCCATCGAGGTCTTCGTGGACCCCTCCGGCCAGGGCAACCCGTACTTCCACTACAAGCTGAGCTGCGCCAACGTGAAGGCCGAGCAGCGCGCCACGGCGGCGGGCGCGCGGGACATGCACTGGGACGCGCCTTGGCTGTCGGCCGTGCGGCAGGACGCGAAGGGCTGGACGGCGGAAGTCGCGCTCCCGCTGTACGTGCTCCTGTCGTACGGCGATCCGGCGGCGATGCGCCTGAACCTCACGCGCAACGCGGAACTCCCGCAGCGCGACAAGCAGGCTGTGATCGTCTCCTGGCGCAAGCAACTGACCACGTGGGCGCCGCTGCAGAAGACCTTCCATGAGCCCGACCTGTTCGGCCGCGTGAAGGGCCTGAACATCACGAAGCTGCAGACGCCCTTTCTCGTTTCCGCCAGTGACGAGCGCCTCAGCCCGTACCGGCTGGCGGAGGGGGAATACTGCTACGACGTGGCAGTGGACCTGCGGGGCTACAACGACCGGCCGGGGCAGGCGATCGTCACCGTGACCGACGAGCCCGTGAACGGCAAGCCGCAGCAGGTGTCGCGGACGGTGGACATCAAGGGGACCGCCCTGCAGACCGTCACGGTTCCCGTGGCAGTCGAACTGCCGGTGCAACGGCAGACGACCGTCGAGGTGGCGAGCGCCTCGGGCGGCGTCTTCCGGCGCACGCGCATCGCCCAGTCCGAGGCGCTCGAACTCATCGCCACGTTCCTGGACCGCACGTACTACACGACCGAGCCGCAGGCGACGCTCATGTGTACTCTGGGCCTCCCCGAGCCGAGCCTGAAGCAGACCACGATCAGCCTCGCCTTCGGGGGCAAGGTGCTGGCGCGGCAAGTGGCCCCGGCTGCCCGGATGAAACTGACCTTCCCGCTCAAGGACGTCCCCGTCGGCCTGCAGAAGCTCAGGCTGCAGTGGGTGCGCAACACGGGTGCGCCGATCTTCACGCAGGATATCGAGCTGGCCAAGCGCGCGCCGCAGCCGGGCTTCGAGTGGAAGGTGGACCGCCTCAACGGGGTGCTGCTGCACGACGGCAAGCCGTTCTTCCCATCGGGGCTGCTCATGGCGGGCATCGGCACGGCGGATGAAGCGGACCTCCAGAAGGTGGCCGACGCCGGCTTCAACACCGTGGCCCACTGGACCTATGCCGCGAGCCCCGAGGACCTCGGCGCATACCTCGACGTGGCGAAGAAGCACGGGCTGATGGTGCTCAGCCGCCTCGAGGCCTGCGAGAAGCGCGGCGTGGACCGGGCGATCCTGGTGAAGTACTTCCAGGGCGAGGCGCTCGAGCGGGTCGCGAAGGCCACGCGCTCGTCCGGGCTCACGAACCTCAAGGGCCTGCTCATCAGCGACCCCGACCTCTCCGCCCTGTCGCGCGAGGATAAGACCGCCCTCTACTTCGCCCACTACGAGGCCAATGCGCCGGTGATTCTCGAGAGTGTGCGCCTCGCCGCCGCGCGCGACAACTGCCTCGGCCACAACCAGTTCGACGAGCCGATTTTGTCCATCTTCGACCAGAGCGTGGCCGGGCGCGATCTCACCCGCCGCGTCAACGAGACCGACGGCTACCACCCCGTCTTCCTGCTGTACTCCTCGTACATCCCCGAGGGCAGCAACGCCGTGGACTGGTGCGACGCCATCGGCACCGATCCGTACTGGATCCCCGGCGGCGAGCCCGGCCGCAACTCCCCCAACTTCGTCTCCAAGATAGTCACCGCCACCCGGCAGCGCGCCGAGGGCATCCACGGCATGACGTGGATCGTGCCCGTCGGCGAGCTGTGGTCGGGCATGCACAAGCGCGTCATCACCCGCCACGAGCAGTACGCCCAGACGTACCTGGCGCTGATCCACGGGGCGAAGGCCATCCTGTACTTCCGCTACCCGGTCGTGCATCGGGAGAGCTGGGACGCGCTGTGCGTCATGGCCAAGCAGCTTCAGGTGCTGGGGCCCGCCGCGGTCATGCCTGACCTCCCGCAGGACGTTACGTACGAGCCCGGCAAGTTCGACCCGACGAAGGAGGAGTACCCCGATGTACAGGTGCGTCTGATGCGCAACCCGTCCGGGGGCACGGTGCTGCTGGCCGCCAACAGCCGACCGTATCCGGTCGAGACCAGCTACGCAGTGTCGTCATTGGGTGCGGTGAAGGAGATCGGGCGGCTGTTCGGAACGGAGCGCTACGCCGTGCAGGGGGGAGTCTTCCGGGACCGCATGGAGGCCTTCGGCACGCGCGCCTACTTGCTGCCGGAAGCGGCGCGGATGGTGCAGATCAAGGTGACGATGAATCCGGACGACCAGGGCGTCGCGGCGGAAGTGCAAATCCCGCGCACCGGGCGGCCCGATAGGAAGAACCTCATGCCCAACCCCAGCTTCGAGGAGGCCTCGCTGCCGGGCTGGCCCGACTACTTCCGCCCGTGGCAGGCGACCCCACTCGTCGGCGCGCCCGACGCGGGCTGGGGCCAGGACGCCGACAATCCCTTCGAGGGGAAAGCCTGCCTGCGCATCACCACCGGGCCGAAGGGTTACAACGGTTTCTACGCCTACCTCTGCCCGCAGGAGACGCGCCCCACGCGCTATGTGTTCTCGATCTATCTGCGCGCCGAACGCGACGGGATGAAGGCGATGCTCGGGGGTGGCTTCTTCCCGTGGCAGACGGTCACGCTGTCCACGCAGTGGCAGCGCGTCCAGACCAGCGGCCTCGTGCCCCCGCGCGCGGACCGCGACAGCATGATCCAACTTCGCCTCATGGAGCCCGGCCGCATCTGGGCCGACGCCGTGCAGGTGGAACGCGGCGAGGACCCGACGGCCTTCGAGCCCTGAGGCATTGCGCGCCCGGCACCGTCGGGCCCCGGAGGGGCGACTCAATCCCCCCGCACCGACATCCTGGCCCCCGTCACCGCTGCCTGTGTCGCCAGCAGCGCCAGCCGGTTCGCTCTGAGTGACGCCGCCTGCGGCACCAGCCCCGCCTCCGCGTCATCGGCCGCCAGCCAGTCCTCCACAACCGACGCCACCGCCGGCAGGTCCGTCAACGCCACATTGGCCCCGGCGGGCGACGACACCGTCACGCCCCCGCCCATCCTCAGGTCAGCGAAGCCCTGCGTCCCTGCTACCAACACGCGGTAGTCCGAGCCCACCGTGTCCGGGAGCATGCGCTGGCCCTCGACCAGGGCGCTGCCGCCGCCGGACAGCTCACAGAACACGGCAGCATGGTCCCGAAGGTTCGCGTCCTCCGGGGCGCCGAGGTTCCCCGTCACCCCGGTCATCGCCACGATCTGCTGCCCGGTGATCCACTCCACCTGGTCGAGACCGTGGATGAGGAGATCGAGGAACAGCCCGCCCGAGCGGTTCACATCGAGGAACCACGGCGGGCGCTCCGCCCGCTTGAGCCGCACTGCCATGCGCACCCCCACGAACGCCGGGGCGCCGATCGCGCCGGACTGCACGACCCGCCGCAGCCCCGCATACTCGCTGTTGCCGCGCAGCGTCAGCAGCATCAGCAGCCGCTGGGCCGGGTGCTCCGCCAGGAAGCGCTCGATGGTTTGCTGCTCGTCCATCGTCAGCGCCAGAGGCTTATCCACGACGACATCGCAGCCGGCCTGCAGCGCCAGTAGGACCGCCTGGGCCTTCAGGTCGTTCTCGTTGGCAACGGCCACCAGGTCAGGCTGCGCCGCGGCGAGCAGTTCCTCGACCGACGCGAACACCGGGGCGGCGAAGGTGCTGGCGGCCCACTCCTGTTGGTCAGGCCGCACGGTCGCGCCGACGATCTGCAGGCGCTTGCCGGCCAGGCCCGTGATCTCGCCAAGGTGCGTCTCGCCGCCGATGATCCCGACTTTGCGCATGGTACGCGCCTGCTCTCTCCGCTAACCCTCTTGCCCTGCCAACGCCGCCGCGCCGAGCCCGAATGTCTCCTCCGCCTCGGCGGCGGTGCCGATGCCCACCACGACCCCATTCACGCCCGGCACCGAGGCAATGTACTCCATCCCCTCGGCTGGCGCGACGCGGCCCATCGCCAGCGGCTTCATGGCAATGATCTGCTTGTTCGACTGCTTCACGACCCCCAGCACCTGCTCGACGCACGGACACATCCGCCAGGCGATCTTGTTGATCGGCGTGTTGATGACGGCTACGTCGAAGCCTTCGGCCACCGGGATCGTCTCCCCGCCGTTGTGCGAGGACATGCCGGGGACGAAGCCGCAGTCGCGGATCTCGGCAAGCATCGCGGCGAACTCCGGCGCGAACGTGCGCTCGGACCGGCGGAAGAACGAGTCGGTGTTCTGGCCGTGGACGAGGCACACCTGGCAACCGACGCGGCGCAGCCAGTCCGCATTGTCGCGCACGGTGCCGGGCGACACGATCACGAGGTTCGACAGCGCCACCCCGCTCTGCTCCTGCGCCATCTCAATGGCCTGCGCGATGGGCTCATTGCTGCTGATCATCATGCTCCGCACCCCGGCCGCGATGGCCGCCAGGATGACATCGCGGATCGGCTCGGGGCCGCTGAACCGCGCCTTGTATTCCTGCGACCGCGCGTTGCTGATGTACGAGTACCCCAGAAACGGGTTGTGCCCGAGGATCAACCGCGTGAAGGTACGGTCCTCGACTGCGAAGGTGGGCAGAGCGGGAGCGGACATGAAGGTCGCCTCCTGATGGCGTGGCAGCGCACAGCCGCCTCGAGAGCTTCGCCTTCACCAGCGCCCCTTCCTGCGTGGGCCGGGAAGGGACGCGGGCGGCGGCGCTGAATACCACCCTGTCAATCTGCGTTTGAGGTGTCTCCATGCCGCGATGGCTGCTGTCGCTTCTCCTCGCCGTGCCCGTTGCCGCCCACGCCGCGCCGCGCTTGCTGCTGCTCGATAGCGAGACCGGCATGACCGCGCAGGCGCTCAAGGCCCTGAGCATCCCCTGTACCGTTGCCCCGCCGACTGACTGCGCCTCCGGGAAGGTCTCGCCGTTCGACTTCCAGATCGTCATCGGCGGGATGGACGTGGACCGCGCGCCCCTGGCGGCCCGGCCGGATCGTCTCCTTGCCTTCGTGCGCAGCGGCGGCGTCTTCCTGGGCCTGCGTGCGGCCAACGTAGACCCGTGGCTCCCCGCACCGGTGAAGATGGACAAGGCCTACGAGTTCGGCGAGGTGCTGCAGGCCGACCATCCGCTATTCACCCAGCCCACGAAGTTCGCGAAGGCGGAGTTGGCCAAGGTCCATGGCGGCAGCATCTACCGGGCGTTCTACGACCTGGGCGCAGGCTGGGTGCCGCTGGTCAGCACCGGGCGGGAGCAGAACTGGGACAAGACCGCCGCCGCCAGCACCGGGCCGCACTACGGCCTCATCGAGCTACCCGGCGGAAGCATGCTTCCGCATGGGCAGGGCCGCATCATCCTCTGCCAGATGATCCCCGACTACGGCTTCATCAATGACGATAAGGGCCAACCGGGCCTGTCGAGCCAGTTCTTCCAGAACCTGCTGGCCTACGTCACCTCCCTCGCGCCCAACTGGCCCGCGCCGCAGCCGCGTGTCGTCCCCGCGAACTTCCACAGCGACTTCAGCGATCTGCTGCGTGAGCCGACGGCCGTGGGCACGCTGCCGATGGCCGACAAGGCGTGGAAGATCACGAGCCGCGGCGCGTACACCTGCAAGCCCGACCGGCGCGGCGTCATGACGATGTCGGCGGCCGACCGCCCCGCCGTCGCCGGCTCGTTCATCCAGATGGAGCGGGAGGTCGTTCCCGGGAGCGCCGGCCTCCCAAGAGGGCCTGAGCGTGTCGAAGGCCAGCCGGCAAGCCGTGCCTTCCTGCGTTTCTACAACTCCGACGACTACTGCGGCGGCAATGAACCCAAGATGGTCGGCGATGCCCGCGTCTCGACCCGCGAGAACCGCCAGAAGGACACGCGCTTCAAGCAGGTGCTTGTGAACGGGCAGGTCGTGTGGGAGCAGGACGTGCTGGGGCTCAACGAGCGCCCGGCCAGCCGCCGCTTCCATCTCGTGGACATCTCCGAGGCCCTGTCGCGGTCGGTGACCGCTCCTACATTCAGGCTGACACTGAGGGTGGAGGACCGCAAGCCCACCGCCGATGACGAGCCCTTCGCCACGGATGTGTACTGGGCGGGGGTGGATGTGCTGCCGCATATCGTGCAGGTTCCTGTGGCGGAGAAGCAGACGAACGTCAAGACGACCTTCAGCGGTGCGAAGGGCCGCTACGCCGTGCTCGTGCAGGCGCTCGACGAGCACACGGGCCGTGGCAAGCTGGCCGTGTCCGTGGACGGCAAGCCACTCGCCACGGCGCAACTGACCGCCGACGACTATGGCTGGTACTGGATTGACTTCGGCCAGGCGGACCTCAAGCCCGGCAGCATCGTGACCGTGAAAGCCACACCCGACGCGGGCGAGGCTTGCTCAATGCAGAGCCTGGTGTTTGTGCCGTCGTCGTTACTGGGACCGCGGGCTTCCAGCCCGCAAACGCCGTTGCCGTCGTCGTCGCCGTTGTTCAAGCCCGCCCCTCTCGTCACCCACGCCACCTTCCCCGTCCTCGTCGCCGGCCCCGACCCCTACAAGCCCCAGGGCGAGGTCGTCTCCGGCGGCATGCCGTTTGCCTACGGCGCGGTGAAGTCCGAGCAGAACCTGCGCCTCCTCAACGACCAGAAGCGGGAGGTCCCGCTGCAAACGCGCGTCCTCGCCAGGTGGCCCGACGGCTCGCTCAAGTGGGTGCTCTTCACGTTCCCGACCGGCCCGGGCGAACTGACCTGCGAGTGCGGGACACAGGTGAAGCGGGCGCCCGTCAAGGGCCTGACCATCACGCAGGACGATCAGGCGATCACCCTTGACACCGGGCCGCTGCAGGCGCGCCTCGGCAAGAACGAAGGCGACCTCTTCCGCAGCCTCGCCGTGGATGGCAGGGAGGTCCGCAAGGCAGGGCCGTGGCGGCTCTACATGATGACGGAGGACGGCCGGCAGTTCAGTTCTGACCTCGGGGTACCGACGCGCTGTGAAGTCACCGAGGCCGGGCCGTTGCGCGCTCTCGTGCGCAAGGTCGGCCGCCTGCAGAGCAGGGCCGGCGACACGCTGCTGGAGTACGACGTGACGCTGGAGTTCACCGCGCGCAGCGGCGTAGTGCGCGTGCAGCCGGTCATCACACACAAGGAGAGCAGCGCCGAGGAGAAGCTCAAGTTCGTGTGGTTCGAAGCGCCCCTCTCGGCGCCGAACGACGCTCAGGCCGCATCGGCCTGGGTGAACGTTGACGGCCAGTGGCTGCAGGCGCGCGAGGCCGCCGTGGATCAGATGGACGATCAGTCTTCCAGCGCACAACTGGTGACGCCTGACGGCCAGAAGGCCGACGGCCCCGGTAAGCGCCAGAACGGGTTCGTCCGTCTCGTCAACTCCGGCCTGAGCCTGGACCTCATCCCCCGCTGGTTCTGGCAGATGTACCCCAGCGGGGTCATGGTGACACCCGCGGGCCTGCAGTTGACGCTGCTGGGCGGCGACCCCTTCGTCCTCCACCAGGGCGAGGCCATCTGGAACGACTTTGCCCTGCGCTTGAGCGAAGACACCGCCAAGCCGATCAGCGAAGACTTCGACGCCGTCGCCAACCCGCCCGTGGCACTCGCCGAGCCGGACTACATCGCCTCCACCCTCGCCCTCGGGCAGTTCATGCCGCAGAGCGACACGGTCTTCCCGGACTACGAGGCTGCCGCCGAGCGCTGCTACACCGGCTACATGGCCAAGCGCGAGCAACGCCGTGAGTACGGCGTCGAGAACTTCGGCGACGACACCTTCGAGTGGGGCTACGGGCCCGTCTACACCTTCTGGTCCAACCAGGAGTATGACCACCACTACGGGATGCTCATGCAGTTCCTGCGCAGCGGCGACTGGCGCTGGTGGGAGATCGGCGACGAGGGCGCGCGCCACCATGTGAACGTGGACTGCTATCACTGGGCGCCGGGCCATGAGTGGGACATCGGCTCCCCGCATCACCACAACAGCAAGCACATCGTCGAGAAGGGCTGGTTCCCCGACCACACCGTCGCCCACAGTGATGTGACGCACGCGTGGGTCGAGGGCCAGATCGCGTACTACTACCTGACCGGCGACATGAGGACGTTCGAGAACTGGAACGCCATGGGCGACTGGTGGGTGTGGTGTGTGAACAACAACCGCTTCGGGGCGGGTGGGCAGGAGCGCGGGCCGGGGTGGACGCTGATCGCCCTCTCGGCGCTCTACAACGCCACGCACGACCCGAAGTACTACGCCGCGGGCGAGAAGGTCATGGACTGGCTGCGCGGCATCCAGGACCCGGTGCGCGGCGTCATCTCGATCCCCATCTCCGAACAGCCCTCGTATGAGGGTGGCAGCTCGTTCATGCACGGGATCGTCGCCCGCGGCGCGGGGCGCTGGTACGAGGCGACCGGCGACGAACGCGGCAGGCTCGCGGCTGTCGGCATCGCCGACTGGTTGACTTCCGAGGCGATGGGGCCGCCCGCGCGCTTCTACTACAAGCAGGGCCCGCGCACCAAGGGCAACTACGGCAGCGACTGGCAGTGTCTCACGGCACTCACGTACGCCATGAAGTACGGCGACGAGGCCTGGTACGGGCCGCTGTCCGAGACGCTGTACGGCGCGGGGCGGCCGGACACGCGCAGCATGGCCTGGATCCCGCAGTCGCTGGCGCACCTGGCCGGGCGCTTCGCCCCGTATCGGGCGCGGCTGCTGACGCCCCGGGTCAAGACCGCCCCGAACCACCTCGCCCAGATCAACCTGGAGTTGGCCAACACGGTAGACAAGCCTGTAACCATAGCCACTGCGGTGCTCAGCGCTCCCCCCGGCCTGACGGTGACGCCGCCGCGGCCGGTGACGTTGCCGCCGGGCGAAGGGGTCGACCTCACGATTGACGTGACGGTCAAGGACGTGGCCACAGCGTCGGGGACGGTGCGGCTGAGCCTGAAGGCCGGGCAGGGCGAGGCCCGGCTCTACGAGGTCGCGGTGACAGCCCTGCCGCAACTCGTGCAGATCGAGAAAGCCGCCGCCGACGGCAAGCTGCAGGCCCCCTTCGTGCTCGACAAGGACAGGGCCGCGACCGCCCCGCGCGATGCGAGCTTCACGGGCAACCCGCGCCAACCGGGCGAGCGCGCCGGCTGGATCGAGTGGGAGCTGGATGTGCCCGCCACCGGCCGCTACACCGTCGCCGCCGACTGCTGGTGGCTGGATGACAAGGGCAACTCGCTGTTCCTGCAGGTGAACGACGGCCCCGAGGTGGTCTTCGGCAACGATGGGGAGATGGGCCGGTGGCATGTCGTGCCGGCCATCGAGCCGGTCCAGCTGACGGCGGGGAGGCACGTGATCCGCCTGCTCAACCGCGAGGACGGGGCAAAGGTGCGGCGGCTGATCGTCGAGGCGGACGAACTACGTTAGCGAACCCAGCGAGGTGGTAGCTGATGAGATCAGTGTTAGCGGTGGCCGTGGCCGTCGTGCTCGCGATGGGCGTGGCGATGGCCGACAAGCTCGTCGTCGGTGACGGGTCGGCGATCACGCTCGCCATCGGCCCGGACGGCCGCGCGAGCTACAAGCAGGACTACCACCAGGACCTCGCCACGGGCGAGCAGCGCGTCTTCGCCGTCGAGGGCAAGACGATGTGGCGCGACAAGCCATGGCTCGACCTGGCCTTCAGCGCCTCGCGCGTCATCTACAAGCTCGAGTTGAGCAAGCCCGTCGCGAAGCTCACGCTCGGCTTCTCGTTCTGGGGGACGGAGAGCACCGAGGGCCTTGTGGCCGTCTCCACCGACGGGCAGCAGTGGACGCCGCTGTGGGCCTACGACCCGGCGAAGATGCCCGTGGGGGCCCACGTGTCGGGCAGCGCCGACCTCGCCTCCTATCTGCCCAAGACCCCCCGGCCGGTCCTGTACCTCAAGTTCGGCACGGACACCAAGTGGGGGCTGCTGTTCAGCTGGTCGCTGAACGCCTTCGAGAAGGCATCGCCGTCCCCCCGGCCGTATCAGCCCGGCCCCGTGCCGCCCAACGGCGCCCTACGCTACTGCATCCAGTACGGCGACCTCGACACCGACCTGGAATACTTCCTGCAGCAGTCCCGGGTGAACGTCTTCCACTGGCACGGCCCGTTCTCGGGCTACGCCGGCTTCATCGAGCGGGCGAAGCTGGAGAGCCAGAAGCGCTACGCCCAGGAGACAATTGCCCGCGCCCATGCCTCAGGCATGGCGTGCCTGCTGTACATCGGCCCGTGCTTCAGCTACGGCGACCCCGAAAAGCGGACGCAGCTCTTCGGCTTCTACGACAACCTCTGGCCGCAATACGAGGACTACTTCGGCCCGCGGCCCGGGGACTTGCTCGACCAGACGCAGCGCGATGTGCAGGGCCGGCCGCGCCCCTATGAGTACGGCGGCCAGCAGGGCTACCACCTGTGCGTTAACAGCCCCGGCGTGCGGCAGATGACCAAGGGCCTCATCCGCATGATCATCGAGTCCGGGGGCGATGGCAGCTTCTATGACGGGCCGTACGTCACCGAGGGCCGCTGCTACTGCCCCTGGTGCCGCGACAAGTTCCGCCAGTGGCTCAAGGACAACGTTTCGCCCGCCGACCTGAAGGCCCACTGCGGCGTCACGGACACCGCCACCGTCGAGCCGCCGCAGTCGGCCAGCGAGAAGCTCTGGGTACCGTTCCGCCGCTTCAACGCATGGAGCCTGCTGGACTTCATGCAGGACACGAAGGCCTACGCCCGCAAGCTCAACCCGCACTACATTATGACCAGCAACTACTGCATGTGGAGCGGGGAGCCGTTCAGCCCCATCCGCGGCACCGCCGAAGACGCCGAACTCGAAAGCCAGGTCGTGGACGTGCTGTTCGACGAGGCCAAGTACGGCGCCGGGCCGCGCCGGGAAGCGAGCGGGAAGGTCAGCAACTCCACGGACTATCGGCATCTGCTCGCCGCAGCACAGGGGATTCCGGTGGCGCTGCTGAAGACCGCGCCCGAGGGCACGAACCCCGAGGCGGGCGGCAATCTCACGCGGCTGGCCCTCGCCGAGGCCGCCGCGAACGGCGGGGCATGGCAACTGCACCGCCTCAAGCCCGCCGCGCAGGTTGGCGCCGAGCAGTACTGCGCCTTCCTCGCGGACCGGGAGAGCGTGATGGTGCGCTGCAAGCCCTGGGTCACCGTCGGCATCTGGACCTCCTCGACGCAGGCGTACTTCGACCTGCCGACCTACCCGACGGCCCTCTCGCGCTATCTCGCCGACAATCACCTCCCGCACCGCCTCGTGATTGACCGCGAGGTCGAGTCGGGCAAGCTGGACGGGCTCGACGTCCTCATCGTCCCCCGGGTGTCGGTCATCTCGGACAAGCAATTGGCCGTGCTGGAGGCCTTTGCCCGCGGCGGCAAGGGGCTCATCCTCGTGAACCGTTGCGGCGAGAAGGACGAGTGGGGCGAGGCGCGGGAGAAGCTGCCGCTGGGCCAGCCGACGGATGAGCACATCATGCTGCCACTCAAGACTCAACTGGGCCGGGGGCGCATCGCCTACACGACCTGCCCCCCGCTGCCGCAATCGCCCAACGGCGGCCTGGCGAAGGAGGACGTGGCGCGCCTGCATGTCGAGCCGGAACTCATCGCGTGGGCCAGTGGGCACGGCCTCCCGGCCTGGATCGCCGCGACCGACCAAGTTGAAGTGACGACCGCCTACGACGGCAAGCAGACGCTGCTGGCCAGCCTCGTCAACTACGGCGTTGAGTTGAGCGGGCACTTGCAGCGTTGCGGGGAGATGCCCCTGCGGGTCATGCTGCCGCCGGGGACGACCGTGCAGAGCGCCACCCTCGTCAGCCCGGACACGCCTGTCGGGGCGAAGGGGACGCCGCTGCCGTGCGTGACCCTCGCACCCGGCTCACAACGCTACGCCCGGGTCGTGCTGCCGGGGCTGGACATCTTCTCGCAGGTGCAGTTCGCCCTGAAGCCCGCGGCGGCGGTCAAGGCCGGGCCGCTGCAGCTTGAGGTCAATGGCGAGCCGGTACCGGGCGCCCAGATCGGCCTCAGCGTGTTCGGGGCGGCCGGGGCGAAGACGGAGTTGGCCCTGCCCACCGGCTGGAAGGTCGTGAAGACCGCCGCGGTCGAGAACGGGACGGCCAATCTCCTCAGCATCCCGAAGACGGACAAGAGCGCCCTGCAGCGCGTGGGCGTCACGGTGCGCTTGCCCGGGGGCGTCGTCCTGACTGACGAGGCCTGGTTGCCCCTGCGGCGGCCGCTGGAGCTGTCGCTGCACATGCCGCCGTATGCGGACACGCACTCCGGCCGCAGCGCCGTGACCATCGCCGTGCGCAACGTCCTCGATGAGAGCGCGACCGTCGGGATCAGGCTCATCGCGCCCCCCGGCTGGAGCTTCGACAAGGACAGCATCGCCGAGACCATCGAGGGGCAGACGCACGCCGGCCTCGGTGCGTGGCTGCAAGCCCCGCCGGACGCAAGGCCCGGCGTCTACACGATCTCCGCCGTCGCCACCGCCGGCGGGGATGAGGTCCGCGCCGAGACGAGCTTCAGCGTCGTGGACCACCTGCAAGCCCTGGCGTGCCGGTACATTCCCCAGGCTCAGGGCGTGCCGCCCGTTGGCAATGCCGCCAAGATTGACGGCAAGCTTGACGAGCCCTGCTGGAAGACCGCCGCCAGCGTCACGGACTTCCGCCGCAACGACGACAAGGGCCCCGCCCACCAGCAGACCACGGCCCGCGTGTGCCACGACGACCGCTTCCTGTACGTGGCCTTTGAATGCCAGGAATCGGAGCCGCAGACCATCGTCAATCTTGTGGCGGACGACGGCGGGGAGGTGTGGCGGGACGACTCGGTGGAAGTGTTCTTGGATGCGGGCATGACCGGCCGCAACGTCTGGCACTGGATCGCGAGCAGCGCCGGGAAGAAGACGCCGGCGCAGGGCTGGGAAGTCGCCACGCAGCGCACGGCGACCGGCTGGACGGCCGAGATGGCGCTGCCCATCAGCGGTGTGCGCCATCAACCCGGCGACATGTGGGGGATCAACCTGTGTCGCACCCGGCCCTCACGCCCGCAGCAGGAGCCGGAGTTCAGTTCCTGGGCCCGCCTCACGGGCGGCTTCGCCCAGCCCGACAAGTTTGGGGTGCTGATCTTCGGCGAGTGAGGAGCCGTTCCTTTACACACACGGAGGCCTTCCATGCGTCACGCTCTCTGTCTCATCGCCGTCCTCGCCCTCGCCGTCGCCTGCGCCCAGGAGCCGCCCAATCTCATCACCAACGGCGACTTCGCCGACGGCCTGCAGGGCTGGTATGTCACGCAGAGCGACATCTGCAAGGCGGCCGTTGTCCCCGCCGAGATCGGGGGCTTCCATCAGGCCCTCCGCGCCGACCTGACGCCTAAGGACGGGACGAACGCCTGGGATGCGTCGGCCACGCAGAAGCTCACCACGCCGCTGACAAAGGGTGACGTGGCCCGCATCCAGATATGGCTCCGCAGCCCGCAGTCCTGCCGCGTCAACGTCATCGTCCAGCTCTCGCACGATCCCTGGAGCACGGTCGTCGGCCGCGCCTGGACGGCCCTCCCGCAGTGGCGCGAGTTCACCGTCCAGGGCCGTCTCGCCGAGGATCATCCGGCAGGCGACGTGCAGCTCAGCCTGCAACTGGCGGCCAACGCCGGGCAGATTGACCTCGCGGGGGTGCGGGTCGCCAACCTCGGGCCCAACGCCCCCGACCGCTTCCTCGCGCCCGCCAACCCGCTCAACCTGATCCCCTTCGTCCTGCCGTGGGACGACAGCAGCCCCTCGGTCACGAACGTCAGCGCCTGGCTCGACAAGCCCGCCGGCGCGCGGGGCTTCATCACGGTCAAGGACGGCCACCTGTTCTCGGGCGACAAGCGCGTCCGCTTCGTCGGCACCAACATCTGCACCAGCGCCGCCTTCCCGGACCACGCGACCGCCGAGAAGGTCGCCGCGCGCCTCGCCAAGTTCGGCATCAACTGCGTCCGCTTCCACCACATGGACGCCTCCTGGGGCGGTGACCTCATCCTCCAGCCCGACAAGCGCACCCTCGACCCGACGCGCATGGAGCGCCTCGACTATCTCATCGCCCAACTGAAGGCCAACGGCATCTACACGAACCTGAACCTGCACGTCAGCCGCGTCTACCCGGACATGCCGACCTGGCCGGGCATGCCGGACTTCTTCAAGGGCACGGACATCTTCTACCCGCCGATGCTCGAGATGCAGCGCGACTACGCCCGGCAGCTCCTGACGCATCTGAACCCGTACACGAAGACCCGCTACGTGGACGAACCGGCTGTCGCGATCGTCGAGATCAACAACGAGAACGGGCTGCTCAGCCAGTGGGGCTGGGGATCGCTCGACGGCATGGCCCAGCCCTACGCCGACGAGTTGCAGAAGCAGTGGAACGCCTGGCTGAAGGCCAAGCACGCTGATCCCGCGGCCATGACCAGGGCCTGGAACGTCGTCACCAAGCCGCTCGGCGAGGAGATGCTGGGCAACGGCGACTTCGCCAGGGGCATGGACGAGCAGTGGTTCCTGGAGGTCAACGGCACGGCGAAGGCCACCGGCACCGTGGCCAACAACGGCCCCGGCGGCAAGCCCGCGGCCACAATCAGTGTCACGGAGACAGACGACCAGGGCTGGCACGTGCAGCTCGTCTATCCGGGCCTCAAGTTCGAAGCGGGCGGGCTGTACACGATGGAGTTCGACGCCCGCGCCGACATCGCGCGCTCCATCACCGCCGACGCCCGCCAGCATCACGACCCCTGGCGCGGGTTCTGGCAGCAGGAAGTCAAGCTCACCCCCGAATGGAAGCACTTCCGGTTCGGGCTGACCATCGCCGAGGGCGAAGACCGCGGGCGTATCACCTTCAGCAACCTCGGGGCCATGCCCGGCAAGGTCCAGCTCTCCGGCGTCTCGTTCCGCCCCGGTGGCGGCACGGCGCGCCCCTCCGGCGAGCCCGGCAACATCAGCCTCATCACCAAGGCCGACTTCAGCGCGTATAGCCAGCCCATCCAGGACGACTGGCTGCGCTTCCTGTGGGACACGGAGACGGCCTACTGGACCGGCATGGCGAAGTTCATTCAGGACCTCGGGGCCAGGTGCCCGGTCGTCGGCACGGCCGCCGGCTTCAGCCCCATCGGCATCCAGTCGCAGCTTGAGGTCGTGGACACCCACTCCTACTGGCAGCACCCGCACTTCCCCGGCCGGCCGTGGGATGGCGACAACTGGGTCCTGCCCAACATCCCCATGGCCGGCCGCGCCGACGGCGGCACGCTCCCCGGCCTGGCGCTCTGCCGCGTGGCGGGCAAGCCGTTCCTCGTCACCGAATACAACCACCCGGCCCCCAACACCCACAATGCCGAGGGCTTCCTGCTGATGGCGGCCTACGCCGGCCTGCAGGATTGGGACGGCTTCTTCTCCTTCGCCTACGAAGGCGGCAAGGACTCATACAGCTCCCAACGCATCAACGGCTACTTCGATGTGGAGCACCACCCGACGCAGATGGCCACGATGCCCACCGCGGCGGCGCTGTTTCTGCGCGGCGACATGGCCTCGCCCACCGGGGGCGCGCAGGTGGCGGCCACGCCGGAGCAACTCTACGAGATCGCCCGCAAGGGCGGCCAGTGGGGCTCGTGGGCAAACGCGGGCGCGCTGGGCCTCAGCAAGACGACGGCGCTGCAACGCCCCGTCAGCATCGCCATCGGTGGGAAGAGCGGCCTGCCCGACTCGCCCCCCGCCGGCGATCGCCTCACCAGCGACGGCGGCCAGTGGGTCTGGGACTCGACTAAGGGCCAGGAGCGGGTGCTCATCAACACCGTGCGCACCAAGGGCCTCATCGGCTGGACCGGCGGAGGGCCCGTCAGCCTTGGCGACGTGAACATCACCCCGGGCAAGAACCTGCAGGATTGGGCGGCCATCACGCTGACCGCGATGGACGGGGGTGATTTCGCCGCGCCGGGCCGCGTGCTCATCACTGCGACCGGCTATGCCGAGAACACGTCCATGGGCTGGAAGAACGAGCAGAAGAACACGGTCGGCAGCGACTGGGGCATCGCGCCGACGCTCGTGGAGGGCATCCCGGCGACGATCACGTTGCCGGTGGCGGCGGAGCGCGTCACGGCCTGGGCGCTCGACGAGAAGGGCCAACGGGGCGCGAAGCTCCCGGTCACGGACGCGGGCGGCAAGGCGACCCTCAGCCTCGGCCCGGCCAGCAAGACGCTGTGGTACGAAGTGGAGATCAAGTAGCGGCCGGGACGCGGAACTCCAGTTCCCCTTGGTCGCCCAGCGGCCGCGTCTCTTCGTGCCAGGCGCCGGCGGGGGCCTGCCATTCCAGGCGCAGCCGCCGGCACTCCGGCAGCGGCCCCGCCCTGAGTGTCTTGAGACTCAGGCGGATCGTCTGGTCGAGCGTGATGGCGATGAGCCGCAGCGTGTTGCCGTCCGGCTTCAGCACCGCCGCGCCGGACAGCTTCAGCGGCCCCAGCCACGTCTCGTGCCCGCGCGCATCGGCGTAGATGTACTCGGGGCTCTGGGCGGAGTCTGCCCGCTGCCCGTCCATGACGCCGGAGTAGATGTTCAGCCCGCCCGGCTGGAACACGGCGTAGCCGCTCGGCGGCAGCACCAGGCCGTTCTCGGGGTCAATCATCCAGTCGCTCTCGAAGCCCCCGTTCACCCACACCTCCAGCTCATTCCGGTAGACGACGTGGACCCGGCTGAGCTTGATCGCCCCGGAGGTGACGGCCTCGGCCGCGCTCATCGGCCCCTGCTCGTCCCAGTACTCGATCTTCGCCACGGGCTGCATCAGGTAGCGTTGCTGTGCCTGCTGGGTCATGAAGTACGTGCGCAGCGCGATGCGCTTGGTGTCGCCCAACGGGTCGGGGCCAGGCCGCACCGACGGGGCGTTCCACGGCGCGTACAGCAGCCCGGCGTGGCCGAAGGCGATGGTGGCCGCCAGCAGTCGGTCGTTGGCCGCGCCGGTGGGGTCGAACCCGCCCGGCAGCCCGTAGGCCGCCTGCCAGCCCATGCCCAGGTCCATCTCCAGCGGGTGCATCTTCAGCAGGTCGAAGTCCACCAGCATCGGCGTCTGGCACGCCGGCTGCCCCGGCGGGTGGAACTGCGCGTAGCTCCCGTCGCACAGCCCGGCCATCATCCAGTGATCGTTGCCCTCGGAATAGACCGGCCCGCGATACGCGCGGCGCTCGGCGGCGAACACCGCCGCATAGGCGTCAATCACGGGGCGGAACATCCCCGCCAGCGGCTTGCGGGCATCATAGTCCGTTCGGTTCCACGCCGGCCCGCTCGTGTGCTGGTCGCAGTAGCTCGCATCGTTGCCCAGCCGCGCAATCAGCGGTGCGAAGCGCGCCGCTCGCCGCCACGACTCCAGCGGCGACAGCGCAAAGGCCTGATACCACCCGCGCGCCCACGAGCCGTCGCTGCGGCGCGACACCACGTCCTCGGACCACTGCGCCTCCACCGGCGTCGTCAGGACATAGTCCGTGTACAGCGCATAGCGATAGCCGAGCGCCTTGACCTGCCTGATGTACTCGGCCAGGGCCGCATCCCCGCCCGGGATGGCCGGTGAGGCGTGGGGGTTCTGGAAGAACGGCACCATGCCCGTGCCGCTGCCGGGGCTCCAGACCTCGGCGTGCTGCTTGGCGATGAGATGGTCCACGCCATAGCGCCTCAGTTGCCGCCACAGCCCCAGCGCTTCGAGCGATGTCTCCGACGGTCCCGCCGTCGCGAAGTAGACCTCCGCGAGGGCACGGGGCGCCTCGGTCGCCGCGGGGTTGGGGATGTTGGGCAGCACCGGCGCGAGTTGCCGGGCGAAGGTCAGCACCAGCCGGTCGCGTAGCGGGTTGCGGCGGCCGTCCGTGAGCGGCAGGTACTGGCTGTCGGTGTTCGACAGGCGCGAGGCGTCCGAGCGGTAGTAGTCCCACAGCCACGACCCCAGCCAGCCGTTCGGCCCGGCCATCACGGGCGTCCCACCCGACCCGTACGTCAGGTACGGTACCAGCAGCGGCGCGAAGCCCGTCTCCTGCGGCGGCCGCCCCGCCTGCAACCCCGTGGCCGCATCACACCGCGCGTCAATCACCAGTGAGCCGTCCACGAGGCGGAGCGCGTACGCCACCTCCGCCGACTGCTTGCCGTCCGACAGGCGGAAGCGGAACTCCGGGGCGGCGTCGGAGCCCCCTGTGCCCACGAGCTTCGCCTGCAGCCCTTCGGCCCCCGGCGTCAGCTCCGTCCCGCCCAACAGCATTCGCACGCCCCCGCCTGCGCACGGTGCGAAGGTCTTCCCGTTCAGACTGACCGAGAGATCATCCAGTGTCCCGCTGCAGGGCTCATAGCGGTACTCGACCACGTCGTCGCCGCTGCGCACGGTGAAGCTCCATACGTCGCCGGTGCGCTTCGTCTCACCCTTCGTCCCCGGCGCTGGCGTCGGGATGATGCTCTTCTCATTCACCGGCAGTCGCACCGCCAGCGGGCTGCCCGTCGGGGGCAGGGAGAGCTTGATCGGCGCCGGCGACTGCGTGTAGCAGGCCAAGTTGTCGAAGCACACCGACTCTGGCTCGGCCGACGGAGTGCGCAGGTTCCAGACCTCGATGGCCACCAGCGCGGCCGGCAGGGCGAGGGGCTCAGCGACGGGGAGATCGAGGATGGACCAGCACGGCCAGGAGACATTGCCGAGGTTCAGCCGCCGCGTCTTGCCATTCGCGTCGCGCAACACCAGCACCGGGCTCACGCCGGTGCCGCGGCGCTGGCCGTACACCCACATCTGGATGTGGTGGAAGCGCTCGCGGATCGGCACGGGCTGCGGGGGCTTGAGCACCGCCCACCCGTTGCCCTCGGCGCTGGCGAACCGCAGCCTTCCGGTGTGCTTCCCCGCCAGCGGCATGGCCTGCGAGCGCATGAACTGCCCCGTCGCGGGCGGGAAGACGCTGCACGTCCAGCCGCTGAGGTCCTCGAAGTCTACCAGCGGCGGGTGGGCGAACCATGTGGGCTGTAAGTCGCGCGGGGCCTCGCCGCGCCGGCCATCCGGGTCGTCGGCCGGGACGGGCTGCGTAAGCGCCTGGAGGGCCGGGTTCTCCGGGTCCAGACGCGAGATGACGACATCATCAATCCAGCCGGCGCCATGGGCGGGGCTGGCCGACGTGGCCGGCATGAACCGCAGCACGAAGCTGTCGGCGCCCTCCATCACCGGGAAGTAGTTTTCGAGGCGTTGCCACTCCGTCCCCGTCACATTCCCGAGCACGACGGCCCCCAGGAAGGTCGGCCCGGCAAAGAACTCGATGTCCACCTGCCCCCGGTCGGCCAGTTCGGGATCGAGCCGCACCCACGCCGCGGCATGGTACGCCTCGCCCGGCTGCCCGGGCAGGCGCGGGGTCGTGGCCTGGCCCATCTGCCCCCCGGCGTCGGTGACCTTCAGCGCATGGCCGCCGGAATGCCCCAACTGCGCGTCCACAACGGCGGTCGTCTGCTGCCCGGCGACGATCCACGAGTGCTCGCCCGGGGTGAAGGTGGGGGCGGGCAGCAGATTGCGCGGCCCCGGCTTCTGGGCGACGGCCGCGACCGTCAGCAGGGCCAGCGCGGCCAGAATGGCGTGTCGGTGCATGTGGTCCCCTCCTCGGCTCTACAGCCTACACTCATCCGCCCCCATGACTTGCAGCGGGACTTCGACGAGCGTCGGCTGGCCCGAGGCAAAGCCCTCCTCCACCGCCGCCGTGATCTGTGCCGGCGTCTCCACGCGCACGCCCCGCCCGCCGAGGCCCTCGACCGCGCGTACCCAATCCAGCTTGCCCAACTCGCTCGCCGCGCACGGCCGTCCGGACTTGCGCTGGCCACAGACGACGATCCCCCAGGCCTCGTCATTCGCCAGCACCGCCACGAAGGGCAGGCCGTGCCGCGCCGCCGACTGGAACTCCGGCAGGCAGAAGCCCAGCGACCCATCGCCGGTGATCAGCAGCACCCGCCGGTCCGGCCACGCGAGCTTCGCCGCCATCGCCCCCGGCACGCCCAGGCCGATGACGCCACTGGCGCCGCACGTCAGCAGGCGCTCCGGGTAGCGATCGTTCAGCAGCACCTTGTGCGCCCACTGCCCGATGTTGCCGCCATCGAGCACGAGGGCGGTGTCGTCCGTGAAGCACGGCTTGAGGGCCGCGGCGAGGTGATGGCCGGTCATGCCGCAGGACGGGTCCGGCGGCTCGGCGCGCCACGGGGCATAGAAGTCGTCCGCGGTCTGCCGGGCCTCGATCAGCCATGCCACGTGCGACAGGCCGCCATACGCTGCTCTCAGTTGATCGAACACCGTCGCCGGGTCGCCCAGCAGCGCCACGTCGGGCTCGATCGCCTGGTGCAACTGGCCGGGGTCCACGTCAATGCGGATGACCTTCAGGTCAGCGCGCAGGGGCGGCCGGTCGAGATAGCGCGTGCGGTAGTCCACCGCCGCGCCCGCGATGATCATCAAGTCCGTGCGGAGTAGCAGGTCCGGCTCCCCGCTCGCCCCGCCGATCACACCCATGAACAGGTCGCTCGGATCGTTGATGACGCCCCGCTCCCAGATCGGTGTCACGATGGGCGCGCCGATGGTCTGGGCGAAGCCGCCGAGTTCCGGCCCGCCCCGCGCGTAGAACACGCCGCTGCCGGCGACGATGAGGGGCTTCTCGGCCTGGGCGATGAGGTCCGCGGCCTTCGCGGCGGCCGTCTCAGACGCGGCTGCCTTGTTGCAGGCCTTCGCGCGCGCGCCGAGCACGGGCCGCGCCAGCGCCGGGTTGATTGCACCCTCGAGGATGTCGCGCGGGATCGTCAGATGCACCGGCCCCGGCTTCCCCGATGTCGCCGCCGCGATGGCCTCGTGCAGCGCCTGCGGGATGCGCTGGGTGTCGGTCACGAGTTCGGTGTACTTGCACAGCGGCGCCGAGAGGGCCACGTGGTCGCAGTCCTGGAAGCAGCCGCGCCGCATCGTGCGCGCTTCGCTGTGGCCGGTGATGAGCAGGTACGGCGCGCCGTCGAACCAGGCGTTCATCATGCCCGCCATCGCGTTGATGTGCGCGATGGCGCTGGACACGACGCACACGCCGATCTTGCG
>CAZZDO010000008.1:18897-34009 GCA_964653205.1 uncultured Armatimonadia bacterium | reverse complement strand
AGGTGAAGCGGATCTTCTTGTAGGCGTCGGCGACCTGCTCGTAGATGCTCTCGGCCGCGTACATCTTGCGCCGGAAATCCGCGTATGTGAACCACATGCGCAGCACGTCAGCGCCGTACTTCTCGGAGATGTCGGTCGGCGGGATGATGTTGCCCTTGCTCTTGGAGAGCTTGTGGCCAGTCTCGTCCACGAAGAACGCGTGGCCGACGACGGTCCTGAACGGGGCGGGCTTGCCGAGAGCGACAGCGGCCCACAGCGACGTCTGGAACCAGCACTGATACTGGTCGTCGCCCTCCAGGTACAGGTCCGCCGGATTGGTCAACTCCGGGTGGGTGTCGAGCACGCAGTAGTGCGTCACGCCCGAGTCGAACCACACCGACATGATGTCGGGTTCCTTGACGAGGTCCGCGCTGCCGCACTGGCCGCACGTCGTGCCCGGCGGTAGCAGGTCCTGCGGCTCGCGCTCGAACCACACATCCGCCCCGTGCTCGGCCACGAGGTCGCGCACGAAGTCCGTGCTCGCTTCCGTCAGCAGCGTCTCACCGCACTCGGCACAGTAGAACACGGGAATGGGCACGCCCCAGACGCGCTGGCGGGAGATGCACCAGTCCGGCCGCGCCTGCACCATGCCGGCGATGCGGCTCTCGCCCCACGCCGGGACCCACTTGGCCTTGCCGATCTCGTCCAGCGCAGCCTGCCGCACCGCGTCAATGTCCATGAACCACTGCTTGGTCGCCCGGTAGATGACCGGCAGGTGGCAGCGCCAGCAGTGGGGATACTCGTGCTCGAGCTTCCCGGCGTTCAGCAGCGCGCCGGCGTCGTCCAACAGGGCGATAACGACGTCGTTGGCCTGATCCACGACCTTGCCCACGAGCGCCTCGCCGGCCTCGGTCGTGAAGCGCCCCAGATCGTCCACGGGGCTGATGACGGGCAGGTCGTAGCGCAGCGCGGTCTCAAAGTCCTCCAGCCCGTGCCCCGGGGCGGTATGCACGAGACCGGTGCCCGACTCCATCTCGACATAGTCGGCCAGCACGAACGGGGACGGCCGGCCGTAGAGCGGGTGGATGGCCACGAGGCCCTCCAGCTCCTTGCCCGGCTTCGTGGCGAGGATCTCCAACTCACCAAGGCCGCAGTCCGCGGCGGTCTTGGCGGCCAGCGCCCGCGCCAGGATGAAGTAGCGCTCGCCCGACCGGGCCAGCACGTACTGGTCGCCGGGGCTCAGCGCCGTCCCGGTGTTGCCCGGAATCGTCCACGGCGTCGTCGTCCAGATGACGGCCTCGGCGGTCTTCCCGGCCGGCAGTTGGTTGAAGACGCGCCCGGCCTCCGGCACCTTGAACGCGACGTAGATGGACGGGCTGTGTTTGCTGGTGTACTCGATCTCGTCCTCGGCCAGCGCCGTCTCACACGTGTAGCACCAGTACACGGGCCGCTCGCGGCGGTAGACAAGGCCCTTGAGGGCGATCTTGGCGAAGGCCTCGATCTGCCGCGCCTGGTACTGCGGGTTCAGCGTGAGATAGGGGTTCTCCCAGTCGCCCCGGACGCCCAGGCGCTTGAACTGCTCACGCTGCAGGTCCACATAGCGCAGGGCCAGCTCGCGGCACTTCCCGCGCCACTGTAGCGCCGGGAGGCCGTGGCGATCAATCTCATACTCGCGCGCGACGCTCTGCTCGGTCGGCAGCCCCTGCGTGTCCCAGCCGGGCACGTACGGGCAGTCGTGCCCGCGCATCGTCTTGTACTTGATGGTGATGTCTTTGAGGATCTTGTTGAGCGCATGGCCCAGGTGGATGTTGCCGTTAGCGTATGGCGGGCCGTCGTGCAGAACGTATTTGGGGGCGCCCTGCCGGTTCTCACGCACGAGCCGGTAGATGTCCCATTCCTGCCACAGCTTCAGAATCTCCGGCTCGCGCTGGGGCAGGTTGCCCTTGAGCGGGAAGTCGGTCTGCAGCAGGTTGAGAGTCGGGCGGTAATCCATTGGGTCGCTCTTCAAAGGCTCAGGTCCAGTTACAGAACAAGCCCGGAAGCGGCTCCGGGATTGCGCTCCAGCGCAAGTTGGCGGGGCTATGGCGGCGGCCTGCCGACGGCCACAAACGGAACGAAGCGCCGCGTGCCGCAGCGCCCTAGTCGGGGAGGAATCTTACCCTATCGGCAGGGGCAAGTCAAGCAAATGCGCCCCATAGTCCGTCAAACGTCGAATACGATAGTAATGTACAAGACGTCCCCGTCCCCCTCTATCGCCAGCCCGTGCCGCGTGACGGCCTTCAGGACGGTCCCGAGCAGCGGCTCCGCCTGGTCCCGGGGGATCACGCCAACCCGCAAGACAGCCCGTTCGGCATTCGCCGCCGCGACCCGCACTCGCACCGGCGCCAGCCCCTCGTCTTCCAGCAGGTAGAGCAACTCCCGCAGCGCGTGGTGCAGCACCATCTCCGGCGAGTCGCCTTCGACGGACAGTTCAAGCTCGTGTCGCGGCGGTGGCGCCGTGCCGCTGTACAGCAGCGCCAGCATCCCGCCCGCGGCGTTCCCGATCAACTCGCGCAGGTCGCGCCCGGTGGCGCGGATTGCCTGGTCGGCCGTATGCTCCAGGATCTCATAGCCCACAGGTCGTCTCGTAGTGGCGCGATTCATCGCGCCTGTCTTGATGCGCGCATGATCTCGGGCACCGGCGCGATGAATCGCGCCGCTACAGCAACTCCAGCGCCGTCGCCGCGATGTGCTCGGCGGTGAGCCCGAAGAACTTCATCAGTTCCCACGGCTGCCCGGACTCCCCGAACGTGTCCTGTACGCCGACCATGCGCACCTTCACGGGCCGGCTGACGTCGCCCTGCGCGATGACGCCGGCGACGAGATTGCCAAACCCGCCGACCTGGTGCTCTTCGGCGGTGATGATCGTCCCGCAGTCGTTGGCCGCCGCCAGGATGGCTTCCCGGTCAATCGGCTTGACGGTGTGCACGTTGACGATGCGGGTCTCGATCCCCTTCTCCTGCTTGAGGATGTACGCCGCGCGCATGGCTTCCGGCACCATCGGCCCGCAGGCGATGATCGCCAGGGCCTCGTTCTCGCCCTGGTAGTCCGAAGCCAGCACCGTCTCAAAGGCATCCGCGAAGTTCTCCTGCGCGCCACGGAAGCGGATCACGTTCGCCTTGCCGTACTCAAAGGGCGTGTTGTCGTCGCTCACCAGCGGCGTGGCCTCGCGGGCGAAGCGCACTACGCCAGGGCCCTCGATGCCTGCGATGGCCAGCGTAGCCTTCTCGGCTTCCTTGGAGTCGCACGGGACGATCATGTGGAAGCCCGGGATGCAGGTGACGACGCTGATTTCTTCGAGCGCCTGATGGGTCGCACCGTCCGGCCCGACCGAGATCCCGCCATGGGCGTCGGCGACCTTCACGTTGTAGTTGTTGTACGCGCAGGTGGTGCGCAGTTGGTCCCAGTTGCGCCCGGTGATGAACACTCCATACGAACCGATCCAGCCAATCTTGCCCTCCTTGGCGAACCCGGCCGCCACGACGGTCATGTTCTGTTCCTGGATGCCCATGCTGAAGAAGCGCTTCTCCCGCTCGGGGGCCGTGGTCTTGCCGTCCGGCTTGTAGAAGTAGTCCATCCGGATGGAGGCCGTGATGTCCGCCCCAAAGCCCACGACGTCGTCGCGCGCGCTGAGCTTGGCCACCCCCCAGCCAAAGCCGTTGCGTGTCGCGTCCATCTTGCAGTGCATGTCGGCGGCCTTGTTCCACCAGTAGTCCCGGCCGAACTTCGGCATCATGGCGTCCACTTTGGCATCCACAAACGCCTGGTAGTCCTTGACGATCTGCAGCAGTTCGGCGATGCGCTCCTCGGACATCTCTTCCTCGGCGTCCAGGCAGTCCACGCAGGTCGCCAGCGACTCCGGCCCGCCGTCCACCCCGTCTTTGGGAGGCACGCCGTGATAGCCGCACACGTTCTCACAGAAGGTCACGCCCTTGCCCTTGACGGTGTTGGCGATGATGCACGTGGGCTTGTCCTTGAGCGTCTCCGCCTTGGCCAGCGCCTTGAGGATCTGCTCCATGTCGTGCCCGTCAATCTCCAGCACGTGCCAGCCAAACGCCTCGAACTTTTCCGTGAGCGGCCCAATCTCCATGACTTCGCTGGTGGTGCCGTCAATCTGCAGTTGGTTGCGGTCCACGATGGCGCAGAGGTTGTCGAGGTGGTAGTGGGCCGACGCCATGATCGTCTCCCACATCGAGCCCTCGTCCAGCTCCCCGTCGCCCAGAATGGCATAGACGCGGTAGTCCTTCCCCTCGAGCTTCGCATTCATCGCGCAGCCCTGGGCCACGCCGAAGCCCTGCCCCAGCGAGCCCGACGACAGCTCCAGCCCCGGTAGCTTGAAGCGGTTGGGGTGCCCCTCGAAGCCCGAACCGAGGCGCCGCAGCAGCACGGTCTGCTCGATGCCCGTGACATGCTCCAGGCCGGGGACCGGCTCGCCGTTGAAGGTGACCTTGCGACCGTCAAAGTAGCCCGCGAAGGCCAGGGCCACGTAGAGCGCCGGGGCCTTGTGGCCGGTGGACCAAAAGATGCGGTCGCGGCCCGCCCAGTCCGGGTTGGCCGGGTCGTGCTTGGCGTGCTTGAGATATAGCGCCGCGGCGATGTCCATGATGGACAGGGTGCCGCCGCTGTGCCCGGAGCCGGCCGCGGTAATGGCCATCATGTTCCAGGAGCGCATCTGCCGCGCCTGGTCCATCAGTTCCTCGGTACTGAAGTCCCGCCGCACACTGCCAGTCTGTGAATCAACGATCGGCATCTAGCTCACCCTCGCGAAAACGGTCTCGGCTGCCGCGCTGACGCAGCAGGCAGCCGGAATGATCGGCAGATTTCGGTCAAGATTACGCATCTTCCCCGCTTGCGGTCCGTTGACCTGCCTGCCCTGCGGAAAAAACCGGACCTTAACGCTTCACCACCAGCAGCGCATTGGACACCGAGCGCTCGCAACCGTCGCTCGGGGCATTGAGCAAGCGCCCGTTCACGACAATGGCCGTCGAGCCGCCGCCATCGAGATTCATCCCCGTGCTGACCCCGAGCCGCACCATCGTCCCGGCCAGTTCCCGCAGCGTCATCCCCGGCTCTTCCACGGAGACCAGCACGACCTCGCCTTTGCTCGTCAGGCCGACCGCCGTGCGTGGCCGGCAGCCGACGACCACGTCATCCCGGAAGCGCTCCGCGCGGCCGTTCACGGCGACTTGCCCATTCGCGACCAACAGCGGCCCGCCCCCGATGGCCTCCCACAGCCCCGGCCAGCGCGGCGTTGTCTCCAGGACCAGCTTCACCTTCGTTCCCTGCGCAATTCCTGCGAGCGTGCTCGAACGCTGGCCGTTGCCCGAAAGCACGAAGCCGCCCTTGGGCATGGGGGCGTCCACGTTGGGCGGGTAGACGGCGCAGACCACCCCGTCGGCGTTCACGGCCAGCCGCGTCTTCTCCGGCGCGCCGACGACCACTGGCCCCCACCGCGGCGTGTACGCGATAACTGAATTGTCGTTAACGTGGCCCTCGTTGAGGCGGTCCAGCGGCAACATCCCCAGCCCCTCGAACTCCACGCGCCCGTCGAAGTCCACGTTCGCGATATGGTACTCGCCCTCGCGCGTGATGCCCAGCGCGGCCCGCGTATACAGCGGGGCCTTGACCCACTCCCCGTCAATCACCAGTAAGCCCAGCGGGGGCCCCTGCGCCGCGAAGAAGCCGCCGTTCACGGCGGCGTACGCCTTGTTGGCCGCGGCGATACGCGACACGGTGCGGCGCTGCATGATCGTCTGGCCCGCCAGCGCGGGCCGCAGCGTCCAGCTCGTCTTCGCCGGATCGAACCGAACCACGAAGCCCCGGCACGGCCCTTTCGAGCCGATGAACCGCCGCACGTCCCAGATGTCACCCGGCGTCGGCTTTACCGGCGTCGGCTTCGCCACGATCGTGCAGACGGGAGCCTCACGCAGCAGATCCACGACGATTCGGGCCGGGTCGGCCAGCGTCACGAACTGCGGCGGCTCGGGGCTCTCGTGGCTGATGGCGATCCGCAGGGAGCCGTCGCGCACCGACTCCGTGACCTGCGAGGCCATGGCCTCATCGAAGTTGTGCAGGCGCAGGACCTCCGGCTGGTCGGCCGCCACCGGCAACTCCAGGACGACCTTCCCGGGCTCCTGGTACACCCGATACGCCGCCGGGGTTGCGAGGTCGAGCACGAACCGCACCCGGTCCGGATGGCTGCCCTGCCGCACCTGCAGCAGGTTGGCCAACGGCGATCGCACCTGCCACGCCGCGCCCTCGTGCGTGATCGTTAGCGGCAGCACTTGGTTGACCAGCGGCGCGGGAACGTACAACTCGTCCTCGCGTTGGAGCGGGGCCACCACGCTCTGCCCCTGGGTGCCATCCGCCATGTACGTCCGCTCCCCGACCCGCAAGAGCAGCTCATGGCCATAGCACCGCACGTGCCACAGGCCCTTGTCCACGGACACCTGCAGGCCCAACTCCGAGGCGAGCACCTCGGACCCGATGAACAGGTGGTCCTCGACGAGCATCGCAGGCTGGTCGGTCTCGATGAGCCGCCCGTTGACGGCCAGAGTCAGCCCCGCCGGCGCCTGGGCGACGGCCAGGGCCGGCAGTAGCAAAAGCAGTATGGTGATTGCGCGCGATGTGAGCTTCATAGGATGCACTGTAGCGGCGCGATTCATCGCGCCCGGCACCGTTCATGGCGCCCGGGCGCCATGAATGGCGTCGCTACTCGATGACCTCAACACTCAGGGTATTCGTGCTGCCCGGCTGTCCCATGGGCACCCCGGCGGTGAACACGACGCGGTCGCCGCTTGCCACGAGTTCCAGGCGGCGCACTTCTTGACAAGTCCGCGCGATCATCTGTTCCGCGTCTTCAGCCGCCGGGACGACGACCGGCGCCACGCCCCAGTACAGGCTGCACCGGCGCGCCGTCGGCGCCAGCGGCGTGCAGGCCAGGATCGGCACCGCGGGCCGCCGCTTGGACGCCATGCGCGCCGTCGAGCCCGACTCCGTGAAGGCGATGACAGCCTTCGCGCCGATGTGGGCCGCTACGTCCACCGCGGCGACGCTGATCGCCTCCGGGATCGTCAGTTCCTGCCCGCCCGGCGCACATGCCTCCCCGCGATGCCAGCGCCGCTGCTCCCGTTCGGCCGCGGCGGCGATGCGGCGCATCATCGCGACGGTCTCCACCGGGTACTTGCCTACGGCGGTCTCGGCTGACAACATCACCGCGTCCGACCCGTCAAAGATCGCGTTGGCCACGTCGGAGGCCTCGGCGCGGGTGGGCTGCGGGTTGTCGCGCATGGACTCCAGCATCTGCGTGGCGGTGATGACTGGCTTGTTCTGGGCCGCGCACTCGGCGATGATCCGCTTCTGCCAGACGGGCACTTCCTCGGGGCTGAGTTCCACCGCCAGGTCGCCCCGCGCCACCATGACGGCGTCAGCCGCGGCCACGACCTCCGATAGGTGCGCCAAGGCCTCAGGCTTCTCCAGCTTGGCGATGATCGGGATGGCCTCACCCTGCCGCCGACACAGCCCCCGCAGCTCCAGGATGTCGGCCGGGGAGCGCACGAAGCTCAGCGCGACGTAGTCCACCCCCAGGTCCAGGGCAAACGCGAGGTCCTCGCGGTCCTTCTCGGTGCACGAGGGCGCGCTCACCGCGATACCGGGCAGGTTGATGCCCTTGTGCTCGTCCAGCATCCCCCCGACGACGACCTCGCACGTGACCTCCGTGCGGGTCTTGGCCTTGACCCGCAGTTCCAGGCGGCCGTCGTCCAGCAGAATGCGCGCGCCGGGCGCCACATCCTGGGGCAGGTTCTGGTAGGTGGTCGAGACGCACTCGGTGGTGCCGGCACACGCTTCGGTCGAGATGACCAGTTGTGCTCCGGGGACCAACTCGACGGCCTTCCCGCCCGCCAACTCACCGGTGCGGATCTTTGGGCCCTGCAGATCGGCGATGACGCCGACATGGCAGCCCAGCCCCTCGGCCACGCCCCGGAAGCGCGCGAAGACCTCGGCGTGCTCCTCGTGGGTGCCGTGCGAGAAGTTCAGCCGCGCCACGTCCATCCCCGCCGACAGCATGCGGCGCAGCGTCTCTTCGTCAGACGATCCGGGGCCGAGCGTGCAGATGATCTTGGTGGGATTGTACGTGATCAACGGGAGTTCTCGTGGGCTGGCTGCGTTTACAGTGCCCGAAGGCTCTGCTATAATCCGAAGGCCCGGCGATATGGTACAGAACGCGGCAGTACCGTGTCAACTGATGCGCCGGTCGCCTGACCTGTCCGCTCACACCATCAGTTCGCCCCGCGAACTGCGCGAGGTTGCTCCCATGTCCGAGGAACTTGATCTGGCGGGCCTCTGGCAGAACGTGAACATCGAGCTTCGCAAGGGGGACATTGACCGCAGCCTGTGGGAGGCGGCCAAGGCCGCCGTGCCGCTTACCGTGGACGAGGACACCCTCGTGCTGGGCCTCAAGCCCGCCGAGATGCGCATGGCCGGCTACCTGACCACCCCGGCCAAGAAGACGCAGATCTCTGCGATCATCCAGCGCCTCGCCGGCAAGCGCCTCGACATCCTCGTCGTGGAGGGCGAACACGCCGAAGCCTACGAGCGGTACAAGCAGCGCCACCAGGCCCAGGCGGACCGCACCCTGGACCAGGCGCAGTTCCGCTCCGAGCACAAGGGCGCGCTCGGCGTGTGGGAGAACCTCAGCGCCGACATGCACAAGCTCTTCAGCGAGACCCAGCAGCGCCGCTTCGCCGAGCAACTGGCCCGCCTGCTCATCCGGGCCCTGCCCATCATCGCTGACGCCGAGGAGAAGGCCCGCGAGGCCGAGCCGGACGCCGAGCAACTGCATTTCACCCACCTGAACCGCTCGTTCGACAAGCTCTCAACCTACACGGACATCCCGGCGCCCATCGTGGCCCTGGAATACATGCGCTATCGCGGCAGCCGCCGCAAACAGCAGGGCTGAGTTGGTGCCCGACTGCGGCGCGGCCCCCTCGGAGCCGCGCCGTTCTCTTCCCTGAGCCACCTACCCACGGGGGACACCATGCAGATCGCGCGCGGCCAGAACATCTTCTATGACGGCTCTCAGCTCCGTTCGGGCTGGATCGCCGACACCTTCGGCGTTGAGGGCGACGCCATCGCCGTCTTCACTGGCGGCTGTGACGTGACGCCCGAGCACATGCTTGACCTCGAGGACCTGCAGGCGGGCGCAATGATCCGCGCCAAGTCCATGCTGCACTTCATCATCGAGCACATGGGCGTGGACCTGCCCCTCGTGGTCGCCCGCCAGCACCTGCTCGTCTGCCTGGCCAAGGAGGTCATCGCCCGGCGCCGGAACCTCTCCGAGCTGATCCGCAAGGGCGACGACCTGTTCGTCGGCAAGCGCAAGCTCTCGATCTCCATCGCGGCCGTCTCGCCGACCTCGGGCCTGATCCACTTCGCGATCAACGTGGACCCCGACGGCGCCCCGGTGCCGGCCATCGGCCTGCGCGAGGTCGAGATCAACGCCGCGGCCCTGGGAAAGGCCATCGCGGAAGCCTACGTGGCGGAGATCGCCTCCTGCGAACACGCCGCGACGAAGGTGCGCCCGGCCCGATGAGCGCCACCGCCCCCTTGGCCGAGATCTTCTCCTCCTTCCAGGGCGAGGGCCCCCATGTCGGACTCCGGCAGGTCTTCGTGCGCCTCCGTGGCTGCGACTTGACCTGCAAGTACTGCGACACGCCCGAGGCGCGCGGCGAGACCGGCTCATGCCGCCTGGAGCGCGTGCCGGGAAGCAATCAGTGGGAGACGGTCTCTAACCCACTGACCACCGAGGACGTGGCCGAGGTCGTGCGCGAGCTGGTGCAGTTCACGCCGCACCACTCCGTGTCCATAACCGGCGGCGAGCCACTTCGTCATCCGGATTCCGTGGCCGAACTCGCCGCCCTCATCCATGGCCTCGGGCTGCTGGTGTACCTTGACACCGCCTGCTGCGCCCCCGCGGCCATGGCGCAAGTCGCGCCCGTCGTGGACATCGTCGCGGCGGACTACAAGCTCCCCGTGACCATGCGCGAGCCGATCCCGTTCGACGACTTCGCGCGCTGTTGGCAAGCCATCGAGGGTGAGCGCTTCGCCAAGATCGTGCTGACCGACGCGGTCGAGCCCGACGACTTCGCGGAGCACTGCGCCCACCTGGCAAGCCTCGACCCGACCATGCGGGTCGTGCTGCAGCCGGCCACGGCTATTGGCCCGGTCCGCCCGCCATCACAGGAGACGCTCTTCGCCCTGGCCGATGCGGCGGCGCGGCAGCTGCGTACCGTGCGCGTGATTCCGCAGTGCCACCGCCTGTTGGGTGTGCGCTGACATGAGCGCCGTCGGCTTCACGACGAGCATTCCGGTCGAGGTGCTGCTGGCGGCCGGGCGGCGGCCGGTGGACCTGAACAACCTGTTCATCACCGCGCCCGACCCGATGGCCCTCGTGCGCCGCGCCGAACTGGAGGGCTACCCGCGCACCGCCTGCGCGTGGATCAAGGGCATCTACGGCGTCTTGCGCGAGCAGGCCCTCGACGAGGTCATCGTCGTCACCGAGGGCGATTGCAGCCAGACCCACGCGATGATGGAGACGCTCCGGCGCCACGGGGTCCGCACGATCCCGTTCGCGTTCCCCTACGACCGGGATCCGCAGCGCTTGCGGAGCGAGATCGAGCGCTTACTCACCGCCTTCGGAGTGTCCTGGCAGGATGCCGAGCAGGTGCGGGAGGGATTGCGCGAGTTACGGCGAAAGGTAGCGCGGATTGACGAGTTGACGTGGCGCGAGGGAACCGTCAGCGGGGCTGATAACCACCTCCTGCAGGTGTCCTGCAGCGACTTCGAGGGTGATCCGGTGGCCTTCGAGGCGAAGGTGGATGCGGTGCTCGCCCGTGCGGGAACGGCTGGCCGGCAGGATGCCGGCGCTCCCAGGGCCCTGCGACTCGCTTTCCTGGGCGTCCCGCCCATCTACAGCGATCTTTACCAATTCCTCGAAGGCCAAGGCGCGCGGGTGGTGTACAATGAGATCCAGCGCCAGTTCGCGATGGCCGACAGCCTGGACGCCGACTTGCTCGAGCAGTACCGGCACTATACGTACCCGTACGACATCTTCGGCCGCCTCGAGGACATCAAGCGGCAGGTGGCGCTGCGGCAGGTGGATGGCGTCATTCACTATGTCCAGGCCTTCTGCTTCCGGCAGATCCAGGACACGATCATCCGCCGGGAGTTGGCCTGCCCGCTGCTGACGCTCGAGGGCGACGCCCCGGGACCGCTCGACGGCCGGAACCGCCTGCGGCTGGAGGCGTTCCTGGAGACGTTGGCGGCGCGGCGACGACCATAGCAGGAGACGAGACGCGTATGCCTACCTTACACGTCACGATACGCCCAGATGACCTGGACGGTGGCTTTGTGGTGGAGTGCCTCGAGATCCCTGGCTGCATCAGCGAGGGAGAGACCGAGGAGGAAGCGATGGCGAACATCAGGGAAGCCATCGAACTCTGCCTCGAGGTGCGACGCGAGCAGGGCCTGCCCCTCACGGTGCCCGTCCGTGAGCTTGAGGTGACTGTGTGAGCAGGCTGCCGCAAGTGAGCGGCCGAGAGGTTGTGACGGCCCTCAAGCGTGTCGGGTGGGACGAGGTGCGCCAGCGGGGAAGCCATGTGATCATGACGAAGGCCGGTTGCGTCGCTTCCCTATCCATACCGCAACACAATCCGCTCAAGCGCGGCACGTTGCACGACCTGTTGAAGCGAGCCGAACTGACGGTGGATGAGTTACTCGACTTGCTCTAGATGACATGATGAGGTGAAGACAATGACCAAGCACCTGACCATCCTGGCAGCCGTCCTGCTGTTGGCCTCCCTGGCCCTCGCCCAGGAGCCTGCCAATCTCGCCGGCACCATCACCTTCCGCAGCGGTGAGACCCTCAGCGGCGTCATCAAGGCCGCTGACCTGGGCATCATGGACGGCACCGGCGTGGGCACCGGCCTCAACGGCTTCGGCTCCATCAAGATCAACATCAGCGGTGTCAAGCAGACCATCCCCGCCGCGAGCATCAAGACCATCGAGGCGACGTGGGTGGACAAGAGCACCCCGGAGGAGCCCAGTTGGGAGATCAGCGAACTGCGCGTCACCACCGCCGATGGCAAGCAACTGGTCGGCAAGCCCGACTGGCACATGCACGCCACCAATGTCAGCGTGCAGCTTCCCAGCGGCGAGACCAAGCGCGTCCATGCCTTCCCGCTGGGCGGCGCGGACTTCTCGCCGAACAATCTGATCGCCAAGATCGAGCTGGGCGTCGTCGCGGCCCCGGCCCCGGCGCCCACCACACTGGCCCCGGCGCCCACGACTCCCGCTCCGACGACGCCGGCCCCAACGACACCGGCTCCGACCACGCCGGCCCCGGCACCGACCACGCCGGCTCCAGCGCCGACGACGCCGGCCCCGACCACGCCGGCCCCAACAGCCACCGTGGACGTCGCGCCGACTCCCGCGCCCACCACGCCTGCCCCCGCGACGGTCGCGGCCGTCGTAGCCGCACAGGCCGCCACCGCCAAGCCGGGCGAGCCCATGGTCATCAGGGTCCCCATCGCCGGGACCAACAAGGTCGTGAGCATTCTGCTCTACATCAGCATCAGCGAAGAGGGCATCGAGGTCATGCCCCCGGCGCAGTAGTGTCGCGCCCGTTCGCATGCGTCCACCGGTACCTCAGGCCCCACGCCTGAGGTACCGCTATCCAGGGCCAATGCCCACCCACGGAGATTCGCCGCATGTCGCCTAAGGAACAACTCGCCGCGCTGCTGTCGCCGCCGCACCCGGTGGACATCGTCAGTGAAGAGGAGTTGCTGGCCAAGCTGGAGCGCGGGCAGCCCTTGCGCATCAAGTACGGCGCTGACCCCAGCGCCCCGGACCTGCACTTGGGCCACAGCGTGCCCATCGGCCGCCTGCGCAAGTTCCAGGAACTCGGCCACACCATCGTCTTCATCATCGGCGACTTCACCGCCCGCATCGGCGACCCGTCCGGCAAGTCCAAGACCCGCCCGATGCTCACGACCGAGCAAGTGGACGCGAACGCGAAGACCTATGCCGCGCAGGTGGGCAAACTGCTCGACATCAGCAAGTGCGAACTCCACTACAACAGCGAATGGCTCGACCCGATGACGGTCGCCGACGTCCTGCGCCTCATGTCGCACTACACCGTGGCGCGGATGCTGGAACGCGACGACTTCGCCAAGCGTTTGAAGGAAGAGACGCCCATCTCCGTCGTTGAGCTGATGTACCCGCTGATGCAGGCCTACGACTCGGTCGCCATCAAGGCCGATGTCGAACTCGGCGGCACCGACCAACTCTTCAACTTCCTGGTCGGCCGCGACATCATGCGGGCCTACGGCCAGGAGCCGCAGGTCGTCATGACCTGGCCGCTGCTCGTGGGCACCGACGGCACCGAGAAGATGAGCAAGTCGCTGGGCAACTATGTCGGCATCACCGACGCCCCCGGCGACATGTTCGGCAAGCTCATGTCCATCCCCGACGACGCGATGGGCATGTACTACTGGCTCCTGCTCGAGCAGGCCGCCGCGACGGTCGAGGCGATGGAGGCCGACCTCAAATCCGGGGCGCTCCACCCGCGCGAGGCGAAGGTCGCTCTGGCCAAGTCCATCGTGACGACCTATCACAGCGCGGCCGCCGCGGACGACGCCGCCGCGGAGTTCGACCGCATCTTCGCCCAGGGCGAGCTGCCCAGCGACATGCCGGACCTCGCCGTCCCGGCCGGCGAACTGGATGACGGCGCCATCGGCCTCATCAAGCTGCTCGTGCTGGCCGGGTTCGCGAGCAGCAACGGCGAGGCCCGCCGCCTCATTCGCGGCAAGGGCGTCAAAGTCGAGGGGGAAGTCATCGAGGATGAGATGGCTGTAGTGCCACTGCAGGGCGGGGAAGTCGTGCAGGTGGGCAAGCGTCGAGTGGGAAGGGTCGTGATTGCCTAGCGGCGTGTCGTCTGCGCCGCAGAAGGATGTGTGGGATGAGCAACGACCGCAACAGCTTCATGGACGCGATGGGGGTTCTCGGCACGATGGCCATCGGCGCGATGATCGGCGCCGGCGTCGCGCTGCTGCTGGCCCCCAAGTCCGGCGCTGAACTGCGCGAAGACCTGCGCGCCGGCGCGGAGAAGCTCGAGACCGAATTGAGCGATGCCGGGCACAAGGCCAGCGAGAACGTCAAGGCGCAGGTGGACAAGCTGAGCGAGAAGGCCGCCGAGCTGGGCAAGAAGGCCGAGGAACTCGCCAGCCGCGTCGCCAAGCATGACGAAGACGACGACGAAGCCGCCGAGGGCGCCTAGACTCCCCATCCCCCCACCGAGGTGAGGGCCGTTGCTCCCTGCCTGCCGACGGGCGCTGCTCCTGGCGCTCCCCTGCGTTGCCGCTGTCCTGCTGGCCGGCTGCCGCCCCGCCTATGAGCGGCGGCCCTGGACGCTCGCGTACCAGTACGATGACTCCGGCCAGCGCCTGCCCACCATCCTCCCCGCGGGCGGACCGATCTTCTACCGCGCGCTCCAGCCCGAGGGCGCCGCGCCCTCCCCCACCGGCACCCACCTGCTCATGGCCACCCAGGAGGGCGAGCTGTGGCTCTACGACGCCCTCAAGGGCGGAGCCTCCCTGAGACTGGCCGAGCAGGGCGTCACCGCGCAGTTCTGGCCGGATGTCTCCCCCTGGTCGCCTGACGGGAAGGCGGTCGTCTACGTGCAAGGCGGCGACCTGATCTACCAGCGCCTGGGCGGCGAGCACCGGGCGTTGACCACCACCGGCGACGTGTTCACCGCGGCCATCTCGCCCGATGGCATGCAGGTCGCGTACGGCCGCCGCGACAGCAAGGACCAGGATCAGGGCCTGTGGCGCATACCTGTGATCGGCGGAGAGCCGACCGAACTCGTCCCCCCCACCCACGACATCTTCCACGCCTGCTGCCCGCACTGGTCGCCCGATGGGAAGTGGATCGCCTTCCTGCAGGCCTTCGAGGGCGGGGCGCTCGGGGTCGTGTCGGCCGACGGCGCCGACCTGCGCCCGGGGATTGAGGCCGCCTGGGAGCCGCTGCAGTGGCT